>CAYVFM010000050.1:0-1439 GCA_964450995.1 uncultured Gemmatimonadota bacterium | reverse complement strand
ACCTACCGGGCGCGCCTGACGCTGGACGGCGACCGGCTCCCGGAGCTTCCCCTGCTGGCCCTGATCGTGGCCAACGGACGGGAGCTCGGCCACGGCATCCCGGTGGCGCCCGAGGCCCGGATCGACGACGGCCGCCTGGACGTGGTGGCCGTCCTGTCGGATCCGCCCGCGCGGGTCCCCCTGACCGTGGCCCGCCTGCTGGCCGGCCGGCACCTGGACGCTCCCGGGGTCCTGTGGCGCCGGGCGGAGCGGGTGGAAGTGGACGCCGAGCCGGCGATGCCCTTCAACGCCGACGGGCAGGCGCTCGGGACCGGGGCCGCCTCCTTCCGGGTGCGCCCCCGGGCGCTCCGGGTGGTGGCGCCGGGCCGGGCCTGACCGGCCGGACGACCGTCGGCTTCCCGCCGGCGCGGCCCCGGGCAACCCCGGCGGCGGGCCGCCTGTCCCAACCCCGGAGACGGCGATACAGGGGGCCGGCGGCGCGCCGGCCCCCGCCACCCGAAGCGGGAGATCCCATCATGTCCCATCGCAGCAGCGTTCCGGCCGCGGCCGCCGCCCTGGCGGCGCTCCTCACCGCGGCTCTCGTGCACGCGCCCGTCCAGGCACAGGAGGGTGAGACGGAGCAGGACGTCCGTCGCGCCGAGGTCCGGATCCTCCGGGCCGGGGGCTCCGCGGCCGACGGCGGCTGGCTGGGCGTCCGGGTCGAGGACCTGGACGCGGAGTCGGCCGACGAGGCCGGGCTCGAAGCCCCGCGGGGCGCCCGGATCACCGGCCTCCGCGAGGAGAGCCCCGCCGCGGAGGCCGGCTTTCGGGAGGGCGACGTGGTCCTCCGGTTCGCCGGCGAGGAGGTCCGGAGCGTGGCCCACCTGGTCCGGCTCGTCCGGGAGACGCCGCCCGGCCGGGAGGTCGCGGTCCGGGTCCTCCGGGACGGTGACGCCCGGGAGCTCTCCGTGGAGCTCGGGGAGCGGCCGGCGAGGCGCGTCCAGGTCCGGGGCGCTCCGGGCTTCAAGATGGACGAGGAGCGCATGAAGCGGCTCCACGAGCGCATGGAGCGGGTCCGCGAGCGCGTCGAGAAGATGGGTGACAGCGTGAAGGGCGTCGCGCCGAGGCTGCGTGCGCTCGCGATGCGCGGCGGTCCGCCGCGGCTGGGCGTCCGGATGCAGCCCCTGACCGACCAGCTCGCCGAGCACTTCGGCGTCGGCGACCGCGGCGGCGTGCTGGTGGCCTCGGTCCGCGAGGGCTCGGCCGCGGCCGAGGCCGGCCTGGAGGCCGGGGACGTCCTCGTCCGCTTCGCTGACCGGGACGTGGAGAATCCCGGGGACCTGGCGGAGGCCGTCCACGGGGCCGAGGCGGGACCGGTGTCGGTGACGCTGGTCCGGGACGGCGCCGAGCGCACCCTCACCGTCGAGCTGCCGGAGCGGGAGGAGCGCGGCTGGTTCCGC
>CAYVFM010000049.1:8034-9967 GCA_964450995.1 uncultured Gemmatimonadota bacterium | reverse complement strand
AGAAGCTCAACAGCGCCCAGTGGATGATCCAGGCCATCGAGCAGCGCCGGCAGACCATGCTGAAGGTCATGAACTTCATCGTGGACCGGCAGCGCGACTTCTTCGAGAAGGGGGTCGAGCACCTGAAGCCGCTGACCCTGCGCGAGGTGGCCGAGCACATCGACATGCACGAGTCGACCGTGTCCCGGGTGACGAACGAGAAGTACGCGCAGACGCCCCGGGGCGTCCTCTCCCTGAAGTTCTTCTTCTCCAGCGGGCTCTCCACGGACTACGGCGAGGAGGTCTCGGCCCGGGGCGTGCGCGCGAAGATCGAGAAGCTGGTGGAGGACGAGGACCCCCACGACCCGCTCACCGACCAGGCCATCGTCGACGAGCTGGAGAAGGAAGGGATCCAGATCGCCCGCCGGACGGTGGCGAAGTACCGCGACCAGCTCGGGATCCTCTCGGCCCGGATGCGCAAGCGGGTATGACAGGGGCCCCCTCCCCGTCGAGCTCCGGCCCTCCGTCTCCGGGAGGGTCGCCGCGCGTCTCGGTCCTCGTCCCCGCGCTGGACGAGTCCCCGAACATGTCCCCGCTCTTCGACGAGATGGCGGAGGCCTTCCGCGAGCACGGCCTGGACGCCGAGGTGGTGCTGGTGGACGACGGCTCCACCGACGGCACGGCCGAGGCGGCCCGGGAGGCCGCGTCCGCGGCCGGCCTCGGGGCCCGCACCCGGGTCCTCCGGCATCGCCGTAACCGCGGCAAGACGGAGGCGATGCTCACCGCCGCCGAGGCCGCCCGGGGCGAGTACCTGGTCCTCTTCGACGCCGACCTCCAGCACTCCCCCGGGGAGATCCCGCGCTTCGTGGACCGCCTGGACGAGGGGTGGGACGTGGTGACCGGCCGGAAGGTGGGACGGACCTACTCCAAGCGCTTCGTCTCCACCGTCTACAACTGGCTCGCCCGCCGGATCTTCGGCGTCCCGGTGCACGACCTGAACGCCATGAAGGCCTTCCGCCGGAACGTGCTCGACGAGATCCGGCTGCGCCACGACTGGCACCGGTTCTTCGTCGTGCTGGCGCACGCCCGGGGCTTCAGGGTCACCGAGATCGACATCGAGCTCCTCCCGCGGCGGGCCGGGGAGCCGAAATACGGCGGGCGGGGCCGTATCGTCGTCGGCGCCCTGGACCTGATCTCGGTCTGGTTCCAGCTCGTCTTCAGCCGCAAGCCGATGCTGCTGTTCGGCGTCTCCGGGGCCGCCCTCTTCGCCCTGGGCGGCGTGACGGGGATGGTGGCGCTCTACCTGCGCTTCGTGATGGGCCAGGGCTACCGACCGCTCCTCACCCTGGTGCTCCTGCTGACGGTCGTGGGCCTGCTGATGTTCGCGGTGGGCTTCCTGGCGGAGCTGATCGTCTCGCTCCGGACCGAGGTGGAGGAGCTGCGGCGGCGAGTCGGGCGCGACGCGGAGGCGGGGGACGACGCGGACGATGCCCGCTGACGCCCGGCTCCGACAGGGGGCGCTGGCCGCGGCCGCCCTCCACGTGGTCCTGGGGCTCCTCCTCTTCGAGCCGATCCTCTTCCCGGGGGGCGACAACGCCGGCTACATGATCCTCGGCGAGTCGCTGAGGGAGGGGCTCGGCTACCTGGACCTCCACCTCCCCGACACGCCCGTCCACACCAAGTACCCTCCAGTCTATCCCGCCGTCCTCGCCGCGCTGGGCTGGCTGGGCGGCCTGCAGCTCTTCAAGCTGGCCTCCCTGGCGATGACGGCCGGTGCGGCGGCGCTCACGGCGGGCCTGGGCCGGGACGCCACGCCCACCGCGGCGGCGCTGGGGGCGGCGGGCCTGGCGGCGGTGAACCCCGTCCTGCTGGACTACGGTCACTGGGTCCTGTCGGAGGCTCCCTTCGTCCTGCTGGTGACGGCCACCCTCTGGCTCGCCCTCCGGGCGGAGAG
>CAYVFM010000049.1:0-7934 GCA_964450995.1 uncultured Gemmatimonadota bacterium | reverse complement strand
CTCCCTTCGTCCTGCTGGTGACGGCCACCCTCTGGCTCGCCCTCCGGGCGGAGAGGGAGGAAGCGGAGAGCGCCGCGGGGAAGGGCCTCCTCCCGGACCGGCGCTTCCTGGCGGTGACGCTCCTGGCGGCCGCCGCCTTCCTCACCCGCACGGCGGGCCTGGCCCTGCTGGTCGCGGTGACCCTGGAGCCGCTCTTCCGGCGCCGCTGGCGCCGGGCCGCCTGGGCGGGGATCGTGGCGCTGGCGGCGGCGGGGGGCTGGGCCCTCTTCCAGGGGGCGTTCGCGCCCGATCGGGCCCGCTACCTGACCGAGTTCCTGATGGTGAACCCCTACGACCCGGCGGCCGGCACCGTGGGCCTCGCCGGCCTCGTGGAGCGCACGGCGCTGAACTTCTGGAGCTACGTCTCCTCGGTGCTGCCGACCTCGGTGAGCGGGATCCGCGGGGCTTCCGGGGCGGCGTGGACCCTGGGCGGACTGCTCCTGGCGGGGCTCGCCGTCGCGGGCTGGATCCGCCGCTGCCGGGACCGGATCGGAACGCCGGAGCTCTTCGCGCTCCTGTACGCGGGGCTCATCTCCGCCTGGCCGTCGGTGTGGACCGATCGCCGCTTCCTCCTGCCCCTCCTCCCCCTGCTCCTCCTCTACGCGCTCGAGGCCGCGGCCGCCGGGGCGCGTCGGCTCCGGACGGCGGGGGAGGGGGCCGCCGGGGAGGCAGGGGACGGCCGGTGGGCGGCGCTCGGCGCCGGCGCGCTGGCGCTCCTGCTGGCCGTCCCGTCGCTGTTCCACGCCGTCCGGACGGTGCCCGACCGGGTCCGGTGCTTCTCGGCGTGGAGGGCCGGCGAGGCCTGCGTCGCCCCCGCCCAGGCCAGCTTCTACGCGGCCGCCCGCTGGACCCGCGCCAACACGCCCGCCGACGCGGTCGTCGCGAACCGGAAGCCCCGGATCTTCTGGTGGATCGCCCGCCGCCGGGGGGACGTCTACCCGTACTCGTCGGAGCCCTCCGTGGTGATCTCCGGCCTCGAATCCATGCGCGCTGACTACGTGGTGGTGGACGCCATCTCGGGCACCACGGCCCGGTACCTGGTGCCGGCGGTGGAGGCGAACCCGTCCCGCTTCCTCGTGCTCCACCGGGAGCGCGACCCGGCGACCTGGGTGCTCCGATTCCGGCGCGGCCCGGGCACGGCCCTGGGCGGCCCGGAGGACGGTACCGGCGGGGACCACGGGACACCGGGCCGGGCCGCGTCCGCGGAGGTCGGCCCGTGAGGGTGGTCCACGTGGCGACCGCCTTCCCGCGGGACGAGGAGGACGTGATCACCCCCTGGCTGGTGGAGCTGATCCGTCGCCTGCGCGGCCGGGGCCACGAGGCCGAAGTGCTGGCCCCGGCCTACCGGGGCGGGGCCAGCCACCGGGTCCACGGGATCCCGGTCCGGCGCTTTCGTTACGCCCCGGCCGCCTGGGAGACCCTCACCCACGAGGACACCGCGCCCGACCGGGTCCGCCGCTCCCCGGCCCACGCCGCGCTGGTGCCCCTGTACGCGGCCGCCGGGACCCTGGCCGGCTGGCGGGTGGGCCGGGAGGCGCCCGACGTGGTCCACGTCCACTGGCCGGTCCCCCACGCGCTGTTCGGCGCGGCGGCCCGGACGGGGTCCGGCGGGCGAACGGCCCTCGTCTGCAGCTACTACGCGGTGGAGGTCAACTGGGTGAACGAGCGCCTCCGGTGGCTGCGGCCCTTCCTCCGATGGTCGGCGCGCACGGCCGACGCGGTCACGGCCATCTCGCGCTCCACGGCCGGATCCGTGGAGGAGGTCTCGGGCCGGAGCCCCCGGATCGTCCCCTTCGCCGCCGCCGTGGACGGGGAAGCGGCGCCGGGGGAGGCCCGGGAGCCGCTCTCGGGGGAGGGCCCCCTCCGTCTCCTCTTCGTCGGCCGGCTGGTCGAGCGGAAGGGAGTGGAAGTGCTGGTGCGGGCGCTCGCTCGCGTCCGCGAGCGGCGCGAGGCCGAGCTCACCGTGGTGGGGGAGGGCCCCCGGGCGGAGAGCATCCGGCGGACGGCCCGGGACGCCGGGGTGGGGGAGGCGGTCACCCTCACCGGCTTCCTCCCCCGGGAGGAGCTGTCGCGCCGCTACGCGCGATGCGACATCTTCGTGCTCCCCGCCGTGGTGGACCGGAAGGGCGACACCGAGGGTCTGGGCGTGGTGCTGCTGGAGGCCCTGCGCCGGGACCGGCCGGTCGTGGCCAGCGACGTGGGGGGGATCCCCGACATCGTGCGCGACGGCCGCACCGGGTGGCTGGTCCCGCCGGGCGACGAGGAGGCCCTGGCCGACCGGATCCTGGCCCTGGCCCGGGACCCGGAGCGGGCCAGGGAGGTGGCCCGGCGGGGCCACGCCCACGCCGAGGAGCGCTTCGGATGGGACCGGATCCTGGACGACCTCGAGGCGGCCTACGAGGAGGCGCGGCGGGTCCGGCGAACCCCGGGACGGGGGGCGGCGTGACCCGGCGCGATCGCTACGAGGCCTGGGTGGAGTCGGAGGCCTACCGCCGCGAGCGGGTGGAGAAGGCCCGGGTGATCCACCGCCTCTGCGGGGCCGAGATCGAGGCGTCCGACCGGGTGGTGGACCTGGGGGCGGGCACCGGGATCATCAAGAGAGAGCTCGAGGACATGACAGGCAAGTACATTCTGGGCATGGAGATGGACGTATCCTTCGTGGAGGTGCGTGACGGCATGGTGGCCGCCGACGCGACCCGGCTCCCCCTGCCCGGGGCCAGCGTGGACTTCGCCCTCCTGAACCACCTCTACGAGCACGTCCGCGACCAGGGCGGGCTCTTCCACGAGCTGGCGCGCGTGCTGACCCCCGGCGGGGCCGCCTACGTGGCGGCCGGGAACCGGCTGGCCGTGATGGAGCCCCACTACCGGCTTCCGTTCCTGAGCTGGCTGCCGGGACCGCTGGCCGACGCCTACCTCCGGGCCTCGGGGCGGGGCGAGAGCTACGACGACATCCGGTTCCGGACGCGGGGCAGCCTGGAGCGGCGGATCCGGGCGGCCGGCCTCCGGGTCGAGGACCGGACCCGTCGGGCGCTGGACGAGCTGACGTCCGAGACCTGGGGGTCCGCCTGGGGCCGCCTTTGGTGGGCGATCTCGGCGCTGCCCGACTTCCTGGTGGACGCGGCGCTCCGCCAGCTCTCGCCGCAGTGGTTCCTGGTGGTGCGCAAGCCCCGGGAGCCGTCGCCGGAGACCCGGCCGGGCCGGGGCGGGCTGCTCCGGAGCCGGCGGCGGAGCGCCGGGCGCAGCCGGGGACGCCGGCGGGGCAGGGGAGGGCGGCGGTGAGCGCCCGCGGCCTCCTCCGGCGGGCCCGCGACGCGGCCCGGCGCGGACCGGGTCCCGGGGCCTGGGCGGCCGCCTGCGCGGTCCTGGCGCTGCTGTTCTACCGGTCGTTCGTGGCCGACCCCGGTGCCATGCTCTTCGGCACCGACATGATCGAACAGGCCTACCAGCTCCGGCGGTTCGCCGTCCAGGAGCTGGAGGCGGGGCGGGGCCTCCCCCTCTGGAACCCATTCGTCTACGGCGGCCAGCCCTTCCTGGCCATCCTGCCCGGGCCGGTCTACTACCCCACCAGCCTGCTCTACCCGGTGATGCCGCTCTTCCGGGCCATCGGCTGGACCTTCGTGCTCCACACGGCGCTGGCCGGCGTCCTGGGCTACGCCGCCGGGCGGGCGTTCGGGCTCCGGCGGTGGTCGTCGGCCGTGGCAGGCGCGGCCTTCATGTTCACCGGCTACGTGACGTCGACCCTGTACGGCGGCCACGACGGGCGGATGTTCGCCATGGTGCTGGTGCCGGCGGTCTTCGCCTGCGCCGAGCGGGGGTTCCGGGAGCGCGAGCCGGGCTGGCTCCTGCTCATGGGCCTGGTCGTGGCGTGCCAGATCTTCACGCCCCACACCCAGCTGATGTACTTCTCCTCGCTGGCCGTCTCCCTGTACGCCGTCTGGCGGCTGGCGCCGGACCTGTGGGGCGGCGGCGAGGAGCGGCGCTCGGCCCTCCGGATGTCGGGCTGGTTCGCCGTCGGGTTCGCGGCCGCGGCGGTGGTGGGAGCGGTCCAGCTCTGGCCCACCCTCTCGCTGCTGCCCGACGCCGTGCGCGGGGCGGGGCGGGGCGGCTACGAGTTCGCGGCTTCCTGGGCCCTGCCGCCCCAGGAGCTGTCGGCGTTCTTCCTGCCCGACCTGGTGGGCTCGCTCCAGGGCTACTGGGGGACGAACCCCTTCAAGCTGCACACGGAGTACCTGGGGGCCGGCACCCTGGCCCTGGCGGCCGTGGCCTGGGCCACCCCCCGGGGGGACCGCCGGGTCTGGTTCCTGGTCGTCGCCTCGATCCTGGGCGTGGCCTTCTCGCTGGGCGCGGCCACGCCCGTCCACCGGATCGCCTACGAGCTGGTCCCGATGATCTCCCGCTTCCGGGCGCCCAACATGATGACGGGGCCCGTGGCCTTCTTCGTGGCCCTCTCGGCGGGCTTCGGCGTGGATCGGATCCTCGCGGCCCGGGACGCGGCCGGAGAGGCTGAAGGGGAGGAAGGGCAGGAGGGAGCCTCGTCCGTCTCCTGGGTCGCGGTGGCCGGCCTCTCGGCTCCCTTCCTGATCCTGGCCGCCTGGGCCGCGCTCGCCCCGGAGGGGCTGCTCCGGTGGGTCGACACCAGCTGGTTCGCGTCCGGGCACCCTCGCCGCCCGCCCGCCGAGCTGGCCGGCACCCTCCGGCTCACGGGGCTGGTGGCCTTCGTGGTCTGGACCGGCACCCTGGCGGCGGGATACGCCGTGGCACGGGAGCGCTGGCCCCGCTGGACCCTGGCCCTGGTGGCCCTGCTCCTGGTGGCCGACCTCTGGCGGGTGGACGCCCGCTTCCTGGACACCGTGGACCCGGACCGGGCCTTCCGGGCGGGGCCGCTGGTGGAGCGGATGCGCTCCGACCTCCGGGACGGCGAGCGGGTCTGGCAGCTCCAGGGGACCTTCGGGAAGAACGAGCTGATGTACTGGGGGATCCCGTCGGTGACGGGGATGCAGAACTTCCGGCTGGCCTGGTACGACCGGCTGGTGGGCGGGGTGGGACAGCGCGAGCTCCTCCAGCGGCCGTCGCTCTGGCCCCTGCTGGACCTCCGGTACCTGACCGTGGACCGGGACGTGGGCACCCCGCTCCTGGCGGAGGAGGCGCGGGCGGGGAGCACCCGGCTCTACCGGGTGACGGCCGACCTCCCCCACGCCTTCTTCCCCGACAGCGTGGTGGCCGTCGAGGGGCTCGAGGAGGCAGTCCGGCGGACCCGGGCGCTGGGGGACCCGGGCTCGGTGGCCTACGTGGAGCCGGCCGGCTCCGGGCCGCCGCCGGGGGCGGGCGCCGGACGGGCCCGCATGGTGCGCTGGCGGCCCGACGAGGTGGTCCTGGAGGTCCAGGCCGATCGGGGCGGGCTCCTCTTCCTGAGCGAGGTCTGGCACCCGGGCTGGTCCGCCCGGGTGGACGGCCGGGAGGTGCCGGTCCACCGGACCGACGCCGCCTTCCGGGGGATCGAGGTGCCGGAGGGCGCCCACAGGGTCGTCCTGACGTACGCCTCGCCGCCGGTACGCCGCGGGGCCATGGCCTCGCTGGCCGGGCTGATCGCCGTGGCCGCGGGGCTGGGCTGGCGCTGGCGACGGCGCCGGGAGGGAGGGCGGGGATGAAGCGGCACTGGCACCGCGTCGGGGCCGTCCTCTTCCTCGTCGCCGCCCTGGGCTTCCTGGGCTGGGCCCTGGTCGACCGTTGGGCCGCCCTGGAGCGAATGCGGGCCGAGGTGGGGGGCTTCGGATGGCGGATCGCCCCCGGATGGCTCGCGACGGCGCTGGCGGTGGCGGTGGCCGACCTGCTCTGGATGGGGGCGGTCTGGGTCCACCTCTACCGCTCCGGCGGGGGCCGGATGGGGTGGGGACGGGGGATCCGGGTCTGGATCGCCACCAACCTGGGGCGCTACATCCCGGGGAAGGTGTGGCAGCTCTCCGGCCTGGCGGTCCACCTCCGGGAGAGCGGCGCCTCCGGGAGCCTGGGGCTGGCCTCGGCGCTGGCCTTCCAGGTGGTGGTGCTGGTGACGGGGATCGCCGTGGCCGCCGGGGTCCTGGGCGGCGACCTGGCCCTGCTGCCCGGCGGCTCGCCGGCCACGGCCGCGGCGGCGGCCCTCCTGCTGGCGGGCCTCCTCCATCCCCGGGTCGTCCGGGCGGGCATGCGCCTCTCGGCGAAGGTGCTGGACCGGGAGGAGGCGCCCGAGGTCGCGCCGCCCACGGGGCCGGCGCTCCTCCGGGCCGCCGGCGGGATGGTGGTCGCCTGGGGCCTCTACGGCGTGGGGCTGTGGTGCCTCCTGCGGGGTCTGAGCGCCGGTGCCGTCCCGGGCCCCGTCATCCTGACCGGCGTCTTCGCCGCCGCCTACGTGGCGGGCTACGTCGTCCTGGTGGCTCCCGGCGGCCTGCTGGTGCGGGAAGGTGCGATGGCGGGCCTGCTGGCGGCCGTCACGCCCATGGGCGCGGCCGTGGCCGGGGCGATGGCGGTGGCGGCCCGCGTGTGGGTCACCCTGGCCGAGCTCGCGGCCGCCGGGGCGTCCCTGGCGCTCCCGGGCGGCGGGCCCGGCCCGGCGGCCGCGCCCTCCGGCCGGGGCAGGGGGGAGGGACCGTGAGCGGCGGGAGCGGCGAGGATCGGGCCCTGGTGGTCCTCCCCACCTACAACGAGGTCCGGAACCTGGGGAAGATCGTCCCGGAGATCCTCGACCGGGACCCGCGCATCGACCTCCTCGTCGTGGACGACGGCTCGCCGGACGGCACCGGCGAGCTCGCCGATCGGCTCGCCGAGGACGACGAGCGGATCTCGGTGATCCACCGGGAGGGGAAGATGGGACTCGGATCCGCGTATCTCCGCGGGTTCGAATGGGGTCTCGAGCGCGGCTACCGCTGGCTGCTGGAGATGGACGCCGACTTCTCCCACGATCCGGACTACCTGCCCGAGCTGCTGGAAGCGGTCGGGGACGCCGACGTCGTCGCCGGCTCCCGGTACCTGAAGGGCGTCAACGTCGTCAACTGGCCCATGACCCGGCTCCTGCTGAGCTATTTCGCCAACAAGTACGCCCGCTGGGTCACCGGGCTGCCCGTCACCGACGCCACCAGCGGCTTCAAGTGCTTCCGCCGGGAGGTGCTGGAGGACATCGACTTCTCCCGCGTGACCTCCACCGGCTACGCCTTCCAGATCGAGATGAGCTTCCGGGCCTGGCACCTCGGCTATCGCGTCGAGGAGGTCCCCATCGTCTTCGTGGACCGCGACGTGGGGGAGAGCAAGATGTCGGGCGCCATCGTCCGCGAGGCGGTCTGGAAGGTCTGGGCGCTCCGTCTGAAGGCGCTCCTGGGCCGTCTCTGACACGCACCCGTGCCCGCCGGGGAGCAGGGGGAGGACGTCCGCGGCCGCCGTGAAGACCATGCACGTCCTCGTCCCGCCCTAGTTTACATAATATATCTTATGTGCCATGTGGACAGATGCGGGGAAAACGGACGCATTCCCTGTGAGGACGGTGTTCGTCCGGGCGAGACCGACCCCGCGGCCGGGACCCTACCGCGTCCGAAGCTCGAAGTCCGCTCGGACCGTGTCCCCTCCTGCCGCAGTGAAGACGACGCCCTCCCGACGGACCGTGTCGGGAGCGAGACCGAGCGAATCGTCGGGCTCGACCCAGATCCTGACGTCGCTCTCGACGCGTCCTCCGCCGAACGTGGCCAGGCGCATCTCGTAGCGACCCCGGTCGTCGGTCAGGGTGTGCTCCGAGGCGGACAGCTCCACCCCCTCGGCCCGGACCCTCTGGTCGGCCAGGGATTGCCCGTTCGGGCCTGCCACGCCTCCCGCGACGTGGGCCGCGATGGTCGGATCCCGGACCACGACCTCGTCCTCACAGGCCGGGAGCA
>CAYVFM010000048.1:0-10194 GCA_964450995.1 uncultured Gemmatimonadota bacterium | reverse complement strand
AGGCGTTCACCCGGCCGGCCACCTCCTCCAGGTAGCCGCACACCCGGTGGGGCGCGCGTCCGTCGGCCGCCCGCCGCACCACCTCCGGGAAGCGCAGGAGCTCCCGCGCCACCGCCCGCTCCGCCCCGGTTTCCAGCTCCGCCAGCTCTTCCGTCGAAGGGTCCAGCTCCTCCGGGTCCACCCCGCCCTTCTCGAACACGCCCCACATCCGGGCGTGGGCGTACTTCACCTTGTAGACGGGGTTGCGCTCGGAGGTGTCCCGGGCGAGGTCGAGGTCGAAGTTGAGGTGCTGGTCGGCCCGCCGCATCAGGAAGAAGTAGCGGGCCACGTCGCGGCCGGTGTCCTCGAACAGCTCCCTCAGGGTCACGAAGTGGCCGGCCCGCTTGCTCATCTTGACCTCCTCCCCGCCCTTCAGGACGCTCACGAGCTGCAGGATCACCGCCTCCAGCCATCCGCGCTCCACGCCCAGCGCCTCCAGGGCCGCCTCCATCCGGCCCACGTGGCCGTGGTGGTCGGCCCCCAGGACGTCCACGGCGCGGTCGAAGCCGCGCTCCGCCTTGTCCAGGTGGTAGGCGATGTCGGGGAGGAAGTAGGTGTAGGAGCCGTCGCTCTTCACCAGCACCCGGTCCTTCTCGTCGCCGAAGCGGGTCGTGGCCAGCCAGGTCGCCCCGTCCTCCTCGTAGGCCAGCCCCTCCTCCTCGAGGCGCCCCAGCAGGGCGTCCACCCGCCCCGAGCCGTACAGGTCGCTCTCGCGGGTCCAGCGGTCCATCTCCACCCCGAAGGCCCGGAGGTCCCGCTCGTGCCCGTCGCGCAGACGGGCCTTCGCCTCCGAGGCGAAGCGCTCCACCCGCTCGCCCCGCTCCATGGCCTCCAGCCGTGCCCGGCCGAGCTCGTCGTCCAGCTCGGCGGCCAGCTCCCGGACGTACTCGCCCCGGTATCCGCCCTCGGGCACCTCGGCCTCCTCGCCCCGGGCCTGCCGCCAGCGGGCCTCCACCGAGGCCCCCAGCAGCTCGATCTGGCGGCCGGTGTCGTTCAGGTAGAATTCCCGGGTCACGTCGTGGCCCGTCCACGCCAGGAGCGAGGCCACGGCGTCGCCCAGGGCAGCCCCCCGCCCGTGGGCCACGTGGAGGGGGCCCGTCGGGTTGGCGGAGACGAACTCCACGTTGACCCGCTCGGCCCCGGCGACCGTCGACCGGCCCCAGGCCCGGTCGGCCTCCAGGACGTCGGCCAGCCCCTCGAACCACACCCGGTCGGCGAACCGGAAGTTCAGGAAGCCCGGCCCGGCCACCTCCACCGTGGCCACGCCCGCGGGACCGGCCTCCAGCGCCTCCTTCAGCTCCCCGGCGATCTCCCGGGGCGCGCGGCCGAGACGGCCGGCGAGGACCATGGCGGCGTTGGACGCCACGTCGCCGTGCCCGTCCTCACGGGGCCGCTCCAGCTCCGGCTCGAACCCCTCGGGGGCGCCCGCCGACCGGCAGGCGTCCCGAACGGCGGCGCGCAGCTCCCGGCGCCGGTGGCGCAGGGGGTCGGCCGCGGCCTCAGTCCCCACCCCCGCCCTCCCCGTCGCCGCCGGAGGAGCCCCCGTCGCCGGCCCCGTCGCCCGACGCGCCCTCGGAGGAGCCGTCGGAGCCCTCGCTCCCGCCCTTGCCCTCCCGCTCCCCGGGGCCGGAGTCGCGGTAGTCGGTCGCGTAGAAGCCCGAGCCCCTGAACACGAGCCCGCCGCCGGCGGAGATGAGGCGCTCGGCCTCGTCCTCGCCGCAATCGGGACAGGTGCGAACGGGATCGTCGCTGATCTTCTGGAACCGCTCGAAGTCGTGGCCGCAGGCGCGGCATCGGTACTCGTAGGTCGGCATGTCGCTCCCCCTCAGGTCGTCCGGTGCTCGCCCCACTCCTCGCGGAGCGCGTCGCTGATCTCGCCCAGGGTGGCCCGGGCCCGGACGGCGTCCACCAGGGCCGGGACGACGTTCTCGCCTTCCCGGGCCCGGCGCAGGACCTCGTCCAGCGTCCGCTCCACCTCGCCTCCGTCCCGCCGCGCCTTCACGTCGGCCAGCCGCCGGCGCTGGCCCTCCGCGAGCTCGTCGAAGGCCGGAAGCTCGATCTCCTGCCGGGCCTCCTCTTCGCGGTGGACGTTCACCCCCACCACCTCGCGCTCGCCGCGCTCCACCGCCTTCTGGTGCTCGTAGGCGGAGCGATGGATCTCGTCGTCCATGTAACCGATGGACCGGGCGGCCCCGCCGCGCTCCCGGATCTCCGAGAGGTACGCCCGGGCCTCCTCCTCGATCCGATCGGTCAGCTCCTCCACGTAGTACGAGCCGGCCATCGGGTCCACGGTGTCGGCGGCGCCCGACTCGGCGGCCAGGATCTGCTGGGTCCGGAGCGCGAGCTTCGCCGCGTCCTCGGAGGGCAGCTTCAGGGCCTCGTCGAAGCTGTTCGTGTGCAGGGACTGAGTTCCGCCCAGCACGGCGGCCAGCGCCTGGACGGCCACCCGCACCACGTTGTTCTCGGGCTGCTGGGCCGTGAGGGTGGAGCCGGCGGTCTGGGTGTGGAAGCGCAGGCGGCGGCTCCGCTCCGAGGCCCCGTACCGCTCCTCCATCACCCGGGCCCAGAGCCGGCGGGCGGCCCGGAACTTGGCCACCTCCTCGAAGAAGTGGTTGTGGCACGCGAAGAAGAAGCTGAGGCGGGGGGCGAACGACTCCAGCTCCAGCCCCCGGTCCAGGGCCCGGTCCACGTACTCCAGGCCGTTGGCCAGCGTGAAGGCCAGCTCCTGGGCGGCGGTGGCCCCGGCCTCCCGCATGTGGTAGCCGCTGATGGAGATGCTATTCCACCGGGGGACCTCCCGGGCGCAGAAGTCGAAGACGTCGGTCACCAGGCGGAGGCTCGGCTCCACCGGGTAGATGTAGGTGCCCCGGGCCACGAACTCCTTCAGCAGGTCGTTCTGGACCGTGCCGCGCAGCTCCGACCGGTCGACGCCCTGCTCCTCGCCCACCGCCACGTAGAGGGCCAGCAGGATCGGGGCGGTGGCGTTGATGGTCATCGAGGTGGACACCCGGTCCAGGGGGATCCCCTCGAACAGCCGGAGCATGTCGTCCAGGGTGTCCACGGCCACCCCCACCCGGCCCACCTCGCCCCGGGCCATGGCGTGGTCCGAGTCGTAGCCCATCTGGGTGGGGAGGTCGAAGGCCACCGAGAGCCCGGTCTGCCCGGACTCCAGCAGCATCCGGAAGCGCTCGTTGGTCTCCTCGGCGGTCCCGTAGCCGGCGTACTGGCGCATGGTCCAGAGCCGGCCCCGGTACATCGTCGGGTAGATCCCCCGGGTGAAGGGCGGCTCGCCCGGGTAGCCCACGTCCCGGCCGTAGTCGGCGTCCCGGCGGTCCTCCGGCCCGTAGAGCCGACGCACCTCGATCCCGGAGGAGGTCTCGAAGCGCTCCCGACGCTCGCCGTGCCGCTCCAGGAACGGGGAGAGGGTGCGCTCCCGCCAGGCCTCGCGCTCGCCGCTCATTCCAGCCTCACCAGCACGTCGTCCTGGTTCACCGTCTGCCCCTCCTCGACCCGGACCTCGGTGACGGTCCCGTCCGAGCGGGCGGACAGCTCGTTCTCCATCTTCATCGCCTCCATCACCACGAGCCCGTCGCCGGCCTCCACCTCGTGGCCCGGCTCCACCAGCACCCGGACCACCTTGCCCGGCATCGGGGCACGGAGCTCGCGGCCGCTCTCCTCGGCGCCGGTCTCGCCCGCCATCTCGCGGATCACCCGGGTGCGCTCGTCCTCCACCGAGACCCGGAGCCGCCGCCCCCCGATCCGGAAGATCCAGCCGCCCTCGCCCCGGCGGACCAGCATCGGATAGCCGCGGTCGCCCAGGCGCAGGTGGCGAAGGGCGCTGCCGGGGACCGCGGCGATCTCCGCCTCCGGACCCGCCTCGCCGTCCACGAGGACGCCCTCCGGGGTCAGCTCCACCTCGTGCGTCTCGCCCTCCACCGTCACGAAATACTTCATCGGCTCACGTCCGCTCCAGCCAGGCGACGGTCTCGACGTGTGCGGTCTGGGGGAAGGCGTCGAAGGCCGCCAGGTCGGCGATCCGCCATGCCTCCCCCAGCCGTTCCAGGTCCCGGGCCAGCGTCGCCGGGTCGCAGCTCACGTACGCCAGCGCTCCCGGCCCGGCCCCGGCCAGCAGCTCGGCCGCCTCCCGGGAGAGGCCCCGGCGGGGCGGATTGACCACCACCAGGTCGGCCGGGAGCAGCGACGCCGCCCGCTCCTCTACCGTGGTGGCGTGGAAGTTCGCCTCGAGCCCCTCCCGCCGGGCCGCCTCCCGGCCCGCCCGCACCGCCTCCGGGTCGGACTCGCAGGCCGCCGCCCGGGCGCCGGCCGCCGCCCAGCGCAGGGCCCGGACCCCCACCCCGGCGTAGAGGTCCACGGCGCGGCGCCCGTCGAGGCCGCCGAGCCGCCCCTCGGCCAGCCCGTCCAGGTGCCGCTCCATGGCGGCCGCGGCGGCGCGGTTGACCTGCACGAAGGTCTCCGGCCCCAGCCGCAGGTCGGTCCCCAGCCACCGCTCCGGGAAGGTCGGTGCCCCGGCCAGCGGGCGGCGGTCGCCGCCCCGGGGGCGCCAGGCGTAGCAGGCCAGCCCGTCCACCGCGTCGGCCACGGCGGCCGGATCTCCCTCGTCCCCGCCGCCGCCCTCCACCAGGAGCGCCGTGCGGCCCTCCGCCGAAGCCCGTACGGTGATCCGCAGCTCCTCGCCCGCCGGCAGGATCGCCGCCCCCTCGCCCCAGGCGGCCCGGAGATCCCGCCAGGCCGCCGCCACGGGCTCCTCGGCCAGCGGACAATCCTCCACGTCCACCAGCCGCTCGGGCGTCTCCCGCCGGTGGTAGCCCGCCACCGGGCCGTCGTCGCCGCGGCGGAGCGTGAAGGTCACCCGGTTCCGGTAGCGGAAGGGCGGCCCGGGATCGGCCACCGTCGGGGGATCGACCGGGCGTCCGCCGATGCGCTCGAGGGCGTCGGCCACGGCGCGGCCCTTGGCCTCCAGCTCGGCCGACCGCTCCAGGTGCTGGAGCTGGCACCCGCCGCAGGCCTCGTAATACGGACACGGCGCCTCGACGCGGTCCGGGCCGGGCTCCAGCAGCTCCACCGCCTCGCCGCGGGCCCAGCTCCCGCGCTCCTCGGTGAGCCGGACCCGGACGCGGTCGCCCGGCGCGGTCCGGGGGACGAAGACGACCCGGCCGTCGGGCTCCCGGGCGACGCCGTCGCCGCCCACGGCCACCGACTCCACCGTGAGCTCCACTGTCCCGGTCGCCGCCGGGGCGTCCGTCCCGCTCACCGGGGATCGAAGGCCCGGCGCCAGGCGCTCCGGCCCCCGCCCGGGCTCCCGCCCGCGGGGCCGCCGGCCGACGGACCCGCGCCGTCCCCCCGCTCCTCCTCCAGCAGGGCCGCGGCCACGGCCGCCGCGCGCCGCCAGTCCCCCGGCAGCGACCGGTCGGTGACCTCCGGGTGCTCGTCCACGTAGTGGATGTCCAGCCGGCCCGCCCGGAAATCCTCCTCCTCCATCACCGCCAGGTGGAAGGGCTGGGTCGTGGAGACCCCCTCCACCTGGAGCTGGGCCAGGGCCCGACGCATCCGTCGGATCGCCGCCGGGCGGTCCGGCCCGTGGACCACCAGCTTGGCCAGTAGCGGGTCGTAATGGAGCCCCACCTCGAAGCCCTCGGCGATGCCCCCGTCCCAGCGCACCCCGGGGCCCGACGGGATTCGCAGGGTGGAGATCCGCCCCGAGGAGGGGAGGAAGCCGCCGGCGGGGTCCTCCCCGCTGATGCGGCACTCGATGGCGTGCCCCCGGGGCCAGTCCGGGTCGGGCTCCCAGCCCAGCGGCTCGCCGGCGGCGACCCGGAGCTGCTCCTGCACCAGGTCCACGCCGGTGACCATCTCGGTGACCGGGTGCTCCACCTGGATCCGGGTGTTCATCTCCAGGAACCAGTACTCGCCCTCCTGATAGAGGAACTCCACCGTCCCGGCGCCCACGTAGTCCACCGCCTCGGCGGCCTCCACGGCCACCCGCCCCATCTCCCGGCGGGTCGCCTCGTCCAGGGCCGGCGACGGCGCCTCCTCGATCAGCTTCTGGTGCCGCCGCTGGATGGAGCACTCGCGCTCGCCCAGGTGGACGGTGTGTCCGTGCTCGTCGGCCAGGACCTGGATCTCCACGTGGCGGGGGCGATCCAGGAACCGCTCCAGGTAGACGCGGTCGTCGCCGAAGGCCTGGCGAGCCTCGTTCCGGGCCGCCTCCAGGGCCGACGCCAGCCCCTCCCGCTCCCGGACCACGCGCATCCCCTTCCCGCCGCCGCCGGCGGCGGCCTTCAGCATCACGGGATAGCCGATCTCGGCGGCGGCCTCGGCCGCCTCCTCCTCGTCGGCGGCGGCCGCCTCGGTGCCGGGGATCACCGGGACGCCCGCCTCCCGCATCCGGCGGCGCGCCTCCGTCTTGTTGCCCATGGCGGCGATGGCGCCGGCCGGCGGCCCGATCCAGGTCAGCTCGGAGGCGACCACCTTCTCGGCGAACGCCCCGTTCTCGGCCAGGAAGCCGTAACCCGGGTGGATCGCCCCGGCGCCGGTCCGCCGGGCGGCGTCCACCAGCTTGTCCATGTCCAGGTAGCTCTCGGACGCCGGCGCCGGGCCCAGCGCCACCGCCTCGTCGGCCATCAGAACATGGGGCGACAGCCGGTCGGGCTCGGAGTAGACCGACACGGCCCGGAGGCCGAGCTCGTGGCAGGCCTGGATCACCCGGACGGCGATCTCCCCGCGGTTGGCCACGAGGACGGTGTCGAACGGCCGCCCGCCCGTCTCGCGATCGTTCACAGGGGCAGGTTCCCGTGCTTCTTCGGCGGGTTCCGGTCCCGCTTGTCGACGAGCATCTCCAGGCCGGAGATCAGCCGGGCACGGGTCTCACGGGGATCGATGACGTCGTCCACGTAGCCGCGGGCCGCCGCCCGGTAGGGATGGGCGAAGGCCTCCCGGTACTCCTCCTTCAGCTCCTCGGTGCGGGCCTCCGGGTCCTCGGCCTCGTCGATCTCCCGCCGGTGGAGGATCTCCACGGCCCCCTGGGGGCCCATGACGGCGATCTCGGCGGTGGGCCAGGCCAGGTTCAGGTCGCCCCGGATGTGCTTCGAGGACATCACGTCGTAGGCGCCGCCGTAGGCCTTGCGGGTGATCACCGTGAGCTTCGGGACGGTGGCCTCGCAGAAGGCGTAGAGCAGCTTCGCCCCGTGCTTGATGATCCCCCCGTGCTCCTGGTCGACCCCGGGCATGAAGCCCGGCACGTCCTCGAAGGTCACCAGCGGCACGTTGAAGGCGTCACAGAAGCGGACGAAGCGGGCGCCCTTCAGGCTGGCGTCGATGTCCAGCACCCCGGCCAGGACGGCGGGCTGGTTCGCCACCACCCCCACGGGGCGGCCGCCGAGCCGGGCGAAGCCGACGAGCAGGTTGGCGGCGTAGTCCTCGTGGACCTCCAGGAACTCGCCGTCGTCCACCACCCGACCGACGACCTCGTGCATGTCGTACGGACGGTTGGGCTCGTCCGGGACGATCTCCAGCAGCTCCTCGTCCGCCCGGTCGACCGGGTCGTCGGTCTCGCCGACCGGCGGGTCCTCCCGGTTGTTGGCGGGCAGGTAGGTCAGCAGCTCCCGGATGGCCCGGAAAGTGGCCAGCTCCGACTCGTGGACGAAGTGAGCCACGCCGGTCCTGGAGCCGTGGACCCGGGCCCCGCCCAGCTCCTCCTGGGTGACCTCCTCGTGGGTCACCGTCTTCACCACGTTCGGCCCCGTCACGAACATGTGGCTGATCCCCTCCACCATGAACACGAAGTCCGTGATGGCGGGGGAGTAGACGGCGCCGCCGGCGCAGGGGCCGAGCACGGCGCTGATCTGGGGCACCACGCCCGAGGCCAGGGTGTTGCGGAGGAAGATCTCGGCGTAGCCGCCCAGCGAGTCCACGCCCTCCTGGATCCGGGCGCCGCCGGAGTCGTTGAGCCCGATCAGGGGCTTGCCGTTCTCCACGGCCAGGTCCTGGAGCTTCATGATCTTCTCGGCGTGGGCCTCGGACAGCGATCCCCCGAGGACCGTGAAGTCCTGGCTGAAGACGTAGACCGTCCGTCCGTGGATCTTCCCGTAGCCGGCGACCACCCCGTCGCCCGGGATCCGGCGGTCCTCCATCCCGAACTCCTGGCAGCGGTGCTCGACGAAGCGGTCGAACTCGACGAAGCTGTCCTCGTCCAGCAGCAGCTCCAGCCGCTCCCGGGCGCCCAGCTTCCCCTTGTCGTGCTGACGCTGGAGGCGCTCCTCGCCGCCCCCGCGCTGCGCCTCCCGGCGACGCTCCTCCAGCTCGCGCAGCTTCTCTCGCATCGTCATCGTGGCTCCTCGCCTCCCTCGGACCCCTGTGATTCCTGTGGCTCGAGCGGGATCCCCGCGTCCCGGACGGCTCGACGCGCCCGGGCCCTCCGGCCCCGGTCCCCGGCGGTGGCCAGCCGCCCGGTCGACGCCAGCCACTCGCGGGCCTCGCTCGCCGAGACGGGCCGGAGCCGGCGGTCGGCGAGCGTCCTCAGCGAGATCCGACGGCCGACGGCCCCGGTCCCCGGGTCGGGCTCCAGGAGGCCCGTCGCTCCCTCCACCCCCGCCAGGCGGCCGAAGGCCCGGGTCACCGCCCGGGGCCGCGGCGGGCTCGTCCCGGCCAGGGCCCGGCGAACCAGCAGGGCCGCGTCGTGGCCCAGCATTGGCAGGACGTTGTCGCCCAGCGTCGTACGGTATCGGGTCTCGTAGGCCGCCCGAAATCGATCCCGGCCGCTCTCCCCCTCCTCCGCCCCCGCGAAGGCCGCGCCCACGCGGAGCTGGGAGTAGATCGGGTCCAGACGGCGCACCGCCCCGGGCCGGGTCCAGTCGGGCCCGCCCACCACCAGGGCCGCCCGGATCCCGTAGTAGGCGAGCTGGGGCGCCATCTGGAGGAGCGACGAGGTCCCCTCGGCCCCGGCGTAGACCGCCTCCGGCCGGAAGGCGCTCACCTCGGTGACGGGCTCCTCCAGGGTCGTGGCCCCCGGGTCGTAGGCCGCGGAGGCCACGATCCAGCCCCCGCCGGCCTCGCCCAGGGCGCGGCGGAAGCGGAGGAAGGTGCGGCGGCCCAGCTCGCCCCGGGGATAGACCGCCCCCACGGGGCCCGCGCGGACCCGGCCGCCGACCCAGTCGCCCAGCACGGCGGCGGCGTCCAGCTCCCGGCGGGAGCGGTCGCGGAAAGCGTAGACGTTCCGCAGCCCCGAGGCCTCCGCCGCCGTCGGGCTCACCAGGAGCAGGCCCGGGCCCGAGCGCGCCCGACCGGCGTCCGCCAGGCCGCCGGCCCGGAGGGGACCGACCACCGCGGCCACGCCCTCCGCCTCGAGGTCGGCCAGGAGCCCGGCCGGCGACCCCGACGACAGGTCCCGGGCCACCAGCTCCACCGGCGGCCCCTCCCCGCCCTCCTCCAGCGCGATCCGGATGCCCTGCCGGAGCCAGCGGGCCACCTCGGCGAAGCGGCCGGAGTCCGGCAGCAGTACGCCCACCCGGACCGGACCCGCGCGGCCCGCCAGCTCCCGCGCCCGGTCCAGCTCCTCCGCCACCACCGACCGGGCCGACGATCCCGCCCCGGCCGTCTCCGCCCGGGCCGCGGCCCGCTCCAGCTCGGCCACCGACATCGCCCCCGCGGCCTGCCGGAGCAGCGCCAGCGCCCGGTCCCCGCCGTCGCCGTGACGCAGGAGGACCCCGGCCGCGGCCGGGTCGTCGCCCCGGGCGCGGAGGAGCTCGGCCAGGCGGAAGGCGGCGTCGTCGGCGGCCCCGGCGTCCGGATAGGCCGAGAGCAGCTCCCGGAGACGGCCGGCCGCGCCGGCGGTGTCCCCGGTGGCCAGGGCGGCGCGGACCTGGATCGCCAGGGACCGGGGCGCCAGCCCGGCGTCCGAACGGGCCCGCAGCGCGAAGTAGAGGGAATCGGCCAGGTGGAGAGCGCGGGCCGGCTCGGAGGACGTCAGGGCCCGGACGTGCTCCAGCACGTCCGGTGCGTCCGGTGCGTCCGGGGCGGGCTGCTCCGGCCGTCCGTCGGGGGGCACGGGCTCCTCGTCGGGGGGAGCCCCGCCGCCGCGAGGGGCGCCGCATCCCGCCAGCAGGAGCGTGACCAGGAGCGCCGCCGACAGGCGCGGCG
>CAYVFM010000047.1:8604-10283 GCA_964450995.1 uncultured Gemmatimonadota bacterium | reverse complement strand
GTGGCGTTCCTGCTGGCCGACGGCGTCTTCCCCTCCAACGAGGGCCGCGGCTACGTGCTCCGGCGCATCCTCCGCCGCGCGGGGCGCTACGCCTGGCTGCTGGGGCGGCGCGAGCCGACGCTCCACCGGCTCGTGGACGTCGTGGCCGACGAGATGTCCGGGGCCTATCCCGAGCTGGCCGCCCGCCGGGACCACCTGGTGAACACCACCCGCTCGGAGGAGGAGCGGTTCCTGGAGACCATCGACGAGGGGATGCGGCGGTTCGAGGAGATCGCGCCGGAGGGGGGCTCGGGCACCGTCTCCGGGCGGGACGCCTTCCGCCTCTACGACACCTACGGCTTCCCGCTGGACCTCACCGAGCTGATGGCCGAGGAGCGGGGCTACGACGTCGACGAGGAGGGCTTCCGGGAGGCGCTGGAGGAGCAGCGGGCCCGCTCCCGGGAGGACCGGGAGGCCGGCGACGAGGAGGGCGGGGCCCCGGCCCTGGCGGCGCTGGCGGCCGACGAGGACCAGGAGTGGGTGGGCTACGACCGGCTCCGGGTGGAGACGCCGGTCCTGGCGGCCGGCCGGACCGACGGCACGCGGGCCTTCATCCTCCGGGAGAACCCCTTCTACGCCGAGTCCGGCGGCCAGGTGAGCGACCGCGGCCGGGTGCGGGGCGAGGGCTGGGCGGTGGACGTCGAGAAGGTGGTGGAGAACGAGCGGGGCCAGACCGTGGTGGCCGGCCCCCCGGTGGAGGGCGATCCGCCCGAGTCGCCGGAGCGCGTCGAGGCGGAGGTGGACGAGGACGCCCGGCGCGGCGCCGAGCGGAACCACACCGCCACCCACCTCCTCCACGCCGCCCTGCGCGAGGTGCTGGGCGAGCACGTCCAGCAGGCGGGCTCGCTGGTGGCGCCCGACCGCCTGCGCTTCGACTTCAGCCACCGGGGCCCGCTCACCGACGAGGAGCGCGGCCGGATCGAGCGGCGGGTGAACGAGTCGGTCTGGAGGGACCTGCCGGTCGAGCGCGAGCACCGGGACTACCGGGAGGCGCTGGAGGCCGGCGCCGTGGCGCTGTTCGGCGAGAAGTACGGCGACGTGGTCCGGGTGGTGAGCGTGCCCGGGGTGAGCATGGAGCTGTGCGGCGGGACGCACGTCCGGAGCACCGGCCAGATCGGCCTCTTCAGGATCGTCGGCGAGACCGGCGTGGCCGCCGGCATCCGTCGGATCGAGGCGGTCACCGGGCCGGAGGCCTACGAGCGGGTGCGGGAGATGGAGGAGCGGATCGCCGCCGTGGCCGACGAGCTGGGCGTCCCGCCCTCCGACGTCGTCCCGCGGGCGGCGAAGCTCCGGGAGGAGCGGGATCGTCTCCGCGAGCGGCTCGAGGCCGAGCGGCGGGAGGCGGCCGGCGACCTGGCCACCGACCTGGCGGCCTCGGCCGAGGAGCTGGACGGCCGCGGCCGGCTGCTGGTCCGGTCGGGCGTGGAGCTGCCGGGCGGGAGCGACCTGGCCCAGTTCGGGGACCGTCTCCGGGACGCCCTGGGCTCCGGGGCGGCCCTGGTCCACGTCGCCGTCCCCGACGAGGGGAAGGAGGCCTTCCTCTCGGTGGTCACCGACGACTGGATCAGCCGCGGCGTGAAGGCCGGCGACCTGGTCCGCGAGGCCAGCGGCGCCACCGGCTCGGGCGGGGGCGGGCGCCC
>CAYVFM010000047.1:0-8504 GCA_964450995.1 uncultured Gemmatimonadota bacterium | reverse complement strand
GCGACCTGGTCCGCGAGGCCAGCGGCGCCACCGGCTCGGGCGGGGGCGGGCGCCCCCACTTCGCCCAGGGCGGTGTGGGCGACGGGGGGGCGGTGGACGACGGGCTGGAGGCCGCCCGCCGGCGCGTCGCCGAGGCCCTGGACGCCTCCTGATCGGCGGCGGGAGCATGGCGGCCGGGGAGCCGGTGCTCTCGTGGCTGGAGCCCCGGCTGGAGGAGGTGCCCGGGGAGCTGGCCGGGGCCGTCCGCGACGCCGTCCGGCGGGGGCTGGCCGCCCTGGAGGAGGCCGGGGCCGGCGGGCCGTCCGACCCGGGGGACGGCGCCGGTGCCGCCGACCCGGAGGACTTCCCCCGGGGCGTCGAGCCCGGCCGGGCGGCGCCCCGGCCCCTGCCCGACCCCGCCTCGGTGCCCGATACCCTGGCCTGGATCGCGGTCCGGGAGCTGGACCGCGTGGCCGACGCCCCCCGCGACCGTGAGGCGGCCCTCCGCCTGCTGGCCGCCGACGCCGCCCTCACCTGGGCCTTCGAGGCCGCCGCCGAGCTGGACGAGGAGCTGGAGGGGCTGGCCGACCGGTCGGGCCTGCGGGGCCGGATCGGCCGCCTCCTGGGGCGGACGGCCGGGGGGCTGCCGGACGACGAGGGCGGGGCGGTCGGCTCCGCCGGCGAGGGAGACGGAGAGGAGGACGGGTGAGCGGCGGGGAGGAGCCGCCGGCGATGGCGGACGTCCACTGCCACTTCGTCCCGGGCGTCGACGACGGCGCCCCGGACCTGTCGACGGCCCTCCGCTGGCTGCGTCGGGAGCACGAGGCCGGCGTGACCCGGGTGGCGACGACGCCCCACCTGCCGGCCAGCCGGGCCCGGAGCGGATACCGGCGGCGGGCCGAGGACGCCTTCGTGGAGCTCCGCTCGGCGGCCCGCGAGGAGATGCCCGACCTGGGGCTCCGGCTGGCCTTCGAGGTGCGGATGGACGGGGCGGAGCTGGACCCGGAGGACCAGGGGCTCTGGCTCGGAACCGGCGGTCACGTGCTGGTGGAGTACGACCTCTTCCGCCGGCCCGCCGACGATCCGGCGGCCCCGATGCGGCCGCTCCTGGAGGCGGGCCTCGTGCCGGTCCTCGCCCACCCGGAGCGCTACCGGGGGATGGAGGACGGGACGGGGTGGGCCCGGAGACTGAAGGAGGCCGGGGTCCTGCTGGCCGTCAACGCCGGGAGCCTCCTCGGCAGCTACGGGGTCGGACCGGAGCGTACGGCCCGGCGCCTGCTGGCCGAGGGGCTGGTCGACCTGGTGGCCTCGGACCATCATGCCCGCCCGCCGCGCACCGACGGGCTGGGGGAGGTCCGGGGCCGTCTCGCCGGGACCGATCCGGCGGCGGCCCGGCGCCTGCTCTGGGAGAACCCCGCGGCGGTGCTGGACGGCGAGGAGACGGCGTCGGCGCCCCGCCTGGAGCTGCCGCCCGCCGACGGCGGGGACGGCCGCCCGAGCGAACGACGCAGGGGAGGAGCGCGATGACCGAGGACGACGGGCTCGACGGCTGGGACCCCACCCGACCCGGCTTCGACCGGGGCGAGGGAGGCGCCGACCTCCCGGTGGAGGGGGTCGGAGACGGGGCTCCGGAGGAGGCCGCGGAACCCGGGGACGACGCCGCGGGCCGGACGCCGCCGGCCGGCGACGAGCCCGCGCCGGACGGGGAGGACGCCGGGCGTGTCCTGGGCCCGCACCTGGAGTCGCTGGCGGCGCTGGCCTCCCGCACCGGCGCCGCGCTGGAGGAGGGGACGGCCCGCTACGCCCGCTGGGTGGAGCGGACCCTGCGGGACGGGGGGAAGCTGCTCTACTGCGGGAACGGCGGCAGCGCGGCGATCGTCGAGCACGCGGCCGCCGAGTACACCGTCCGCTACCGGCGGCAGCGGGACCCGCTCCCGGCGGTGGCGCTGACGTCGAGCGGCCCGGCCACCACCGCCGCGGCCAACGACTTCGGCTTCGAGGAGGTCTTCGCCCGCCAGCTCCGGGCCCTGGCCGGGCCCGGCGACCTGGTGGTGGTCCACTCCACCAGCGGCGAGTCGGAGAACGTGGTCCGGGCGGTCCGCACCGCCACCGAGATGAGCCTCCGGAGCGTGGGGCTGCTGGCGGGCGACGGCGGCCGGGTGGGGGAGCAGGTGAGCCTCCCGCTGGTGGTCCCCACCGACGACGTGGCCCGGGCCCAGGAGATGCACCTGGCCATCGAGCACGCGGTGGCCGACCGGGTGGACCGGATCTTCGCCGAGGGATGAGAGACGACGAGCGGAGCGACCCCATGGACGATCCCCGCAAGCTCGAGCTCCCCGGCCTGGCCGGGCGCCGCGCGCTGGTCACCGGCGGCTCCCGCGGCATCGGACGGTCCGTCGTCCGGATGCTGGCGGCCGCCGGCGCCCGGGTGGGCTTCGCCTACCGCTCGGACCACGAGGCGGCCGACGAGACGCTCCGCCAGGCCGGCGAGCTGGCCCGGACCGCCCCCGGCGACACGGCCTCGGCCGAGGGGGAGCCGGCGGTCTGGAAGGCGGCCGCCGACCTCTCCCGGGACGAGGAGGTGGACGCCCTCTTCGCGGAGATGGACGGACGGTTCGACGACCTGGACCTCTTCGTGGGCAACGCCGGGATCTGGAACGAGGAGGACCGGCCCCTGGAGCGGCTCACGCCGCCCGAGTGGCGGAAGATGATCGAGGTCAACCTGACCTCCATCTACCTCACCGCCCGCCAGGCGGCGGCCCGGATGGACGACGACGGGCGGATGGTCCTGGTGGGCTCGACGGCCGGCCAGCGCGGGGAGCCGGGCCACGCCCACTACGCCGCCACCAAGGGGGGCATCCACGCCTTCGCCAAGTCCCTGGCCGGGGAGCTGGGCGGCCGGGGCATCACCGTCAACGCGGTCGCCCCCGGCTGGGTGGACACCGACATGAGCGCCGCGGTGCTCCGCTCCGAGGCCCGGGAGGCGGTGCTCGAGGAGATCCCCCTGGGCCGGGTCGCCACCCCGGACGACGTGGCCGGGCCCGTCTGCTTCCTCCTCTCGGACCTGGGGCGGCACGTCACCGGCGAGGTGCTCAACGTGAACGGCGGGGCGGTGCTGTGCGGGTGAAAGCGGAGCTGTCCCCGCCGGAGGGCCTCCTGGAGGTCGCCGACGGGCTGGAGGAGGCCGGCCACGAGGCCTGGGCGGTGGGCGGCGCCGTCCGGGACGAGCTCCAGGGCCGGGGCCGGGCCGACTGGGACCTGGCCACCGACGCCCGGCCGGGGGAGGTCCGCCGGATCTTCCGTCGCACGATTCCCATCGGCGTCGAGCACGGCACCGTGGGCGTGCTGGCCTCGGACGACGTGATGTACGAGGTCACCACCTTCCGGCGGGACGTGGAGACCGACGGCCGCCACGCGGTGGTGGAGTTCGCCGACGAGCTGGAGGAGGACCTGGCCCGCCGGGACTTCACCATCAACGCGCTGGCCTGGCGCCCGGCCGACGGGGAGCTGCGGGACCCCTTCGACGGGCGGGCGGACCTGGACCGGGGGATCCTCCGGGCGGTCGGCGATCCCGCCACGCGCTTCGCCGAGGACCACCTCCGGGTCCTCCGCGGCCTGCGCTTCGCCGGCCGCTTCCGGCTGGAGATCGAGCCGGCCACCGAGGAGGCGCTGGAGGCGGCGGCGCCGAAGACCGTCGACCTCTCGGCCGAACGGATCCGCGAGGAGCTGATGAAGGTCCTGGCCGACGACGAGCCCTCGGACGCCCTCCGCCTCTACCACCGGTACGGGGTGCTGGCGGTCTGGTACCCGGAGGTGGAGCGGGTCGCGGACTCGGACCCCCGCTGGGAGCTGGACCTGGGGGCGGTGGACGCCGTGGCCCGGACGCGGGGGATCGTCCGCCTGGCCCGCTGGCTGGTGCCGGTGGGCGAGGACGCCGACGAGCGGACGGAGCGGGCCGGGGCGATCCTCGAGCGGCTCAAGTTCTCCAACGACGCCACCGACCGGGTGACGGCGCTGCTCCGGCACTACGAGACCCTGCCGACGCCCATGGACTCCGACGCCCGGATCCGCGCCTGGCTGTCGGAGGTGGGCGGGGAGCGGGTCCGCGACCTCTTCCGCGTCCACATCGCCGGGGCGCGCGTGAAGGCCGCCGGCGAGCGGGCGCGGATGCTGGTCCACGTGTGGCGGCGGGTGCACGGGGAGCTCCTGGCGGGGCCGCCCCTGGACGTCACCGACCTGGCCGTGAACGGCCGCGACCTGATGGAGGCCGGGGTGGAGGAGGGCCCGAAGATCGGGCTCCTGCTCCGGGAGCTGCACGCCCAGGTGCTGGAGAACCCCGGGCTCAACGACCGCGAGACGCTGCTCCGGCTCGTCGAGGAGCTGGTGGACGCCGGCGTGCTGGAGGGGCCGGCGGCCCCGGATCTGGAGGAGGCCCTGAAGGCGGAGCTGGGCGGCGACGGCCGGCCCCTCACCTCCGGCGGCTCCGGGCCCGGCGGCGCCCCCGGCGACCCGTCCGATGCCTGACGAGCCCAGCCTCTTCGGGCCCGACGCCGGCCGCGGCGAGGAGGGCGGGGACCCCCTGGGTCCGCCCCCCGGCGAGGGCGCGCCCCTGGCCGCCCGCCTCCGGCCGCGCACGCTGGAGGAGTTCGTGGGCCAGGAGGAGGTGGTGGGGGAGGGCGGCCCCCTGCGGGAGCTCATCGCCCACGACCGCGTCCCGAGCCTCATCTTCTGGGGGCCGCCCGGGTGCGGGAAGACCACCCTGGCGGGCATCATCGCCCGGGAGACCGACGCCGCCTTCGAGCCCTTCAGCGCCGTCACCGAGGGGATCGGCCGGGTGCGGGAGCTGATCGCCCAGGCCGAGGAGCGCCGGAAGGCCACCGGTCGGGACACGATCCTCTTCGTGGACGAGATCCACCGCTTCAACAAGGCCCAGCAGGACGCCTTCCTCCCCCACGTCGAGCAGGGCACGGTCATCCTCATCGGGGCCACCACCGAGAACCCCAGCTTCGAGGTGGTGGGCCCGCTGCTCAGCCGCACCCGGGTCTTCACCCTGGATCCCCTCTCGCCCGACGAGCTGGAGGGCCTCTGCCGGCGGGCGCTGGCGGACGAGGAGAGGGGGCTGGGCGGACGGGGGCTGTCGGCGGAGGACGACGCGCTGGCGAAGCTGGCCGAGGCGGCCGACGGCGACGCGCGACGGGCCCTGAACGCCCTGGAGACGGCGGCGGAGCTGGCCGGCGAGGGCGGGGCCATCGGGGTGGAGGAGATCGAGCAGGCCCTCCAGCGGCGGTTCGCCCGCTACGACAAGTCGGGCGAGGGCCACTACAACCTGATCTCCGCCCTCCACAAGGCGGTCCGGGGGTCGGACGCCGACGCGGCCCTCTACTGGCTGGCCCGGATGCTGGAGGCGGGGGAGGACCCCCTCTACCTGGCCCGGCGGCTGGTGCGGATGGCCTCGGAGGACGTGGGCCTGGCCGACCCCAACGCCGTCCGGGTGGCCCTGGCCGCCCGGGACGCCTACCACTTCCTGGGCTCGCCCGAGGGCGACCTGGCGCTCGCCGAGGCGACGGTCTACCTGGCGGTGGCGCCGAAGTCGAACCGGATCTACGAGGCCTTCTCCCGGGCCCGGAAGGCCGCCCGGGAGACGCCGGCGGCCGGGGTCCCGCTGCACGTGCGCAACGCCCCCACGGACCTGATGAAGGACCTGGGCTACGGCGAGGGCTACCGCTACGACCACGAGTGGGAGGGCGGGGTGGCGCCCCAGCGCTACCTGCCCGAGGAGCTGGAGGGGGCCCGCTTCTACGAGCCCGGCGAGCGGGGCCGGGAGGAGCGCATCGCCCGCCGGATGGAGCGGATCGCCGAGCTCCGCCGCCGGAACGCGGAGGCCCGGGAGGAGGGCGGGGGCTGAGACCCGTCCGCCCCCGCCCCCCGGACCCCGCCGGGGCGCCCGGGTGTACCCTCATCTCGCGCCCCCGGGCGGGCGCAGCCGCGCCGAGCCTCACCAGCGAAAGGACCCCAGCCGCTACATGTTCGAGGTAGAGGTCGAGAAGGCCCCCGACGAGCGGGCGATCCTGGTGGGGGCTCCCCCCCGCGACCGTCCCCGGTCCCAGACCCGCGAGCACCTCGAGGAGCTGAAGCGGCTCGCCCACACCGCCGGCGCCGAGGTCCTGGGCGCGGTGGTCCAGCGGCTGGAGTCCCCCCACCCCGCCACCTACATCGGCAAGGGCAAGGTGGAGGAGGTCCGCCAGGTGGCCGAGGAGCGCGGCGCCACCCTGGTCCTGTTCGACGAGGACCTCTCCCCGGCCCAGGGCACCGAGCTCGAGGACCGGATGGGCGTGCGGGTGATGGACCGGACCGAGCTGATCCTGGACATCTTCGCCCTGCGGGCCCGGACCTCGGAGGCCAAGATGCAGGTCGAGCTGGCGCAGCTCCAGTACCTGCGGCCCCGGCTGAAGCGGATGTGGACCCACCTGGCCCGGCAGGCCGGCGGCATCGGGGCCCGGGGCCCCGGCGAGCAGCAGATCGAGACGGACCGCCGGCTCATCGACAAGCGCATCGCGATGCTCCGGGACCGGCTCAAGGACGTGGCCGAGTCCCGGGAGACCCAGCGCAAGGGCCGGGAGGACGCCTTCACGGTGGCGCTGGTCGGCTACACCAACGCCGGCAAGTCCTCCATCCTGAGCGGGCTGTCGGACACCGACCTCTTCGTCGAGGACCGGCTCTTCGCCACCCTGGACTCGGCCACCCGCTCGGTGGAGCTGGGCGAGGGCTACGAGGCGCTGGTCACCGACACCGTCGGCTTCATCCGCAAGCTCCCCCACCACCTGGTGGCCTCCTTCCGGGCGACCCTGGAGGAGGTGGAGGAGGCCGACCTCCTGCTCCACGTGGTCGACGCCTCCGCCCCCAACTGGGAGGAGCAGGTCGAGACGGTGGAGGAGGTGCTGGAGGACCTGGGCGACGGGACCGGCGACGCCGACGTCCTCCTGGTCTTCCACAAGGTGGACCGACTCACGGCCGCCCAGGAGGACACCCTTCGGGAGCGGACCGACGCCCTGCGGGGCCCCCGGGTGCTCACCACCGTCGAGCGGGAGGACGGCCTCGAGCCCCTGCGCGACGCCATCCGGGAGGCGATCCGCTCCCGGCGGACCACCGTCCGGCTGGTGGTGCCGGTCTCCGACGGCCGGACGCTGGCCGAGGCCTACGAGGCCGGCGAGGTGCTGGAACGGCGGCAGAACGGCACCGAGATCGAGCTGACCGCCCGGGTGCCCGAGGCCGTGGCCGGCCGCTGGGAGGGCCGTGCCGACCTCCGCGTGGACCGGCCGGACGCCGCTTGACGCTCGATCCCCGCGTGACGGTGGTCGGCCCCGGGCGGGTCGGCGGCTCCCTGGCCGCCGCCCTGGCCGGGGCCGGCGAGGCCGTGGAGCTCCGGAGCCGGTCCGGCGCGCCCGCGCCCGCCCTGGAGGCGGCCCCGGAGGTCGTCGGCGCCGCCGGCCTTCCGTCGCTCGGCGAGGCCGCGGCCCCCACCCTGGTCCTGGCCGTGCCCGACGACGAGCTGGAGGCGACGGCGTCCGCCTGGGCCGCGGCGCTCGAGGGGACCGCCGCCGACGGCTCCGCCCCGGCCGATCCGGACGCCCCGGCCCCCGTGGCCCTCCACACCAGCGGCGTCCACGGGCCGGAGGTGCTGGCGCCGCTGCGGGCCGCGGGGTGGGCGGTGGGCGGCTGGCATCCGCTGACGGCCGTGGCGGCGGTGGACCCGGACGCCTTCCGGGGCCGCGCCGCGGGGGTGTCTGGCGATCCGGGGGCGGTGGAGCGCGGCCGGGCGCTGTCGGAGGCCGTCGGGGCGCGGCCGATCCCCGTGGACGACGGCGCCCACGCCCGCTACCATGCCGCCGCGGTGCTGGCCTCCAACGGCCTGGTGGCCTGCCTGGCCGCCGCCCGGGAGGAGCTGGCCGCCGCCACCGGCGGCCGGGGGGACCTAGAGGACCTCCTGCCGCTGGCCCGGGCGGCCCTGGACCACGTCGAGGCGCTGGGCCTGGACGGGGGCCTCACGGGGCCCGTGGACCGGGGCGACGCCGGCACGGTCCGGCGCGACCTGGAGGCCCTGGGCCCGGAGCGGGCCGGGCTCTACCGGCGGCTGGCTCGCGAGTTGCTCGACCTGGCCGGCGACCGGCTGCCGCCGGATCGCCGGCGGGCGCTCCGGGAGCTGCTGGAGGGCTGATCTCCACGCCGCCCGGCGGCGCCCCCCGGCACGACGCGCGATCGTTCCGACGACCGAGGAGCCCCCATGAGGCTGGGCATCAACGTCGACCACGTGGCCACCGTGCGCGAGGCGCGCCGGACCGACGAGCCCGATCCGGTGCGGGCCGCCGTGCTGGCGGAGCAGGGCGGAGCGGACGGCATCGTCGTCCACCTGCGGGAGGACCGCCGCCACGTGCAGGAGCGGGACGTTGAGCTGCTGCTGGCCACGGTCCGGACGGGGCTCAACCTGGAGCTGGCGGCCGAGGAGGAGGTCCTGTCGCTGGCCGAGG
>CAYVFM010000046.1:2322-10335 GCA_964450995.1 uncultured Gemmatimonadota bacterium | reverse complement strand
CGCGTCGCCCTTCTCGCCCTGGCCGCCCCGCTGGTCCTCGCCCTGGCCGCCGCCTGCGGCGGCGAGTCCGGCCCCCCGCCGGGCGAGCGGCTCGCCGCCGCGGAGGCGGCCACCCTGGAGGCCGGCACCGCGGCGTTCACCATGGACGTCCGGATCCGCACCGGCCCGGACAGCGCCACCCGGATGACGATGAACATGGGCGGAGAGGGCGCCGCGAACCTCGAGACCGGCGCCTCCCGGCTGGAGATGGAGATGGGCGGCCTGGGGATCCCCATCACCATGCTCCACGACGGGGACACCGTCTTCGTCCGGATGCCGGGCATGATGACCGGCGGCGAGCCCGTGTGGATCCGGCGTCCGGCGGGCCCGACGCCCGGCGGCATCGGCCCCGGCGGCGCCGCCGGCTTCGGCGGCGGCCCCAGCCCCTTCCTGGCCGCCCTGGGCCGGGTCGAGGGCGCGATCGAGCGGCTGGGGACCGACAGCGTCCGGGGCGACCCGGTGGAGGGCTTCGCCTTCTCCCTCCCCGGCGAGCGCTTCTGGCGGGGCGAGGGCGAGGCGCCCTCTTCCCTGGCGCGGATGGAGGTCCCCACGGAGGTCTGGCTCGACGAGGGGAATCGCGTCCGCCGGATGAGCGTGGAGATGGACCTGTCGGCGGCCATGGCCGCCGCCCGGGAAGCCGCGGGTGACAGCCTCCCGGAGCAGAGCCGCCGGATGCTCGAGATGATGGGGCGCGACATGTCCGGGGACATGCGCCTCACCATGGAGCTGTACGACTTCGGCGCCCGCGTGGTCACCCGCCCCCCGGACACGGTCGAGGTGGTGGACGCGGACTCGCTGCAGCGGGAGATGATGCGGACGGGAGGGACGGGACCGGGCGGCTGAGCGGTCGGCGGGGACGGATCATTCCGGCCCCGCCGCCGTATGACGCTCCCGGGCCGGCGGAGCCCGCGGACGGGAATCCGCCGGCCCGGACATCCTCTCGCTCCCCCGCCGGCCCCCGGCCGGGGAGCGCCGCCGCGACCATCTTCGAGGGAGCGATCCGAACATGCGATCACGATTCGCGTCCGTCTCCGCGCGCGCCCTCCTGGCGGCCGTCGCCGCCGGGCTCCTCCTCACCGCCGCCGACGCCGCGCCCGCCGCGGCCCAGGGCTACGGCGCCGCCGTGGCCGTCGACGGCGACCGTCTCTTCGTGACCGAGCCGCTCACCGAGCGGCGCCCGGGCACGATCTACGTCTACAGCAGGGGCTCCGACGGGAGCTGGGTCGAGGCGAACACCATCCGGTCGTCGTCGGCCGAGCCCGGCGACCGCTTCGGACGCGCGCTGGCCGTCCAGGGGGGCACCCTCTGGACCGGCGCCACCGCCGAGGACAGCACCACCGGCGTCGCCTACATCTTCACCCGCGGGGAGGACGGGAGCTGGAGCCAGCTCGACCGCTTCCAGCCCGACGACCTGGCGGTGGACGAGGCGTTCGGCCGGGCCGCGGCGATGGACGACGACTTCGCGCTCGTGGCCGCCTGGGGGCACCAGCAGGGCCGCGGCGCCGTGTACGTCTTCCACCGGGACGACGCCGGTGAGTGGAGCCGGTACGACAAGCTGATGGCCGAGGACGCCGCCGAGAACGACTGGTTCGGCATGTCGCTGGACGTGCGCGGCGACGTGGCGGTGATCGGCGCGCCCCGGAAGGGCAACGGCACCGGCTCCGCCTACGTCTTCCGCCACGACCCGGCCTCGGCGAGCTGGCGGCAGACCGCGAAGCTCTCCCTCGACGGCCTGGGCGAGAACGCGCGCCTGGGCACCTCGGTGGCCCTGCGCGACGGCCGGATCCTCGTGGGCTCGCCCGGTCTCTCCAGCTTCAGCGGCGCCGCCTTCGAGTTCACCTACGACGAGGAGGAGACGGGCTGGCGGGTCGCCTCGCGGCTGCTGCCCTTCGACGCCCGGCCCGGCGCCCGCTTCGGCACGTCGATGACGTGGGGCGACGGCGAGCTCTGGGTCGGCGCGCCCGGCGGCGACCGGGGCGGCGAGATCTACCGCTTCCGGCCCGCCGGGGAGGACGGTCGGGGGTGGGCGGCCTCCACCCGGCTCCGCCCCGCAGACGTCCAGCAGGGCGACGAGTTCGGCGCCACCCTGGCGGTGGGCGACGACGTGGCCGTGACCGGGCTCACCGGCGCGGACTACGGCGCCGGGACGGCCATGGCGCTGGAGGCCGACGAGGCCGGCGAGTGGGCCGCCTCCGCCGAGCTGGCCAGCGAGCTGGAGAACTACGCCGCGATCACAGGGGGCGCGGTCTCCTGCGGCGAGGACGGCGCGGCGGCGGACTTCCCCTGCAGCAACGTCCGCCTCATGTCCTTCCTCCCCCTGTCGGAGATCGGCGGCACCCGGGGCGTGGAGATGAGCGACATCTGGGGCTGGACCGACCCCGAGACCGGGCGCGAGTACGCCCTGGCCGGCCGGATGGACGGGACGGCCTTCGTGGACGTCACCGATCCCGAGAACCCGGTCTACCTGGGCAGCCTCCCGATGACCGAGGGCGCCCGGGCCAACTCCTGGCGCGACATCAAGGTCTACCGGAACCACGCCTACGTCGTGGCGGACGGCGCCGGCGAGCACGGCGTCCAGGTCTTCGACCTCACCCGTCTCCGGGACGTCGAGGACCCGCCGGTCACCTTCGACGAGGACGCCCTCTACGAGAAGGTCCACAGCGTCCACAACATCGTCATCAACCCCGAGAGCGGCTTCGCCTACGCGGTGGGCTCCGGCGGGGGCGGCGAGACCTGCGGCGGCGGCCTCCACATGATCGACATCCGCCAGCCCGAGAACCCGACCTTCGCCGGCTGCTTCGCCGACACCCGCACCGGGCGGGAGGGCACCGGCTACACCCACGACGCCCAGTGCGTCAACTACAGCGGCCCGGACCAGGACTACCGGGGCCGCGAGATCTGCGTCGGGGCCAACGAGACGGCGCTGAGCATCGCCGACGTGACGGACAAGGACAGCGCGACGGCGATCTCCATGGCCACCTACCCGAACGCGGGCTACACCCACCAGGGCTGGTTCGGCCCGGATCAGCGGTACTTCTACCTGAACGACGAGCTGGACGAGCTCCAGGGCCTGGTGGAGCGGACCCGGACGATGATCTGGGACCTGAGCGACCTGGACGACCCGATCATGGTCGGCCAGTTCGACGGCCCCACCTCCTCCACCGACCACAACCTGTACGTGGTGGGCGACCGGATCTTCCAGTCCCACTACGTCACCGGCCTCCGGATCCTCGACGCCAGCCAGTCGGAGGAGCTGGAGGAGGTCGGCTACCTGGACACCGTCCCCTACGGCGAGAACGAGCCGGGCTTCGGCGGCTCGTGGAGCAACTACCCCTTCTTCGAGAGCGGGACGGTCGTGGTGACCAGCGGCAGCGAGGGGCTCTTCGTGGTCCGTCCCGTCGACGGGGCGATGCCGTCGGAGGCGGCTCGCGAGGACGCCGGCCCGACGGCGGGAGCGACGCCGCCGCCGGTGCCCTCCGGCTCGGCCGACGAGGGCCGGCCCGCCGCGGCCGACGACGCGGCGGAGGAAGACGCCTCGAACTGACGCGAGCCGGATGAAGACGGAACGGGCGACGGGCGCGACGGTGCGGCTCGCCGCGGCGGCCCTGGCGGTCCTGCTGGCGGCGGCCCCCTCGGCGGGGTGCGCGGCCCAGGCGCCGGCGGCCGGCGGGTCCGCCTCCCCCGGCGGGGCGGGCCCCGCCGACGCGGACGGGACGCGGGAGGGCGGCCGGCTCTACGTGCCCAACCAGGCCGACGCCACGGTGTCGATCGTCGACCTGGCGAGCCGCGAGGTGGTCGAGACCGTCGACCTCCGGGCCCTGGGCTACCCGCCCGACGCCAAGCCCCACGACGTGGTGGCGGCCGACGACGGCTCGGCCTGGTACGTGTCCCTCATCGGCGCCAACACGGTGGTGAAGCTCGACGCCGACAACGAGGTCGTCGCCGAGGCCTCCCTCGAGGTCCCGGGGATGATGGCCCTCAGCCCGGAGGGGGAGGTCCTCTGGGTGGGGCGCTCGATGTCGGCCGTGAACCCCCCGCCCTCGATCGGCCGGATCGACACGGAGACGATGTCCGCGGAGGTGGTGGAAGTCGTCTTCCCGCGTCCTCACGCGGTCGCCGTGGGGCCGGACGGGGCGCACGCCCACACCGCCAGCCTGTCCATCAACCGGGCCGCCACCGTGGTGGACGCCAGCCTCCGGGTGGAGATGGTGACGGTGCCCGGCCCCACCCACACCCTGGTCCAGTTCGCCGTCTCCCCCGACGGCGCCCGGCTGGCGGCTACCGCCCAGACGTCCGGCCGCCTCCTGGTCTTCGACCGGACGAAGCCCGCCGAGCTGCCGGTGGTGGCCGACGTCTCCGTGGGGACCTGGCCCTGGCACCCGGTCTACACGCCCGACGGCCGGTACGTGGTCTTCGGGAACAAGAAGGACGACACGGTGACCATCGTCGACGCGGAGAGCTGGACCGTGGCCGGGCTCGTCGAGGGGGCCGGGATCTCCCAGCCGCACGGCGCCGCCGCGGGGCCCGACGGACGGTTCGTCTACGTCTCCAACAACAACGTCGACGGCGCCTGGACCCCCGAGGGATGGACCGGGCCCACCGACGACGACGCCGACCCCGGCACCGGACCGCCCGGCGCGATCACCGTGATCGACGTGGAGGAGGAGGCCGTGGTCGACGTGATCCCGGTGGGCCGCGATCCCAACGGAATCGGGATCGCCCCGGGCCGCTGATCGGGTCCCGGGCCGCCGCCGACCCCGTTCCGTCCGTGCCGGGCTCCCCCCGCCTCCCGGGACGCCGTCCCGCGGCCCCCCTGGCCGCGGCGGCCGCGCTCCTGCTGGCCGCCGGCTGCGCCTCGGGCGGCGGCGGGAACGCGCCCGGGGGAGACGCGCCGGCCGACACGCGGGTCCGGGAGGCCCGGACCGGCGGGTCGGCCGACGCCGGGGCCTGGATCCGCCGGACCCGGGGGATGACCGTGCTGGACTCGACCGGCTCCCCCCACGCCTGGCCCTTCCTGGGCGGATTCGACGCGCCCCGCCCCCAGCTCCTGGACATCGACCGCGACGGCGACGACGACCTCTTCGTCCAGGAGCGCACCGGCGAGGTGATGTTCTTCGAGCGCGTGGCGCCCTCCGAGCTGCCGCCGGGGCGCCGGGCGGCGGGCGACACCGCGGCCGGGGGAGACACGGCCCACGTCGGCCCGTCCTTCGTCTGGCGGACCGACGACTACCGCGGCCTGGCCGTGGGCGACTGGTACCGCTTCGGCGACGTCGACATGGACGGCGACGTCGACCTGCTGGCCGAGGAGCCCTTCAGCCACATCCGCTACTACCGCAACGACGGCGAGCCCGGCCGCCCCGACTTCGTCCCGGCCGCCGACACCCTGCGCACCCCCGGCGGCGAGGCCCTCTTCTCGGACCGGCAGAACATCCCCAACGTCGGCGACATCGACTGCGACGGACGCCAGGACCTCATGGTGGGCCGGCTGGACGGGACCATCACCCGCTTCGAGGTGGCCGGCTGGCGCGAGGACGCCGGCGGGCGGGTCCCCCGCTTCCGCCGGGTCACCGACAACTTCGAGGACATCGAGATCGTGGCGGAGTTCGTGGGCTCCCTCCACGGGGCCAACTCCCTGGTGGTCACGGACTTCGACGGCGACGGGGACCCCGATCTCTTCTGGGGCGACTTCTTCGAGGCGGGCCTGCTCTACATCGAGAACACCGGGAGCTGCGCCCAGCCCAACCTCCGGGGCCGCCCGGTCCCCTTCCCGCCCGGCGATCCCCTGGTCTCGAGCGGCTACAACGCCCCCACCTTCGGCGACCTGGACGGCGACGGGGACCGGGACCTTCTCGTGGGCGTCATCGGCGGCGCCTACAACCCCCTCACCACCTCCGACGCCAACCTCTGGATGCTGGAGCAGACGGACGACGGCTGGGAGAAGCGCACCGAGCGCTTCCTGCCGGGGCTGGACGTGGGGAGCGAGAGCGTGCCGGCCTTCGCCGACCTGGAGGGCGACGGGGAGCTGGACCTGCTGCTGGCCGCCAAGATCGACCCGGACGTGAGGACCAGCTCCGTGATCCACCGCTTCGAGCGGATCGACGACCGGGACGGCGCCCCGGCCTGGCGGGCCGCCGGCTCGCTGCCGATGCGGGGCTCCTACCAGTACGCCCCCGCCTTCGGCGACCTGGACGGCGACGGGGACGACGACCTGGTCCTGGGCGACTTTCGGGACGAGCTGACGCTCCACGTGAACGAGGGGACCGGGCCGGACGGCCGGGCCCGGTGGGCGGAGGCCGACTCGCCCGTGGCCGTCCTGGAGCGGGGCAGCCACGCCGTGCCCGCCCTGGGCGACGTCGACGACGACGGGGACCTGGACCTGCTGGTGGGCGAGTCCGACGGGACGGTGACCTTCTTCCGGAACGAGGGCACCCCGGCCGAGCCCGACTTCCGGCGGGTGGCCGACGCCTGGCAGGGCGTCCGGGTGGAGCGCCGGAGCGCCCCCGCCCTGGGCGACGTCGACGGCGACGGGGACCTGGACCTCCTGGTGGGGACCTCGAGCAGCGGGATCCGGCTGTGGCGGAACGAGGGCACCCCGGCCGAGCCCGACTTCGTGGACGAGGGCCGGCTCGACGCCGCCACCCGCGGGCTCTCGACGCCCGTGCTGGCCGACGTGGACGGCGACGGCACGGACGAGCTGTTCTCCGGCACGTCCGGCGGCGGCCTCCTCTGGTTCGAGCGGGGCGGCGGCTAGACCCGGACCACGGCCCGCCCGTCAGCCCCCCGAGGTGTCGGCCGCCGCCAGGCCGGCGACGATCTCCGACACCCGTCCCCGCAGCAGCCAGACCCGGCTCGACTCGTCCCGGCGGAAGGTGCTGAAGACCAGCGCCACCGCCCCGTCGGGCCCCACGGCGAGCCGGTCGCGGTAGAAGCCCTGGAGGCTCCCGGAGACTGCGTCGCCGCCGGGTCGGGATCCGGGCACCACGGCCGGGGCCGAGAAGGTCTCGCCCCCGTCCACCGACGCCCCGAGGCCCAGCCCCCGGGCGAGGCGCGGCCCGTCGGGGAAGAGCGACCAGAGGGCCAAGAGCGTGTCGCCGCCGGCCGGGGCCAGCTCCGGGAAGTCGACGCTGGCGAACCGCCCGGCGTGCGCCCCGGCCAGGGGCCGCGGCGGGCCGAAGCCCGCGCTCCCGGCGTCGGACCCCGCCCGGTCGGCCGGGGTTCGGGCGTACAGCAGCCGCGACGGGCGGAAGGGCCCGCCCTCGCTCCGGCCCCAGGCCAGGTGGAGGGTCCCGTCGACGGCCCGCACGAGCGCCGGGGCGTCGTCGTGGGCCCCGGACGGGTGCACCGGCCGGGAGGGGCCGAAGGACCGGCCCCCGTCGACCGAGACGGCGACACGGATCTCGCCCTCCTCTCCCGCCCCGGCGCCCCAGGCGAGCCGGACCGTGTCGCCGGGGCCCGCGGCCAGGTCCGGCGCCCGGGCCGGGACGTCGCCGCTCCCGCCGACCCGCGCCGGGTCCGAGAAGCTGGCGCCCCCGTCGGACGAGCGGGCGAGCCAGAGCGGGCCCTCGTGGGCCGTCCAGGCGGCGAGGACCCGGCCGCCGGGAGCGGTCGCCAGGTCCAGGCTCCCGTTGAACCAGACCCGTTCGTCGAACCGGCCCTTCCCGTCGCCGGCCGCCGACCGCGACAGGTTGGCGGGGTCCCCGAAGGTGCGCCCCCCGTCGACGGAGCGCGCGTGGAAGGCCTCGCCCCCGTGGCTGCCGCCGGAGAAGACGATCTCCTGCCAGAGGACGTGGACGCGGGACGGATCGCCCGGCGCCGTCGCCACCCGGGGCAGCCAGGAGAAGACCCCCGGGCTGCGGGAGACGTTCACGGGCTCCGGGCGGCGGGGCTCGCCGCCGGGCCCGAAGACCCGGAGCAGGACGTCCTTCCGGGCCTGGTCCACCCAGGCCACCACCGTCGATCCGTCGCCGGCCACCG
>CAYVFM010000046.1:0-2222 GCA_964450995.1 uncultured Gemmatimonadota bacterium | reverse complement strand
CGTCCTCGGTCCGGAAGGCCGGGCCCTCCTCCTCCTTGGCGGCGTACATCGCCCGGTCGGCCCGCCGGACCACCTCGTCGGCCGCCGCCGTGAGGTCCTCGCCCGGGTCCTCCTCCCCGCCGGCGAAGGCGACCCCGCAGCTCAGGGCCAGCTCGGTGGCCCGCCCGTCGACCTCCACCCGCGTGGAGGGCTCCTCCACCACCCGCCGGGCCACCTCCAGCGCCTCCTCCTTCGCCGCCAGCGACTCCAGCAGGACGCCGAACTCGTCGCCGCCCAGCCGGGCCAGGGTGTCCTGGGCCCGGATCACCTCCTCCAGGCGGCCGGCGATCCGCTGGAGCACCTCGTCGCCGGTGGCGTGGCCGTGGGCGTCGTTGATCCGCTTGAAGCCGTCCAGGTCCAGGAAGAGCACCGCGAGACGCTCCCCCGTGCGGCTGGCCCGGGCCAGGGCGTGCTCCAGCCGGTTCCAGAAGAGGGCCCGGTTGGCCAGGCCGGTCAGGTGATCGTGCAGGGCACGGTGCTCCAGCTCCCGCTGGGCCCGGACCCGGGGCGTGATGTCCTGGGCCGCCCCGATCCGCCACCGCTCGTCGGCCACCGACCGCTCGGTCATCGAGAAGAGGGTGTGGAAGAGCTCGCCGTCCCGGTTCCGGAAGGCCACCTCCTCGTTCCGCACCGTCTCCCCGCGGGCGACCCGCTCGTTGATCCGGCGGCGCTGCTCGGGGTCCTCCCACAGCTCGGAGATCGGCTCGGGCCCGCCCAGGACCTCCTCCTCGCTGTCGAAGCCGAACAGCTCCACGAAGGCCCGGTTCACCCGCAGGAACTCGTGGGTGTCCGGGTCCTGGAGGGTGAAGGCCACCGGGGTGATCTCGAAGATGCCCTCCAGCCGGTCGCGGGCCCGCAGCAGCTCCTTCCGCGTGCGGATCCGCTCGGTGACGTCCCGGACCACCGCCTGGACGCGGACCTGGCCCTCCGTCTCGACCCGGGAGGCCGAGATCTCGCCGACCCAGGTCGTCCCGTCCGGCCGCTCGAAGGGGAGCTCGAAGCGGCCGAAGCCCTCCTCGTTCACCCGGCGCACGGCCTCGCGGGCCTCGGGCAGGGCCTCCTCCGGGTGGAGGTCGAGGACGGTCCGGCCGACCAGCTCCTCCTCGGGGTAACCGGTCTGCTCGACGGCGCGCCGGTTCACCGCCTCGATGGTCCCGTCCGGGCGGAAGAGGTAGATGCCGTCCCGAGAGAGCTCGAAGAGATCGCGGTAGAGGGAGGCCGTCCCCCGGCCGGGATCCCGTCCGTGGCTGGCAGTCGCGGCCATGAGTCCTCCGGGCGCCGGGCGTCCGTCGGTTCCCGCTCGGGGCGACCCGGCCCGGGGGCCGGGCGCTCCCTCGCGACGACCCTTCACAATGTCGTCGGGAGCGGACCGCGCACCACCCCCCACCGGGGCCGGGCCCGATCGACCACCTCGCCGCCGACGATCGTGTATCATGGAGCACGCGACGCGAACCGACCGCGAGGAGGCAGCCGAACCATGGAGACCCCGCCGGACATCAGCTTCCGCGACGTCGAGCCGAGCGACATGCACCGGGACAAGATCCGGGAGGAGATCGAGAAGCTCGAGCGCTACTTCGACCGGATCACCGGCTGCCGGGTGGTGGTCGACCGGCCGCACAAGCACGCCGACCACGGCGACCAGTACCGGGTGGGCATCCGGCTCAGCGTCCCGACGAAGCAGCTCGTCGTGAACCGCGATCCGTCCGAGCGCGAAGACCGGCCGAGCCTCGACGCCGCCATCAGCGACGCCTTCCAGGCGATGCGCCGCCAGCTCGAGCAGTACGTCGACCAGATGCGGCGCGGGCGGAGGAAGGGCGGCGACGCCGTCCGCCACGGCAAGATCGTCCGGATGATGCCCGACGAGGGCTACGGCTTCATCCGCACCCCCGACGGCCGGGACGTCTACTTCCACGAGAACACCCTCTCCAGCGCCACGCTGGACGACCTCCACGCCCAGCACCCGGTCTGGTTCACCGAGGAGGAGGGCGACAAGGGGCCCATGGCCCGGGAAGTCCACCTGATGGAGGAAGAGGAGCTGCCCGAGCTGGAGGAGCTGGAGGAGTAGGCCCCGTGCGGCCGGACGCCGGCCGGCGTACCTTCGGTCTTCACACGAGTCGCCGGGCCCGGCTCCGGGCCCGGCGCGCCCCCGTCCCCGACGGGCTCCTCGCGATCGGAGAGAAGAG
>CAYVFM010000045.1:0-10354 GCA_964450995.1 uncultured Gemmatimonadota bacterium | reverse complement strand
CGTCCCGCACCTCCCCCTCCCGGTCCCACTCGTCCAGGTACGGGTTGGCGTCCCGGCGCTGCAGGTACTCGTTGAGCAGCCCGCGGAGGTGGGCGTCCGTCGGCCACGCCCGCTCGCCCTCGAGGACCCCCACCAGCTCGTCGATGGTGTAGTGCCCCTCGATCTGCGGGGCGACGGGGTCCAGGGCCCAGAAGTACTCGGCCACCACCTCCAGCTCGGCCCCGCGCACCGCCGGCAGCAGCTCGTCGCGGACGGCCTTCCGGGCCTCCATCACGTCGTCGTGGGTGATCCGCTCCGCCATGGCCTCCTCCGGGCTCGTGGTGTCGGCGACGGCTCCTTCCGCCGTACCGGCGCGTCCGTCCGTTCCCCCGAGCAAGTCCCGTTCTCCGGGTGCACCGTTGCCCCGCCGGAGCCGCCGTCCCAGCTTGCCGCGCGAGAGCCCGAGAGCCGTTCCGCCCCCATGGAGTGTCCCCATGCCCGAGCCCCGCCTCGCCCCCCTTTGCGTGGAGGGCTGGTACGTCCTCCACCAGGGCCTCCGCGTCGCCTGGCCCCGCCTCCGCGAGCTCCCCGACGACGAGCGCCGCGCCCGGGCCGAGGAGCTGGCCGCCCTCCTGGACGGGTGGGAGGACCTGGGCGAGGGCGGCTGGTCCGGGGCCTACCGTGTGGCCGGCGGCGGGCTGGACCTGATGCTGATCCACTTCCGGCCCGAGCTCGACGGGCTCCTCGCGGCCGAGCGCGACCTCCGGAAGACGGCCGCCTGGGACCACCTCTACCGCGAGATGGACTTCACCTCGGTGGTCGAGCTCGGGCTCTACCGCGCCACCGAGGAGGCGGTGGAGGAGCTTCGCTCGGAGGGCATCGACCCGAGCTCGCAGGAGGGGCGGGAGCGCCTGCGGGAGGTGGCCGAGCAGCAGCAGGCCCAACCCTACGTGAAGGACCGCCTCCAGCCGCGCCAGCCCGACGACATGCCCTACGTGTCGTTCTATCCGATGGACAAGCGTCGGGAGCCCGGCCAGAACTGGTACAGGCTCTCCCTGAAGGAGCGGAACGAGCTGATGGTCGAGCACGGGAACATCGGCCGCCAGTACGCCGGCCGGGTCTCCCAGGTCATCACCGGCTCGGTGGGCTTCGACGACTGGGAGTGGGGGGTGACGCTCTTCGCCGCCGACCCCCTGCTCTTCAAGGAGCTGGTGACGGAGATGCGGTACGACGAGGTCAGCGCCGTCTACGCGGAGTTCGGCCCCTTCTGGGTGGGCCGTCGCGTGGCCCCCGACGAGCTGGCCGAGGAGCTGGCGGAGCTCTGAACCCGCCGGCCGGTCAGAGCCAGCGCACGTCCAGCGCCAGCGCGCCGAGCACGGCCGGCAGGTAGGCCAGCGACACGAGGAAGAGGCGCCGGGCGGCCGCCTCGGTGCCGCGCCGGGCGAAGGCGATCGACCCGGCCAGGTAGGCGACGCCGGCCAGGACGGCCGCCGCCGCGAAGACGAGGCCCGCCGTCCCCGCCCACCACGCGGCCAGGCTCACCGGGATCAGGCCCGCCGCCGAGAGGACGGCCGAGCGGCCCGACAGGACGCCCTCCGGATCCTCCACGGCCAGCACCGAGAAGCCCGCCCGCCGGTAGTCCTCGCGCAGGAGCCAGCCCAGGGCCAGGAAGTGCGGGAGCTGCCAGAGGAAGAGGACGCCGAACAGGGCGAGCCCCGTCCCGGCCGCCTCCCCCGTGACCGCCACCCAGCCCCCCAGCGCGGGGAGCGCCCCGGGGACGGCGCCCACCAGCAGCGAGACCGGCGAGCGGCGCTTCATGGGGGTGTAGGCGGCCACGTAGAGCACGGCCGCGGTGAGACCCAGCAGCGCCGTGGGGAGGTTGGTGCCGGCGGCGAGCCAGGCGGCGCCCGATCCCACCAGCGCCGTGCCCCAGGCCGCGGCGTGGGCGCTGCGGACACGCCCCGCCGGCAGCGGCCGTCCCCGGGTGCGCTCCATGCGTCCGTCCGCGTCCCGCTCGAGCCACTGGTTCAGCGTGTTCGTCCCGCCCGAGAGCAGCAGCGTGCCGGCGGCCAGGTGCAGGACCACCGCCGTCGACGAGGCGCCCGCCGCCAGCGCGGCCGCCACCGCCGTGAAGGTCACCAGCGCCGTGATCCGCGGCTTGGTGAGGCGCAGCAGGTCCCCGGCGGCGGGAAGAGCGGGCGCGGGCGGGGTGCCCGCTCGGACCTGCGGGGGGACGCGGCTCATCTCGGCGATCGTCTGGTTCGGGGAGAGGCCGGGGGCCTCGGGCGGCGGCCTCGCGCCACCGGACGGGCCCCTAGGATCGGCGCCGGGGACGATCGTCGCAAGGGGCACGCCGGCCCGGGGGCCGGCCCGAGCCGGGGGTTCAGCCCGCCCCCCCCGGCGGGACCTCCCCGCCCCACGCGGCCCCCGAGCGGAGCTTCTCCTGGAGGAGGGGATGGGACCGCCACAGGTAGCCGCCCATGGCGCCCGCCGCCAGCAGGTTGCCGGCGAAGACCGCCCACCAGGCCACGCTCTCCAGGATCCACTCGCCCAGCGCCACCGTCAGGCCGATGAAGAACACCTCGAAGACGACCACGAGCAGGAGGAGCGCGAAGACGAGCGGCGGGAACTTCTCGACCTGACCCACCAGGCCGGCGGCCACCATCCCGGCCAGCAGGAAGCCGCCCACGTGGAGGGCCGTGTAGCCCAGCACGGTGCCCAGCGCGATCCGCACCTGCTCGGGCCCGGCGGCGCCCTCGAAGAGCGCCGAGCCCAGGGCGGCGGGCGTCCAGAGCGGCTCGCGGAGCGCCAGGTCCACCACCAGGAACCAGGCGGCGACGGCCACCGCGCCCAGCAGACCGGCCAGCAGCCCCTCCCGCACCACCGGGTGCTCCTTCAGCCCGTCGCGCAGGCCCAGGACCCCCGAGCGCGGGCCCACCCAGTGGAGGTAGCCCCCCAGCACCACGCCGGCCACGAAGTTCCCGGCCAGCGCGGCCGGCCACCACGACGCCGGGAAGACGCCCGTCCCGGTGACCAGGAGCGAGACGTAGAAGATCAGCGAGAAGACGAAGAGGCCGTAGAGCGCTCCGCTGATCACGTTCTGCGGCAGCTCCGCCCACCGGAAGAGCACCACCGCGCCGGCGCCGAGGCCGGCGAAGACGGCCAGGTGGAGCCCGGTGAAGAGGACGATCAGCACCGAGCCCACGTCCGCCGGCGCCTCGCCGAAGACGGCCGCCGCCAGGTGGGAGGGCGTCCGGAAGAGCTCGCCGGCCGCCACGTCCAGGACCAGGAAGAAGAGGGCCACCGCGGCCCCGGCCAGGAGGCCGGCGACGAGCCCCTGCCCCACGGTGGGCGCTCGGCCTTCCTCGGATCTGTCACTCGGGCTCATCTCGGCCTCCCGTCGATTCGCGTCGCGTTCGCCCTCGTCCCGGCGCCCGGCACGGACGATCCGTCACCGGACGTGGACGGCCCAGTAGACCACCAGCCCGGTCACCGACACGTAGACCCACACGGGATAGGTCCAGCGCGCGGCCCTCCGGTGCGCCTCCTCCCGGCCCGTCAGCGCCCGGGCCAGGGTCAGGAGCGCCGCCGGGAGCACCGCCACCGCCAGCACCACGTGGCTGGCCAGCACCGCCAGGTAGAGGATCCGGGCCACCCCCTCGCCCCCGAAGGCCACCGAGCCCACCTGCGCGTGGTAGATCAGGTAGGAAGCGAGGAAGACCGCCGAGGCGGCCGCCGCGCTCAGCATGCACGCCCGATGGGCCTCCCGGCGGTCGCGGCGGATCAGGCCCACGCCGACCACCAGCGAGAGCGCGGCCCAGGCGTTCAGCCCCGCGTGGACGTGGGGGAGCGACGTCGCCGCCGGCGCCGCCGAGCCGATCAGGGCCAGGTCCGCCGCCAGGGCCGTCCCCAGGACGGCCAGGTGGAGGCCGGTCCGCCGCGCCGCCGCCGGGAGGCCGTCCCTCCGGACCGCCGGGCCGCCGCGGGCGGCCGCCGCCAGGTGGGCCAGGCCGGCCCCCAGGGCGACGGCCCCGTAGGCCCAGCCGACGAACCCCGCCAGGAAGGGCGCCAGGCCCGCCGGCAGGAGCACCAGGGCCGCGAAGACGGGCGCGGCCCGTCCCCGGGCACCCGGGGCCCGGGCGGCACCGGTGACCCGTAGGGACTCGGCCCGGCCCGCCATCAGAACTCCTGCAGCACGGCCAGCACCAGGATCACCGCGGGCAGGAGCGGCGCGACGGCCAGCATCACCAGCCGCAGGGGCTCGAACCTAAGGTGCATGTAGTAGAGGGCCACCAGCGCGGCCTTCCAGATCGCCATCCCCAGCAGCGACGCCACGATCAGCGACTTGGGCAGGCCCGTGGCGGCCACCCAGACCTCCAGCAGCGTCAGGAGGGCGAGCCCGCCCCAGACCAGCATGTACCGGGGCTCGTCGTGCCCCTCCTCCGCGTCCTGTTCCGCCCCGTTCGCCTCGGCCCGCTTCGCTTCGCTCATGGTCGTCCGCACTCCCGCTCAGATCAGGTAGACGATGGTGAAGAGGATGATCCAGACCAGGTCCACGAAGTGCCAGTACAGCCCCAGCGTCTCGACCCCGCGGACGTTGAAGGACCCGGCGTACGACTTCACGGCGGTGAAGGCCAGGCAGCACACGCCCAGGAAGACGTGGAAGCCGTGGAAGCCGGTCATCGCGTAGAAGGTGGAGCCGTACAGATCGCAGTTCGCCACCGAGGCGGCCAGCTCCTCGGAGCAGGTCGGCAGGAAGCCGTGGCCGATCAGCTCGGCGTACTCGTAGGCCTGGATGCCGAGGAAGACGAGGCCCAGCGCCAGGGTCACCGTGACCCAGAGCCGCACCCCGCCCAGGTCGTCGGCCTCGGCGGCCGAGAACGCCTTCACCATGCTGACGCTGCTGCAGATCAGGATGAAGGTGTTCAGCGCCGTGATGTTGATGGCCAGGACCTCGCCCGGCGCCGCCCAGCTCCCGGCCGCCCCGAAGCGGAGGATGATGTAGGAGCCGATGAGGCCGGTGAAGAACATCACCTCCGACGCCAGGAAGACCCACATGCCCACCTTGGCGTCGTGGACGCCGATGGCCTTGTCGGGCGTCCGTCCCGTCGCCGCCGCAGCCTCGGTGCTCATGCTCCCCTCCTCCCGCTGTCCGGCCGCGCCGGCGCCCGCCGGCCCGGTGATGGTCGTCGTCCGCTCATGCCGCCCCCCCGGCACCGGCCACCGCGCCTGCCCCGGCCGCCTCGCCGCCCTCCCGCGCGGGGCTCGTGACGTCGGGGCGCTCGTTCTGCGCCAGCCAGTCCTTGTCCATGGCCGGGTGGCTGTACTCGTAGGGCGGGTGGTAGACCTCGGGGATCTCCTCCCAGTTGCCGTGCTTCGGCGGCGAGGGCGTCTGCCACTCCAGGGTGTTCGCGTTCCAGGGGTTGGCCTCCGCCGGCTCCCCGGCGAACAGGTGCCAGATGAAGTTGCCGGCGAAGACGACCCCGGCCAGCAGGAGCCCGAACGCGCCCCAGGTGATGAGCACGTTCGTGTCCTGCATGGCGGCGAAGCGCTCGTACTCGGTCGTGTCGTAGAGCCGCCGCATCGTCCCGCCGAGCCCCAGCCGGTGCATCGGGAAGAAGGCCACGTTGAAGAAGACGAAGGTCAGCGCGAAGTGCACCTTCCCCCAGAACTCGTTCATCACCCGGCCGAACATCTTCGGATACCAGTGATAGATGCCGGCGAAGATCGCCATCATGCTCCCGCCGAAGAGCACGTAGTGCAGGTGGGCCACGATGAAGTAGGTGTCGTGGATGTAGACGTCGACGGGGGTGGAGGCCATGAAGACGCCGCTGAGGCCCCCGATGACGAAGAGCGCCACGAAGGCGATGGCGAACAGGTTCGCCGTGTGGAGCTGGATGTCCCCCTTCCAGAGCGTCCCCATCCAGTTGAACGTCTTGATGGCCGAGGGCACCGCGATCACCAGGGTGGCGATCATGAAGCTGGTCCCCAGCATCGGGTTCATGCCGCTCTGGAACATGTGGTGGCCCCAGACGATGAAGCCCAGGAAGCCGATGGCGATCATGGCGTAGACCATCGACTTGTAGCCGAAGATCGGCTTGCGCGACCCGTTGGAGATCACCTCGGAGGCGACGCCCATGGCGGGGAGGATGAGGATGTAGACCTCCGGGTGGCCGAAGAACCAGAAGAGGTGCTGCCACAGGAGCGGCTGGCCGCCCTCGGTGGGCAGGAAGAAGTGCGTGCCGATGGTCTGATCGAAGAGCAGCATGATGAGCGCCGCCGACAGGACGGGCATGGCCAGCAGCGCCAGGATCGCCGTGATGAAGAGGGACCAGACCGACAGCGGCAGGCGGAACCAGGTCATCCCGGGGGCGCGCATGTTGATGACGGTGGTGATGTAGTTCACCGACCCGGCGATGGACGAGAAGCCGAGCACCACCAGGCTCACGCACCAGAGCTGCTGGCCCAGGTGGACGCCGCTGGCCTCCGGCAGGGCGCTCAGCGGGGCGTAGGCGGTCCAGCCCGCCCGGGCAGCCCCGCCCTGCACGAAGAAGCTGGCCAGCATCAGCACGCCCGCCGGCACCGCGAGCCAGAACGAGGCCATGTTGAGGCGCGGGAAGGCCATGTCCCGGGCCCCGATCTGCAGGGGGATCAGGTAATTCGCGAAGACGCCGACCAGCAGGGGCATGATCGCGAAGAAGACCATGAACGTGCCGTGCATGGTCACCAGCGACGTGTAGCCCTCCGGCAGCAGGACGCCGCCCGGCGCCATGCCCTCCCCCAGGAGGCTCGCCCCGGGGATCGCGTCGCCCGGCCACGCGAGCTGGTGCCGCATCACCATGGCCAGCAGGCCTCCCAGCAGGAGGAAGAGCAGGCTCATGATGAGGAACTGGATGCCGATGACCTTGTGGTCGGTGGAGAAGACGTACTTGCGCAGGAAGCCCTGCTCGTGCTCCTCCCTCACCGGGGTCCCGGCCCCGTCCTCGACGATGGTCGCCATGTCGTCCTTTCCCGCTCAGGTTCCGATCGGGCCCCGGGGGCCCGTTTCCGTCACTCGCTCGCCGCCTCGGCGCTGCGCTCCTGCAGCCAGGCGTCGTACTCGTCCGGCGGGTGGATCGTCACCTCCGCGCTCATGCGGTAGTGGCCCAGCCCGCACAGCTCCGCGCAGCCGAGCTGCACCTGCGCCGGCTCGGACGCCTCGAACCAGGTCGAGGTGGTCATCCCCGGCACGACGTCCTGCTTGACCCGCAGCTCGGGGATCGCGAAGGCGTGGATCACGTCCTCCGAGGTGAGGCGCACCACCACGGGCCGCCTCGCCGGGAGGTGCAGGTGGTTCCGGACGCTGAAGTCGTCGGCCGTCCCCTCCTCGCCGTCGGCGCCGTCGTACTGGAAGTGCCACTCGAACTGCTGGGCGCGGACGTCCACCACCAGCGCGTCCTCCGGCTGGCGATCGGGGCTCTTCATGTCGGCCCAGAGGAAGCCGCTGCGGACCCCGAGCAGCACCACCACCACGGTGGGGATCGCCGTCCAGATCACCTCCAGCCGGTCGCTGCCGTGGGTGTAGTGCGCCTCGCCCGGGCGGTTCCGGTACCGGAAGACGAACCAGAGGATGCCCGCCTCCACCAGCACGAAAGCGATCCCCGTGATGAGGAGGATGAGGTAGTACATCTCGTCCACGCCCCCGCGGTGGACCGAGAGGTTCACCGGCAGGGTCCAGTCCAGCCAGTCCAGGCCCATCCTCTACCTCCTCGTCCGTGCCGACGGCCCGCGTCCGGCCGGGCCGTCCGACCCCGCCGCCCCGGACGCCCGGAGGCGCAGGGGTCGGGGCCGGGCGTCGGCCGTGGTCCCGAAGCTCACTTGTCCCCGCGCCGGGTCTCGAGCCCCTCGGCGCCGTGGTAGACCACCAGGGGCTCGCCCAGCGGCACGTCGGCCCCGGCCATGTCCGCGCTGTAGGTGAAGCTCGCCTCGGCCGAGCCGCCAGCGGCCACCTCGACCGTGTCCACCATGGTCCCGTAGCGCTCGTGCCAGGCCTCGATCACGTGCTCGCCCGGCGGCAGCCCCGTCAGCTCGAAGGAGCCGTCCGAGCCCGAAGTCCCGTGGTACGGGTGGTCCAGCACGCCGATGTAGGCGTTCATCCAGCCGTGGACGTCGCACTTGACCGGGATCATGACCTCACGGAGGCTGAACTCCCGGGTGGTGCTCATGCCCGCCTGGGGCTGGCTGATGTTGAAGCCCCGGTTCTCGGTGGGCTGGGCGTTGATGTTGTGCAGGAGCGAGTCGCTGTTGGTGATCTCCAGGGACTGACCCACCTGGAGGCCGAAGACGTGCGGCTCGTACCGGCAGTCCTCCTGGTCCAGCATCACCGGCTCGCTCGGCGTGGGGAAGGAGCGGTCGAGCTCCGACTTCACGTAGACGAAGACGTTGGCCAGCCGCCCGTCGTTCACCACCACGTGCTGGGTCATCGGGCCTTCGTCTCCGTAGCCGGCGGCGCAGGCCTCCTCGGCGGACATGTCGATGGCCTCGGGCTCGGGCGGCGTGCCCTCGAAGCTCACCGTCCCCGAGACCGTCGCCTGCGAGTCGGCCGGCACCGCCGGCCCCTGCTGCTCGGCGGCGGCCTGCTCGCCGTCGGCGGCCGGCTCCTCGCCCCCGCCGCACGCGGCCAGTGCCACCAGGGCCGCCGCGGCCAGCGCCGTCGTCGCTCGTCGGCCGATGCTCGTCGTGTTCTTCATCTCTCTTCTCCCTCGATGGAGTTCGGGTCCTCTCGCGTCGTTCGCGCGTCTCTCCGTCATGCCGTCATGCCGGCGCCCCGCCGAGCTCGCGCTCCCGGCGTCGCCGGGCGCCGCGAGCCAGGAGGAGCCCCAGGCCGCCGGTCAGCAGGACCGCCGCCAGGGGCACGGCCCAGACCGTGGAGCCGGTGGGCTCCTCCAGGATCAGGAAGTACCAGCTGCTCAGCGAGCCTCGCGTCTCGTCCTCTCCGTTGCTCCCGTCCCAGGCGTAGAAGGCCAGCGGCACGGGCACCCCGGTGGGGAATCCTATCCGCTGGTCACCCTCCACGGCGAGGGGGCGCCGGAAGGTCACGCTCCAGCGGCCCGCCTCCCAGGAGCCCGACCCGTCGAGCCGTCCCCCGTCCAGCGGCGACGCCGTCCCGAGGCCCGTGGCCACCTCCTCGCCGTGGCCCTCCCGGCTGTCCCATCGCCAGAAGTAGACCGGCCGCTGCGAGCTCCCCATCAGAAAGTACGGCCGCTCCCGGCCCTCGGGCACGGCGGTGGGGAACTGGAGGGCCAGCCGGTCGGACAGCGAGTCGGTGGGGATGGGCGTCCCGTCGGCGTACATGTGGTCGGCCACCTTGCGCTGCCACTCCATCCACGCCGGGTCCGGGCTCCGGGACGGATCGTTCCAGGAGACCCGGAGGACCAGCTCCTCCCCGTCGTGGGCTCCCTGGACCCAGACCCCGCCCACCATGGGCTCGAACTGCCGCGGGCGCTCGATGACCTGCCCGGACAGCGGGAACCAGTACCGATCGTGCTCGCTCCAGGCCGAGTCGGCCGGCCCCTCCGGCAGCTCGCCCTCCACCCGCCCGACCCGCACGGCGTCCCGCATCCGTGGCGGCGACCGCTCGGGGCCCAGGCTCCGGACGTAGCGGGCCAGGTCCCAGAGCTCCTCGCGCGTCACGATCTCCGACTCCACCGCGCTCACCTGGCTGGGCATCGGGGTCCCGTCCAGCCCGGTGAGGAAGCGGGCGTGGATGGCGTCCACGGAGCTGCCGCCGTTGAAGGTCCACGGCTCGGTGAGGTCGGCCGCGCGGATGGGCCGGTCCTGCCAGTCCTCCAGCGTCGGCGCCGACTCGCCGTCGCCGCGGCCCTCCTGGCCGTGGCACCGGTAGCACTCGAGCTCCCGGTAGACCTCGCGGCCCGACGCGATCGCCTCCTCCCCGCCCCCGGGGTCCTCGCCCATGTCCACCGGCTCCGGCGGATCGCCGGCGCCGAAGAATCGGGAGAGGCTCTTCAGGTACGCCACCAGGTCCTCGACCTCGGAGCCCGAGAGGTTCGGCCAGCCCGGCATGGTGGTCCCGGGGACGCCCTCGCGGATCACCTCGCGCAGGTCCTCGTCGGTGGGGAGCTGGCCGCTGGGCGTGCTCCGGATCTGGTAGCGTGCCTCGGTGAGGTCCCGGGGCCGGGGGAGCATCCTGTCCGCGGCCGGGCCGTCGCCCCGTCCCTCGGCCCCGTGGCACTCGGCGCACCAGCGCCGGTAGACGGCCTCGCCCCGCTGGACGGCCCCGTCCTCCCCGCCCTCCTGGGCCGACAGCGGCGTCGGTCCCGCCGCGGCGAAGAGACGGTCCGCCGCGGCCGAGGCGTGGTCGTCCCCGCCGTCCCCC
>CAYVFM010000044.1:3473-10547 GCA_964450995.1 uncultured Gemmatimonadota bacterium | reverse complement strand
GACGAGGAGGACGAGGAAGAGAGCTCCGACGGGGACGACGAGTCGGAGGACGAGGAGGAAGACGAAGAGGACGAAGGCGAGGAAGAGGACGAGGACGAGGAGGACGAAGAGGAAGAGTCGGAAGACGACGAAGACGAGGACGAAGACGACGACGAGGACGAGGAAGACGACGACGAGGACGAGGAAGACGACGACGAGGACGAGGAGGAGCCCGCGGAGGACGAGGCCGACGCCGAAGACGAGGACGAGGAGGCGTCCGGGGACGCCGCCGACGAGGAAGAGGAGAAGTAGACCATGGCATTCCGGAAGAGCTGCGACCTCTGCGACGACGACGTGGAGACGGTGGACTACAAGGACCCCGATCTCCTGGATCGCTTCCTGACGGATCGGGGCAAGATCCTCCCGCGCCGCGCCACCGGCGCCTGCACGCGTCACCAGCGGCAGGTGGCCGAGGCCGTGAAGCGGGCCCGGTTCCTGGCCCTCATCCCCTACATCAAGAACTACCATCGCTGACCGACACCGTCCCCGGCCGGGCCGGGGGCGACCGGCCGCGTGACCCAGCGGGGCTGGGGCCTCCTCCGGGCCGGCGCCCTGGCGGCCGTCGTGGTCCTGATGGCGCCCGTCTCGCCGCTGGTCCTGGTGACGGTGCCCGCGGCGGTCCAGCTCCTCGCGTTCCGGCGCGGCGACCTCGTCTCGGTGGCGGTGGCCGGCGGCCTGCTGGCGCTGGCCTTCGCCGGCGCCGGGCCCTCCGCCGACCCCCTCTGGTACGCCGAGCGGGGCTGGGCTCTGCTGCTCGGCGGCGGCTTCGTCGCCGCCACGGCGCTGGCCGAGGAGGTCGGTCCCACCGCCCGTGCCGTGGCCGCCGTGGGGGTGGCCGCCGGGGCCGTGCTGGCCACGGGCCTCCTCCGGCCCGATCTGCTGGCCGAGCTGGACTGGTGGGTGGAGCGGGAGCTGTCGACGGCCGCCCTGTCGGCCGCCGACCTGATGTCGGCGGCGGGGATCGGCGGCGTCCTGGACGACGGGGGCTATCTCCGCACGCTCCGCTGGCAGCACCTGCTCTACCCGGCCTTCCTGGCGCTGGCCAGCGTGGCGGCGCTGGGCGTGGGGCGGTTCCTGGTGGACCGCCTCTCGGGGCGAGCGGAGGTGCCCGGCCCCTTCCGGGACTTCCGCTTCGAGGACCGCCTCGTCTGGGTGCTCGTGGCGGGTCTGGCCCTGCTGCTGGCGCCCGCCGGGGAGGAGCTGGCCCGGCTGGGCGAGAACGCCGTCCTCTTCATGGGAGGGCTGTACCTGCTGCGGGGGACGGCCGTACTCTTCTGGGTGGGCGCGGCCACGGTGACCTCCGTCTGGACGGCGGCCCTCTGGATCGTGGCGGGCCTGGCGCTGTATCCGGTGGCCGCCCTCGCCGCGCTGGTGCTGGGGCTGGGCGACACCTGGCTCGACGTCCGGCGCCGGCTGGCGGCTCTGGTGGCCGGAGGACGATGACGACGAACACGACGCGAACGAACGGGACGTGACGACATGACGGACGTGATCCTCAAGCAGGACGTGGAGCACCTCGGCTCGGCCGGGGACGTGGTGGACGTGAAGCCGGGCTACGCCCGCAACTACCTCCTTCCCCAGGGGCTCGCCCTCCGGGCCACCGAGGGAAACCTGACCCGGATCCGCGAGGAGCAGCGGCACGAGGATCGGGCCGCCGAGCGCGTGCGGGAGCGGGCGGAGGCCCTGGCCGGGCGTCTCCGGGGGAAGTCGCTCACCTTCAACGTCCGGGCGGGCGCCGACGGGTCGCTCTACGGCTCGGTGGCGGCCCAGGACCTGGTCGAGCGCCTGGCCGAGGACGACCTGGAGGTCGACCGCTCGCAGGTCGAGCTGGACGACCCCATCAAGGAGCTGGGCGTCTACAACGTGGCGGTGGACCTCCACGAGGACGTCCGGCCCGAGCTCAAGGTCTGGGTGGTGGCCGAGGAGTGAGGGGCGCGCGGGCGGTCCGCCCTCTCCGCCCCCCGCGTCGGCGCCGGCGCCCGGGGGGCTCGTGACGGTCGACGAGCGGGGCGCGCCCCGGGAGGGTGCGGCGCCGGTCAAGATCGCCTACTGCGACGGCCCGCGCCTCCGCCGGGCCATCCTCGCCGCCTCCGACTACGTCTCGGCCCACCGGGCCGAGCTCGACCGCATCAACATCTTCCCCGTGCCCGACGGGGACACCGGCACCAACCTCGCCCTGACCATGCGGTCGGTGGCCGACGCCGTGCGCCCCCTGGAGGCCGAAAGCGTCGCCGAGGTGGCCGGGGTGGCGGCCGAGGCCAGCGTCATGGGGGCCCGGGGCAACTCCGGGATGCTGGTGGCGCATTTCCTCTCCGGCTTCTCCCGCGGCCTGGGCGACCGCCTGCGTGCCGGGACCTCCGAGATCGCCGCGGCCCTGGAGACGGCCGCTGGGGCCGTCCAGGACGCCCTGGAGCGCCCCGTGGAGGGGACGATCCTGACGGTGGTTCGGGAGACCGCCGAGGCGGCCCGCCGCAAGGCCGACGTCCGGAGCGACCTCTACGAGTGGCTCCGGGAGGTCCGGTCGGCCGCCCATCGCTCCCTCCAGCGCACCCGCCTCACCCTGCCGGCCCTCCGGGAGGCCGGCGTCGTGGACGCGGGCGCCAAGGGGTTCGTGAACCTGCTGGAGGGTACCCTGCGCTACATCGAGGGGCGCCCGGTGGGACGCTCGGAGACCGGGACGGCGCCGGAGCGTGGCCCGGTGCGCCGGGAGGGGGGCGAGGAGGAGGGGCGCTGGTGCACGCAGATCGCCGTCCGCGCCGGGGGGCTTCCGGGGGAGGAGGAGCTCCGGGAGCGGCTGTCCGGGCTGGGGACCTCGCTCCTGGTGGTCCGGGCCGGCGACCTGGCGAGGGTGCACGTCCACGCCGACGACCCCGACGCGGTGGAGGAGCGGGTCGCCGGGTGGGGGGAGGTCGTCTCCCGGCGGGTGGAGGACACCCGACAGCCGGTCCTGGAGCGGACGGTCGGGGTGGTGACGGACTCGTCGTCGGACCTCCCTCGGGACTGGGCCCGGGAGCACGGGGTGGAGGTCGTGCCCCTGCAGCTCATCGTGGGGGAGGACACCTACCGGGACGGGGAGGAGGTCGGGCCCGACGAGCTGCTGGAGATCCTGCGGGACCCGGACGCGCCGGTGCCGACCACCTCGCAGGCGCCGCCGAGGGCCTTCCTGGACGCCTACCGCCGGGCGACGGACCGGGGGGCCGAGGAGGTGCTGGGGATCTTCCTGAGCGCGGCGCTCTCGGGCACCTTCGGCTCGGCCTCCACCGCCGCCGGCGGCCTGGAGGACGTCCGGGTGGAGCTCGTCGACTCCCGCAGCGGGTCGCTGGGGCTCGGCCTCCTGGTGGTCCGGGCGGTGGAGCTCCTGGACGAGGGCCGGTCCCTGGAGCAGGTCGCGGAGGAGTTGGAGCGCGTCCGCTCGCGCTCCGGCCTGCTCTTCACCGTGGAGAACCTGGACGGCCTCCTCCGCTCGGGCCGGGTGGGCCGCTCGCGGGCCTGGCTGGGCAACCTGCTCGGCCTGAAGCCCGTCCTGACGCTGGACGACGAGGGCCGCGCGGTCCCCCTGGACCGGGTCCGGACCCGGTCCGGCGCCCGCGATCGGATGCTCGAAGCCGTCGACCGGGCGCTGGAGGACGCCGACCGCTGCCGGCTGGGCGTCGTCCATGCGGGCCTGCCGGACTTCGCCGCCGACCTGGCCGGGGAGGTCCGGCGCCGCTACCGCCCGGTGGACGTCTTCGTCCAGCCGCTGACCGCGGTCCTGGCCGCCCACCTGGGCCCCGGAGCCTGGGGCCTCTGCTACCAGGTGGAGGGATGAGCGGGGCGGCCGGCCCGGACGGGGAGCGCTCCACCTCCCCGCGGGACAGGGAGTGGGACCTCCGCGATCCGGAGCACGAGGTCCCGGAGCGGCTCCTGACCGTGGCCGACGCGGCGCTGGAGCGCAACGCCCGGGACGGCACGGTGCTGGACCTCCGGGGGCTCTCCGACGCCACCGACTACTTCGTCGTCCTCTCCGGCGATTCGGACACCCAGACCCGCGCCATCGCCCGCAACGTCCAGGAGCGGCTGGAGGAGGCCCACGACGAGACCCCGGCGGGCGTCGAGGGGGAGTCGGCGGGCCGGTGGATCCTGCTGGACTACATCGACCTGGTGGTGCACGTCTTCCTCCCCCGCGTCCGCGACTTCTATCAGCTCGAGCGGCTCTGGGGCGACGCGCCCCGCGCGCCCCTGTCCGACCCCGCCTCGGAGGGGTGAAGGCCGGCGGCCCGGCCGGTTGCGGAGGCCGCGCGGCGCCCCCACTTTGAGGCCGTCGAACTTCCCGGCTCCCAGCCCCTTCCGACCCGGATCCGCTTGAGCTCCCGATCGCCCTCCACCCTCGTCCTGTTGCTGGCGGCGGCCCTGGCGGCCGCGGGCTGCGGCGGAGGGGCCGAGCCCCCCTCAGAGGAGTCCGGAGGCGCTCCCGAAGTCGAGGGCGCCGACCTCCTGGCCGGGGCCGGGCCCGCCCGCTGGTCCCTGCTCACCGTCCCGCTGGACGGCGGCGTCGCCCGGGCCCGGGCGCTGGACGACCCGGCCCGGGTGGTCTGGGAGGGCCGGACCGAGCTCCCGCCGGCCCGGGAGATGCGGGTGGTTTCCGGCCCGATGGTGCTCCTGCGCACCGGGGACGGCGACGTCCACCGCTACGACCCCCGCGGGGACCGCCTCACGCGGGTCGGGACCGTGGCGGAGGGTGCCCTGTGGTCCGGGTGGGACCGCTACGGGCTCTGGGTGGAGTCGGAGCGCTCCTCCCTGCTGGAGGTGGGGCCCGAGGGCTCCTGGCGCTACGAGCTGGCCGGCCGACCGACCTGGGCGACGCCGGTGGAGGAGGGCCGGGTGGCGGCCCTGCTCGCGTCGGACGAGGAGACGGCGCTCTGGCTCGTCGGGCGGGGCGAGAGCGAGCCGGAGGCCCGGGCGCGGGGCGACTTCGCGCCGCCGGGCCTTGTGACGGCCTGGGGACGGCGTCTGGTCCTCCCCTCCGGGGACGCCGTTCGCTTCTTCGCGGTTCCGTCCCTGACGGCCAGCGGGGAGGTGTCGGTGGGCGGGCCGGTGACGGCCATCGCGTCCTCGCCCTCCACCCACGAGCTGTACGTGGGCGTGGACGACCCGCCGAGGCTGCTGCGGGTGGCCCGCTTCGCGATGGAGTCGCGGGAGCTGACCGGGCTCCCGCGGCCCGCGCAGGAGCTGCGCCCGTCCGTCCTCGGGGGCGCGGTGCTGGTCCACGACGGCGGGGCGCCCCTCCTGGTCCCCGTGGGCGGAGGCGACACCCTCCGGACGGCGGGGCGGTGGAGGGACGACCTCCCCCTGGCCCTGCCCGACGGCCGCGTGGTCGTGCTCCGCGAGGGCGGGCCCGCCCTCTGGAGCCCGGACGGCGAGGTGACGCCGCTGGACGTGCCGACCGATCACCGCTGGGCGGCGGCAGGCTGGAACCCGGCCCCCCCGCCGGTGGTGGCGGGGCGGGTCTCGGGCGAGGCGCCGGCCGACACGCCAGCCGATACGACCGGGGCCTCCGGGGCGGAGAGGGACGCCGTGGTCGACAGCGCGGCGGGCGAGGGGGAGCAGCGGTCTGACACCTCCGCCGCGGCGGACCCGGAGCCGCCGCCGCCCGGCTTCTACGCGGTGATGACCGCCGCCCGGGAGACGGAGGGCGTGTACGATCTGCTGGACCGCCTCTCGTCGGCCGGCTACCCGACTCAGATCCAGGTCCACCGGGACGATGCCGGCCGGCGGTGGTACCGGGCCCTGGTGGGTCCCTACGAGGAGCGCGGCGGGGCGGAGGCCGCGGCCCGCCAGCTCCACCGCGAGCGAGGCACCAGCGCCTGGGTCATGGAGGTCCGGGCGGGTGTGGAGACCGAGGAGATCTTCCGATAGGGGGTCGAGCGTGACGGAGAACCCGGATCCCTACAGGGAGCGGGCCCATCGGCTGGCCGAGAGGTTCGCGGACGGTGAGGAGGCGAGCGTGGTGGCGCTGCTGGCCGACGCCTCCGAGCCGGGCGCCTCCTGGCGCGCGGCGGCCGCCCTGGCCGGCGCCTCCGCCGCCCGCCGGCGCACCCTCCTCGTGAACCTCGCGGGAGCCGGCTCCGGCCTGGACGGCTTCCTCGAGGTGGAGGGCCTGGAGGGGCTCGAGGCGGTCCGGAGCGGCGAGCGGAAGCTCAGCGAGGCGGCGGTGAACCCGCCCGGTCGCGACTTCCTGTACCTGCCGGCCGGCGACCCGGGGCCCGGCGATCGGACGCGTCCCACCGAGGACGAGGACGTCCTCCGGGCGCTCCGCCGGCTGGCCGACAAGATCCGGGAGGCCCGGGGCCTCCTGCTGATCTATCTCGAGGCGGGGGCGCTCCCGCAGGGGATGGCCGGGAACCTGGTGGACGGGGCGGTGCCCCTGGTCGGCGCCGACCCTCACCTGCCGGAGGCCGTGCCGGTGCTGGGGCGCCTGGACGCCCCGGAGGAGGACGAGACCCCGGAGGAGGACGAGTCTTCGCCGGACGAGGACGACTTCCTCCCCGGCGTCACCAGCGACGAGGCCGCCGTCTTCGGCGCCGGATCCGGCCCGGGCGGGTCGGAGGAGCCCGGGACGCCGGAGGAGGCGGAGGCGCCGGAGGAGCCCGGAGACGACTTCGAGGACGCCCTGGTCCGGCCCGAGCCCCCCGCCGACGAGCCCGACGAGGAGCCGGACGCCGGCCCCGCCGGGGGCGACGGAGACGTCGAGGACGTCCCGGAGCCCGCGGGGATCGGCGCCGGGGACGACGGGGACGAGGCCGACGACGGGGAGGAGGACAGCGGGTGGCGCCGCCACCGGCGAAGCGCGGGGCCCCCCTGGGCGAAGATCGCCGCCGGGACGGCCGCCGTCCTGCTGCTGGCCGCCGGCTGGTGGTGGTTCGCCGGCCGGGCCGCCGACGCCGGCGCCGGGACGGCGATGGAGTCCGGGGACGCGGTGGCCGCTGCGGACCGGGGCGGGAGCGAGGCCCCGGCGGAGGAGGGGGCCGCTCCGACCGGAGAGGCCGCCGCGGGCGA
>CAYVFM010000044.1:0-3373 GCA_964450995.1 uncultured Gemmatimonadota bacterium | reverse complement strand
GCCGGCGCGGTCGCCTCTTCGCCCGAGCTCACCCACTCGGTCCTGGTGGCCAGCTACTCCTCCTGGCCGGCCGCCCGGGACCGGGCCGACGCCCTCCGGTCCGAGCGCGGCGGCGCCTGGCCCGTGGCGCCGACCCCGGTCGACGGGACGGTCTACTGGCGGCTGTACGCGGGCGCGCTCGCCGGGGCCGAGGCCGGCCGAGCCCTGATGGAGGAGCTGGTCGCCGCGGGGGTGAAGGACGAGGCGCGGGACTGGGACGTCCGTCCCGCCTCCCTCGCCTGGCGACTGGGCGTCGAGTCCGCCCGATCGGCGGCCGAGGAGCGGGCCGGGGACCTGCGGGACAGGGGGATCCCGGCCTACGTCCTCCCGGCCGCGGCGGGAGCCGACACCGCCTGGCAGGTCTACGCCGGCGCCTACGAGTCACGGGAGGCGGCGGCCGGCCTGGGCGAGATGCTCGAGGAGGCCGGTGTCGAGGGCGAGCTGGTCGCCCGGCGGGGCGAGGGGGACGGCCGATGAAGATCAAGCGGCTGACCCTCCGCGGCTTCAAGTCCTTCGCCGACGAGACGGAGGTCGAGCTCCACGAGGGCATCACCGCCATCGTCGGCCCCAACGGGTGCGGCAAGTCCAACATCTCCGACGCCATCCGGTGGGTGCTGGGCGAGCAGGCGCCCACGGCCATCCGGGGCGCGCGGATGGAGGAGGCCATCTTCGGCGGGACCGAGAAGCGGCGTCCCATCTCCCGGGCCGAGGTCAACCTGGTCCTCTCCAACGAGGACGGCGCGCTGCCGGTGCCCCACTCCGAGGTGGAGATCGGGCGCACCGTCTACCGGGGCGGCGAGAGCGACTACCGGCTGAACGGAGAGGACTGCCGGCTGAAGGACATCCAGGAGCTCTGCCGCGACACGGGGCTGGGCGCCACCGAGTACGCGATCATCGAGGGGCGGATGATCGACGCGATCCTGAGCGATCGCGCGGAGGAGCGCCGGGCGCTGTTCGAGGAGGCCGCCGAGATCGGCCGCTACAAGGACCGCCGGCGGACGTCCCTCCGGCGGCTGGAGCAGGCCGAGGAGGACCTGGACCGGCTCGAGGACGTGATCGGCGAGGTCGAGACCAAGGTCCGCTCGCTGGCCCAGCAGCGGGGCCGGGCGGAGCGCTACCGGGAGTATCGCCAGCGGCGGCTCCGGCTGGAGGTGGCGGTGGCGTCGGAGCGGCTCGAGGAGCTGGACCGGAAGGTCGAGCGGGCCGAGGGGGAGCTCGAGAAGCTCCGGGAGAAGCAGCCCGCCGAGGAGGGTGAGCTCCAGACGCGGGAGACCCGCGCCGAGGAGATCCGGGTCCGGATCGCGGAGATGGAGCGCGAGCGGGGCCGCCGGGCCGGCGAGCTGGAGGAGGTCCGGGAGAAGCTGGAGAAGCGCGAGCGCCGGCGGATCGTGGCCTCCGAGCGGGCCACGACGGCGGAGGACCGCATCGAGGCCATCGGCCGCGAGCTGGACGGCATCGAGGAGCGCCGCGAGGAGCTGCGGACCGAGATCGACCGCCTGGAGGACGCGGTCTCCGAGGAGCGGGAGGGCGTCGAGGCTCTGGCCGACCGCGAGGAGGCGCTGAAGGAGGAGGTCGAGGAGGCGGCCGGCGAGCGCGACGCCTGCCGCCGCCAGGAGGCCGAGGCCGAGGGGGAGCTCACCGAGCTGGCCCGCGAGGTCCGCCTGCTGGAGGCCGACCGCGAGGCCGGCGACGAGCGGGTCGAGGAGCGGCGCCGCGAGCTGGAGCGGCGGCGGGACGAGCTGTCCGACGCCCGGGAGAAGAAAGCTGAGCTGGAGCGCGAGCTGTACGGCGCCGACCAGGAGGCCCAGCGGGCCGAGGCCCGTGTGGAGGACCTGGAGGAGCGGCTGGAGGACGCCCGGGCGGCGGCCGAGGAGCGCCGGGAGGCGCTCCGGGGGCTCCGGGACCAGGTGGCCGAGCTGGAGGGCGATCTCTCCGGCGACCGGGCCCGTGCCGAGGGGCTGGCCGGGATGATGGGCTCCGGCGAGGAGGTGCCGCCGGCGGTGGGCCGCCTGCTGGACGCGGCCGACGGGCTCGACGGCGTCCACGGGGTCCTGGCCGAGTACGTCGAGGCCCCGCGGGAGCACGCCGGGGCCGTCGAGGCCTGCCTGGGCGCCTACCTGCAGGGCGTGGTGGTGGACGACTTCGAGGCCGTGCGCCGGGTGGGCCGCTGGCTGCGGAGCGAGGAGGGGGCCGGGGAAGGGGTGCTGCTCCTCCCGCTGGAGCCCGGGCCCCGCCGCGGGGACGCCGGCGCCGACGGGGGCGGCCTGCTGGAGCGGGTGCAGGTCCGCGGCCCCGGCGCCCCCTGGGCCCGGGCCCTGCTGGCCGACGTGGAGGTGACCGGCGAGGGGGAGGTCGAGCCCCGGACCGGCGCCTGGATCCGTCCCGACGGGACGGGGCAGGACGACTGGGGCGCCGTCCGGCTGGGCCGGCCCGCCGCCTCCCGGGGGCTGGTGGAGCGACGGACCGAGCTGCGGGAGCTCCGCGGCCGGATCGAGGGGCGGGAGGCTCGCCTGGAGGAGCTCCGTGCCGAGCGGGACGAGGCCGAGCAGGCCCACCGCGACGCGGCCGACCGCGTCGAGGAGCTGGAGTCGGCCGTGGCCGAGGCCGGCCGGGCGGCCCGGCGGGCGGAGGCGGAGCGGGCCTCGCTGGAGGAGCGCCGGGATCGGGCGAAGCGCGAGGTGGAGGAGCTGGAGGAGCGGATCGGGGAGCTGGAGAGCTCGGTGGAGGAGGCCCGGTCCGAGGCCGCCGGCGAGGAGGAGCGGCTGGAGGAGGCCCGCGTCGAGCGCGAGGAGGCCGAGGCCCGCCTGGAGGAGGTCCGCGAGCGGGCGAGCCGGGCCGAGGCCGCCTGGGAGGAGCGGCGCTCCGAGCTCCACGAGCTGCAGCTCCGCCTCGCCCGGCGGGAGTCCGAGCTGGAGGGAGCCGTCGAGCGCCTGGATCGTGCCCGCTCCACCCTCCGGGAGCAGGAGGCCCGCCGCGAGCGGCTCGAGGCCGAGCGGGAGGAGCAGCGGGAGGTGCTGCGGGAGGCCGGCGAGGCGGCCGAGGAGAGCGAGGAGCGCGTGGGCGACCTCCTGGAGCGTCGATCCGAGCTGGAGGAGGAGGTCGTCGGGATCGACGAGGGGCTGGCCGAGGCACGGGAGGACCTGGAGGAGCTGGAAGCCTGGCTCCGGGAGGCACGCCAGGCGGAGCGCGAGCACGCGGAGCGCCGGCACGAGCTGGAGCTGGAGCTGGCGGAGCTGCGGGCCCAGCGGAGCAACATCCGCGAGCGGATCGAGGGGGAGTGGGAGGAGCCCCTGGAGGAGCTGGCCGAGCGGGTGGAGCCGCCCGAGGAGGGCGG
>CAYVFM010000043.1:0-10551 GCA_964450995.1 uncultured Gemmatimonadota bacterium | reverse complement strand
TCGGCCTGACCTGGTCCACGTCGCTGGAGCTGCCGGGCCGGTTCGCCTGACGGGGGGCCTCCCGGAAGTCCGACGCCTTCCCGAGTAGTCCTGGCCGGGCTATCTTGGGGGATGGTCCGGCGTCGGACGAAGGCCGTCCCGCCGGACCCGCGTCCACCTACCCCCGGGCAACGATTCCGCCTTCTCCCGCGTTGGTTCGGACGGAGACAGCGCGCAGCGAGATCCGGACTCACCCCGTCGAACGGAGGCACCCGATGATAACCGGAGACACCGCTGAGGCTCGGCTTGCTTTCGGGGATGCTCCTCATGCTCGCGGCGGACGCCGTCAACTGGTTCCTCGGCTCGTATCCGGGGGACGACACGCAGGCCGTCCTGGTCGGCCTCCAGCTGGTCCTCTGTCTCGCAGCGGGGATCGCGCTGTACCGCCGCGGGCGACGCGCCGAGGCCGCCGGCCCGGAGGCGGTCTGATGCGAAGCCACGCCTCCCACCGCGTCGTCGCCGCGGCCGCCTCCATGGCGCTGGCGGCCGCGCTGGCCGCGCCGACGTCCGCCGCCGCCCAGGACGGCCCCCTCTATCGCGACGCCACGGAAACCCACCTCCCGGGCGCCGACCTGGAGGGGCTCAGCATGGACGCGCACCTGGGCGACGTGGACGGCGACGGGGACCTGGACGTGCTGATCGCCAACGAGCACCGGCCCAACATCCTGCTGATCAACGACGGGTCGGGACGCTTCACGAACGGGAGCGACCGCATCCCGCAGGTCGCCCGGGACAGCGAGGAGGTGGTCTTCGCCGACTTCGACGGGGACGGCGACCTGGACGCCATCTCGGTGAGCGAGGACGACCGGAAGAACGAGCTCTACCTGAACCGCGGCGACGGCACCTTCGAGGACGCCTCCGACCGCCTTCCGGTGACCGGCACCTCCAACGCGGCGACGGTGGCCGACCTCACCGGCGACGGGGCGCCGGACGTCCTCATCGGCAACAATGGGCAGAACGTCTTCCTGGTGAACGACGGCGACGGCCGCTTCCGCGACGAGACCGGCGAGCGGCTCCCCCACGTCCTGGACGTGACCCAGGACCTGGCGCTGGGCGACGTGGACGGCGACGGCGACCTGGACCTGGTGGCGGCCAACGAGGACGACAACCGGCTGATGCTGAACGACGGCTCGGGGCACTTCGAGGAGGCGAGCGAGGGCCGGATCCCCTACCGGGACGGGCCCGAGGAGACCCGCCAGGCGGACCTGGGCGACGTGGACGGCGACGGCGACCTCGACCTCTTCTTCGCCAACGTCCGGGCCTTCGTCCGGGACGCCGATCCCGCGAACCGGCTGCTGATCAACGACGGCACCGGTCACTTCACCACGGCCGGGACGGACCGGATGCCGCCCGACGAGGACCGCTCCTTCGGCGGCAGCTTCGTCGACGTCGACGGGGACGGGGACCCGGACGTGGTCACCTCGAACTCGGACGTGAACATGGAGCGGGGCCGCATCGAGTCGGCCCCCTGGCGGGTCTACCTCAACGACGGTGGCGGCACCTTCCGGGAGGCCACCGGCGAGTTCTTCCCCGACGGCACGACCGGGGTCGGCTTCGACGTCGAGCAGGCGGACCTCGACGGCGACGGGCTCCCGGACCTCTTCCTCTCCAGCCGGGGCACGGTCGACCGGCTCCTGCTGCGGGCAGCGGACGGCGGCTGAGCCGAAGCCGACTCAACGTCCGGCGGGGGCGAGCTGTCTTCCCGGTACAGCCGGTCCCGACCGGGGCGACCCCGGACGAACGGCGCGGAGCTTTGCCGTACGGGACCGGCGTGTTAAGTTTTTCGCATACTGGAGACCCCGACACGCCAGAGCCCGGCGGCCGACCCGAGCGACGGTCCCCGCCGCACGAACCCCCGCGCCGCCCGTACGCACCGGCGCGCCGACGATGGAGAGACCGCCATGACCTGCCGCCCCTTCCGTTCCGCCCTCCTCCTCGCAGCGATCTCCGTCCTCGGCCTTCCCGCCACGGGCCTCGCCCAGATCCCCGGCGGCGATCCGAACGCGGCCTTCGACCGCCGGGACGCCGCCCGTGCGGAGGTCCGGGCCCGGGCCCTGAGAGAGGTGAGCGACGAACTCACCGAGTGGGCCGACGCCTGGCTCGAGGACGACGTCGGCGATCTGATGGACCGGTACTCCGACCAGGCCCGGATCCGGGGCCTCCCCTTCGGCTTCACGTCGGGGAAGAACGCCCTGGAGGGGAAGTTCGAGGCCTACCTGGCGGACGTCGGCGACATCCGGCTGAACATGCGTGAGTTCAACGCCAGCGGGCGGCTGGCCTACGGGGTGGCGAGCTACGCCTACCACGCCATGGCGGAGGACGGCTCCGGATCGATGCAGCAGGGCACCGTGATGATGGCGTTCCTGAAGGAGGACGGCTGGAAGATCCTCTCCCAGCTCTTCGTCCTGGATGCAGAGGCCGGGAGCGGGGGAGGGAGCGACGGCCGGGGCTAGGCGCCGAGGAACGCCACGAGCTCCCGGCTCACCCAGTCGGGCGCCTCGGCGGCCAGCCAGTGGCCGGCGTCGGCCCGGCGCTCGATCCGCAGGTCGACCACCCGGCGGTCGAGGCCCTCCAGCAGCTCTGCCCCCAGCCACGGGTCCCGCTCACCCCAGAGCACCAGCGTCGGGGCCTCGATCCGTCCGGGGCGGACTGAGCGTTCTACGGCGCCCGAGGCGCCCTCCCCGCCGCCCGGCGGCAGATTCGCCCGGTACCAGTTCAGCGCCGCCGTGAGCGCCCCCGGCCGGTCCAGCGCCGCCTTGTAGGCCGCGATGTCGTCGTCGGTGAAGGAGCCGGGCCGGGACGTGCCGCGGAAGACCTGGTCCAGGACCGCGTAGTCGAGGGCCCGGATCGCGGCCTCGGGCAGAACCGGGAGCTGGAAGAAGAGGACGTACCAGGAGCGGAGCATCTGGCGCGGCCGGCGGACCGCCCGGCGGTAGGCGGCCGGGTGGGGGGCGTTGAGGATCGCCAGCCGGTCGACGACCTCCGGCCGGCGGCGGGCCACCTCCCAGGCCACCGCCCCGCCCCAGTCGTGCCCCACCAGGTGGGCCCGCCCCCCGGCCTCGCGCTCGACGAGCGCGGCGACGTCGGCCACGAGCCGCTCGACGCGGTAGGCCTCCACCTCCCCCGGCTTCCCGGAGGTGTTGTAGCCACGCTGGTCGGGGGCGACGGCCCGGAAGCCGGCCTCCGCCAGGGCCCAGAGCTGCCGACGCCAGGAGTACCAGAACTCGGGGAAGCCGTGGAGCAGCACCACCGGCGGGCCCTCCCCCGCCTCCACGGCGTGCAGCTCGACGCCGTCGCCCCGGAGGCGTCGGTGGCGGAGCCCGGGCGCGTCCGCTGCGCGGTCCATCGATCCCCCTCCCGTTCGTGGCGGCCCGCTCCCTGCAGGCGTGAAGGGCGGCCCCGCCGCCCGGCGCGAGGCGGACCCCCCGCCCCTCCCGCGCCGCCCGGCGGCGGCGCCCTCGAGACCCCCGACCGACGATCCGACCGCACACGGAGGACCCGATGTCCGACGCCGACACGTCCGCGTCCGACGCGCCCGAGACTCCCCGGACCATGGGCCAGCAGGCCGGCCGGCGCTCCTGGGCCGAGCCCTGGAAGATCAAGATGGTGGAGCCGCTGGAGATCCGCACGCGCGAGGAGCGCCGCGAGGCGCTGGCGGAGGCGGGCTACAACACCTTCCTGCTGCGCTCCGAGGACGTCTACATCGACCTGCTGACCGACAGCGGCACCGGCGCTATGAGCGACCGGCAGTGGTCGGGCCTGATGATGGGCGACGAGGCCTACGCCGGCAGCCGCAACTTCTACCACCTCGAGGACGCCGTCCGCGAGCACTACGGCTACGAGCACCTGGTCCCCACCCACCAGGGCCGGGGCGCCGAGCACCTGCTGAACCAGACGGTGGTGTCCGAGGGCGACGTGATCCCGGGCAACATGTACTTCACCACCACCCGGGTCCACCAGGAGATGGCCGGCGGCGCCTTCCGGGACGTCATCGTCGACGCCGCCCACGACCCCGCTTCCGAGCATCCGTTCAAGGGCAACGTGGACCTGGAGAAGCTCGAGGCGCTCATCGAGGAGGTCGGCGCCGACCGGATCCCCTACGTCAGCCTGGCGGCCACGGTGAACATGGCCGGGGGCCAGCCGGTGAGCATGCGCAACGTCCGGGAGCTGCGGGAGCTGTGCGACCGCCACGGGATCCCGATCTACCTGGACGCCACCCGGGCGAACGAGAACGCCTGGTTCATCCGGGAGCGCGAGGAGGGCTTCGGCGACCGGCCGGTGAAGGAGATCCTCCGGGAGTTCTGCGGTCACACCGACGGCGCCTGGATGAGCGCCAAGAAGGACAACCTGGTGAACATCGGCGGCTGGCTCGCCGTGGACGACGACGATCTCTTCGACGAGCTCCGGAACCTGGTGGTGGTCTACGAGGGCCTGCACACCTACGGCGGGATGTCCGGGCGCGACATGGAGGCGCTGGCCGTCGGCATCCGGGAGGCCGTCCAGGACGACTACCTCCGGGCCCGGGTCGGCCAGGTCCGGTACCTGGGCGGCCTGCTGACGGACTGGGGCATCCCCCTCGTCCGGCCCGTCGGCGGCCACGCCGTCTTCCTGGACGCGAAGCGGTTCTACCCGCACCTGCCCCAGGACCGCTTCCCCGCCCAGACGCTGGCCGCCAACCTCTACCTGGACTCCGGCGTCCGGTCCATGGAGCGGGGGATCGTGAGCGCAGGCCGGGACCCCGAGACCGGCGACCACCGGTACCCGGAGCTGGAGCTGGTGCGGCTCACCATCCCGCGGCGGGTCTACACCCAGGCGCACATGGACGTCACCGCCGAGGCGGTGAAGTCGGCCTGGGACCAGCGGGAGACGGCCACCGGCCTGGAGATGGTCTACGAGCCCTCCTACCTGCGCTTCTTCCAGGCCCGCTTCGAGCCCCTGGAGGGCTGAACCGCTTCCGGCTCCCGCGTGACGGATCAGAGACCGGGAGCGTCGTGTGGGATGCAGACCCACGGCCAGCCCGGTCGGCTCGGGCGAACGGCGCTCTGGACACCGGACGCCGTACTCGGCACATTGAACGGTCCTCGACATGCATACGCGACCCATGCCGTCCTGTCAGCGGCTCTCGGCCCTCTTCCGGGGTGCCCCCCGGGTCCCGGTTCTCTGCGCGCTGGCGGCCCTCCTGCTGCCCGCCCACACCCTCGCCCAGGACGACCGTCCGACGCGGCCCTCGGCGGCCCTCGACGCGCCCGCCGTGGAGGCGGCCGACGCGGCCTCCGCGCAGCCCGCGGCCCGGGGGAACGAGACCGCCCTGGAGGCGCTGGCCGGAGCCCGGCTCGAGTCCACCGGCCCGGGCGAGGCCCTGCTGCTCCGGGCCCTGACCGGGTCGTCCGGCGACGAGGGCCCCGGCCCCGATCTCTCCTCGCTCCGCGACGTCCTGCCGCGCGCCCTCTACCGCGACGTCCTCCACCTCACGGACCGGGTGGTGCAGCTCCGGAGCCGGGTGTTCGGACGCCGGGGGATCGTCAGCCTCGGGCACGCGGACGAGGACGGCGACCTGGGCCGCCTGCGCCTGAACCTCCAGCACAGCCCCGACCCCGGGATCCGGTTCACGCTCGTCACCCGCTGACATCGCGGCCCGACCGGGCCGCCCTTGACGACGCGAGCCCGCGCCGGCTACCTGTCCTGCGGAACGGTCCGCGTGCGGACGGCGCGCCGGGCCGATCCCGGCGGACGGGCCGGGGGTGACGCTTTCCCCGGGATCTCCCTCGAACCTCGAAGGGCGGGTCGACATGGCGCAGGGCGAGCGCGAGCAGTGGGACAGCCGGCTGGGCTTCATCCTGGCCGCCGTCGGGTCGGCGGTGGGGCTGGGGAACATGTGGCGGTTCCCCTACCTGACGGCCGAGAACGGGGGCGCCGCCTTCCTGCTCCTCTACGTCGTCTTCGTGCTCTTCATCGGCCTGCCCGTGATGCTGGGGGAGTTCGCCATCGGCCGCGGGGCGAAGAAGAGCCCCGTCGAGGCGCTCCAGCACTTCGGCGGCCGGGGGTGGAAGCCGCTGGGCCTGCTCTTCGTCCTCAGCGGGTTCCTGATCCTCGCCTACTACGGGGTCATCGCCGGCTGGACGCTGCGGTACGCGGTCATGGGGCTGATCGAGGGCTTCGGCGTCGACGCCGCCGCCCGCTTCGAGGCGTACGCCGGCGGGCCGGACGCGGTGGCCTGGCACGTCGGGTTCATGGCCGTGACCATCCTGATCGTGGGCGCGGGGGTCCGCGACGGCATCGAGCGGACCGCCATGGTGCTGATGCCGCTGCTGCTCCTCATCGTGGTGGGGCTGGGGATCTACGCCGCCACCCTCTCGGGGTCGGGGCCGGGCTACGACTTCTACCTCCGGCCCGACCTCTCGCGGATCCTCTCGCTCCGGGTGATCTCCGACGCGGCCAGCCAGGCGTTCTTCAGCCTGAGCCTGGGCATGGGCGCCATGCTCACCTTCTCCAGCTACCTCTCGCGGGACGACGACCTCCCGCGGGAGTCGGTCGTCATCGCCGGCTCGGACTTCCTCATCGCGTTCCTGGCCGGGCTGATGGTGTTCCCCATCGTCTTCGCTCTGGGGCTCTCGGGGGAGGTGGGCGAGAGCACCGTGGGCGCCCTCTTCATCAGCCTGCCGCAGGCCTTCGGCGACATGGGCGGCGCCGGGCGCGCGGTGGGCTTCCTCTTCTTCGCGGCCCTGGCCGTCGGGGCGCTCACCTCGGCGATCTCGCTGCTGGAGGTGGTGGCGTCGTCGGTGATCGACAGCATGGGCTGGGCCCGGCGGAAGGCCGCGATGGCCTTCGGGGTCCTCATCACCATCGTCGGGGTGTGGCCGGCCTTCAGCCTCGACGCGCTCTCGCTGATGGACCAGCTCGCCGGCAACGTCTTCCTCATCGTCGGCGGCCTGGCGCTGGCGCTCTTCGTGGGCTGGGTGATGCCCGCGCCCGAGGAGGAGATCCGGAAGGGCGCGCCGGGCGCGGGCTGGCTGCCCCTCTGGAAGGGCTTCATGCGCTTCGTGGTGCCGGTGGTGCTGGCCTTCGTCCTCTACTTCAGCGTCACCGACACCATCTCGACGATCCGGGGGATGACGGGCGGCTGACGGCCCGACGGCCGGCCGCGGCGCCCCGCGTCAGCCCGGCCGGCGGCGCTCCAGCTCGGCCTCCAGCTCCTCCCGGAAGGCCTCGTCCCGGCGCCGGACCTCCGCCGCCCGCTCGACCTCCTCGCGGCGGCGCCCCTCGTCCCAGCCCAGCTCCTCGCCCATGAGGTCGGCCACCCGCCGGCAGGCCTCCTCGAAGCCCGCCCGCGTCTCCCGGCCCAGGTGGGTGCGGCGGAAGACCACGTCCTCCACGTGGAGCGCCATCTCGTCGCGGGCCGCCCGCACCACCTCGGCGGCCAGGTAGGGCCGGTCCTCGACCACCGGCTCGGCCAGCTCCGATCGGTCCTCCGCCAGGGCCAGCACCTCCTCCGCCCGGGTGCCGTGGGCCCGGGCCAGCCGGTCCACCGACGCCGGGGGGACGCCCCGGACGCCGGCGTCGGCCCGGAGGTCGCGGCACAGCTCCCCCAGCTCCTCGAAGTCGCCGCCGGGCAGGGGCGCCTCGTCGGTGTCGCAGCCCCGGTCGGGCTCCGTCTCGAAGGCCCGCTCCAGGAAGTCGGCGGTCCGGTCCACCGCGTCCTCGGCCATCTGGCGGTAGGAGGTGAGCTTGCCGCCGGAGACGGTGACCAGCCCCGGCGCGTCCTCGGTGATCACGTGGTCCCGGGAGACCGCGCCGGCCTCCTCCTCGCCGTCCTCCTCGGTCACCAGCGGGCGCAGGCCGGCCCAGGCCGAGAGCACGTCGTCGGTGGTCAGGGCGGCGTCGGGGAAGAGGCGGTTCGTGGAGGCGAGCAGGTAGGCCACGTCCCGGGCGGTGGGGACGACGTCCGCCGGGTCGCCCTCGTAGTCCCGGTCGGTGGTGCCGATCATCGTCAGGTCGCCCCACGGGAGGACGAACATGATGCGGTCGTCCAGGGGCGACTCGAAGATCAGCGCGTGCCGGTGGCCCACCGCCTCCCGGGGGACCTGGACGTGGGTGCCGCGGGTGGGGCGCATCCGCCGGGACCAGCCCTCGCCGGCGCGCTCCACCGTGCGGTCGGTCCAGGGGCCGGTGGCGTTCACCACCGACCGGGCGGGGATCGTCCACGCCTCCCCCTCCTCGCTTCGGACCTGCACGCCGGTGACCGCCCCCTCCTCCCGCTCGATCGCGGTGGCCTCGACCCGGTTGGCCACCGCGGCCCCGGCCCCGGCGGCCGAGACGACGTTGGCCAGCACCAGGCGGGCGTCGTCCACCTGCGCGTCGAAGTAGCGGGCCCCGCCCAGCAGCCCCTCGCGCCGGAGGGCGGGCTCGCGGCCGACCAGCTCCTCCTCGTCCAGCATCTGGTGGCGCTCGACGTTCCGGAACATCGAGAGGGCGTCGTAGAGCCACATCCCCGCGTCCAGCTTCCGGCGGCCCACCCGCCCCTTCTCGAACAGCGGGAAGAGGAACTCCAGCGGGCGGACCATGTGGGGGGCGATCTCCAGCAGCGTCCGCCGCTCGCGGCTGGCCTCGAAGACCAGGTCCAGCTCGAGGTGCTCCAGGTAGCGGAGCCCGCCGTGGATCAGGCGGGAGGAGCGGCTGCTGGTGCCCTCGGCGAAGTCCCGGGCCTCCACCAGGGCGGTCCGGAAGCCCCGGCGGGCGGCGTCCCGCGCGACGCCGGCGCCGGTGATCCCGCCGCCGATGACGACGACGTCGAAGCTCTCCTCGCGGAGCCGCTCGAGGTGGGCGTCTCGGTTCACGGGCGGAGACCTCCCGTCGGGGTCGTGGCGGCGCGGGCCGGGGTTGGCTCGTCAACGACGAAAGACATACTGTGTCGGCGTTGCGGAACGGTTGTAGATCACGCTCGTAGACGGGAGGGAGCGATGTCGCCGACCGACATCTGGACGATCGTGATCGGGGTTGCGGGGCTGGCGGCCATCGGATGGGCCGAGGGGCGGGACGACGTGCCGCCGTCGGTCCCCAACGCCCTCGGGGCGGCCACCTGGGTGGCCATCGACGCCCTCCGGGGGTTCCCCTCCCTCGACTACACGGCCGCCGCGGTCCTCCTCTTCCTGGGCTCGGCCGCCGTCCGCCACTGGACCGAGCGGCGGGCCGGCGAGGCCTGACCGCCGCGGCGCCGACCGGCTCACGGCGTCAGCACCACCTTGCCGAACTGCTCGCCCTCCTCCAGGTGCCGGTGGGCGGCCTCGATCTCCTCCATGGGGAAGACCCGGTCGACCACCGGCTCGAGCGGCCCGTGGAAGACGGCGTCCATGGCCTCCCGGAACTGGGCGTGGCCGGCCATGGTCGAGCCCATCACCTCGATCTGCTTCCAGAACATCCGCCGGAGGTCGAGCTTCCCCTCCGGCCCGGTGGTGGCGCCGTAGGTCACCAGCCGTCCCCCCTTCGCCAGGGCCCGGACGCAGCCCTCCCAGGCGGCTTCCCCGACGCTGTCGATCACCACGTCGACGCCGCGCTTCCCCGTCTCCTGCCAGACCACCTTGGAGAAGTCCTCCTCGAGCCGGTCGATCGCCCGGTGGGCGCCAAGCTCCTCGGTCCGGGCGACGCTCTCGGGGCCGCTGGTGACCGCCCAGACCCGGGCGCCGGCCATCCGGGCGATCTGGATCGCGGCGGTGGAGACGCCGCCGCTGGCCCCGGTCACCAGCACCGACTCGCCGGCCCGCAGGCCGGCCCGTCCGAGCAAGGCCCGCCAGGCGGTCTGGAAGACCAGGGGCACCGCGGCGGCCTCCTCGGCGGGGACCTCCTCCGGGATCCGGTAGAGGTTGCGGGCGGGGGCGACCACCAGCTCGGCGGCGGCGCCGTCCAGATGCTCGCCCAGGATCCCGAATTCGTCGCAGAGGCTGTGCTCGCCGGCGGCGCACCACTCGCAGTCGCCGCACCAGAGGCCGGGGTTCAGCACCACCCGGTCGCCGACCGCCTGCTCGTCCACACCGTCGCCGGTGGCCTCGATCCGGCCGGCCACGTCGGCACCGCCGACGTGCGGGAGGTCCAGCTCCAGCCCGGGCAGGCCGCGCCGGACCCACAGGTCCAGGTGGTTCAGGGCGAAGGCCTCCACCCGGATCCGGACCTCGCCGGGGCCGGGCTCGGGGTCGGGGCGCTCGCCGACCTCCATGACCTCGGGGCCGCCGTGCTCGGCGAAGAAGGTGGCTCGCATGGGATCGCCTCCGGAGCGGGGTGGTCGCGGTGCGGGTCGTCGGCCGTCTTTCAGGTCCCGCGAAATCGATACCGCGCGTCCGGGCGGCCGGCGGTCGGACGGAGGGGCCGGACGGCCGCCGGCCGCCGCCCCGAGGCACGCTCCTTGAAATCCATTCTCAACGCCGGTACCTTGAGGGGTCCATACCGATAACCGTTCTCGATTTTCAGAACGGGCCCGGGCCCCGACCGGCGGGGCCGACGACCGACGACGACGCGAGACGA
>CAYVFM010000042.1:0-10563 GCA_964450995.1 uncultured Gemmatimonadota bacterium | reverse complement strand
GCGGTGGGCCGCTACATTCACTTCGGCAGCAAGATCGGCGTGCTGGTGGAGCTGGGCGGCGTCGCCGATCCGGGGGCCGTCGAGGAGGTGGCCCGGAACGTGGCCATGCACATCGCGGCCGCCGACCCCGAGGGCGTCTCGGCCGACGACATCCCGGAGGAGCTCCGGGAGCGTGAGCGCCGGGTCCTGCGGGAGCAGGCCGAGGAGGAGGGCAAGCCGCCGGAGATCGTCGAGAAGATCGTCGAGGGGCGGATGCGGAAGTTCTTCGAGGAGAACACCCTCCTGCAGCAGGCCTACGTGAAGGATCCCGACCTCTCGGTGGGCGAGCTGCTGGAGGACGTCGACCCGGAGCTGACCGTGCGGCGATTCGAGCGGTTCGAGGTGGGCGGCTGACCGCCCGCCGGACCGCCACCCGCGACCACCGGACCCCAGGGGAGATGAGCGAAGAGCCCGACCTCAAGTATCCCCGCGCCCTGGTCAAGCTCTCCGGCGAGTCCCTCGCCGGGGACCGGGGCTTCGGCATCGAGCCCCCCGTCATCGAGGAGCTCACCCGGGAGATCATCAGCGTCCACGAGGCGGGCGTCGAGCTGGGGCTGGTGGTGGGCGGGGGCAACATCCTCCGCGGGACCGTGGCCAGCGAGCAGGGGATGGACCGCGTCTCGGCCGACTACATGGGCATGCTGGCCACCGTCATCAACGCCCTGGCGCTCCAGGACATGATGGAGCGCCACGACGTGGAGACCCGGGTGATGACGGCCATCCGGATGGAGGAGCTGGCCGAGCCCTACATCCGCCGCCGGGCCCTGCGCCACCTGGAGAAGGGGCGGGTGGTGATCTTCGCCGGCGGAACCGGCAACCCCTACTTCTCCACCGACACCGCGGCCGTGCTCCGGGCCATCGAGATGGAGGCGGACGCGATCCTCAAGGCCACCAAGGTCGACGGCGTCTACACGGCCGATCCGGAGACCGATCCCGAGGCCACCTTCATCCCCGAGATCTCCTACCTCGAGGTCATGACCCGGGAGCTGGAGGTGATGGACGCCGCCGCCATCTCGCTGTGCAAGGAGAACGACCTGCCGGTGGTGGTCCTGAACATCCGGAAGCCCGGCTCCATCCTGTCCGCGCTCCGCGGGGAGCGCGTCGGCACGCTGGTGGCGTGACGCCCGCCCGCTGCCGTCGCGGTCGTCCCCGCCCCGCCAGAACCACCGGGAGGAAGCGATGACCCAGCAGCTCCTGCAGGAGGCCGACGACAAGATGGGCCAGGCCGTGGAGGCGGTGCGTCGGGAGTTCAACACCGTCCGGACCGGCAAGGCCTCGCCCGCGCTCCTGGACACTGTTCGGGTCCAGGCCTACGGCTCCACGATGCCGCTCAACCAGGTGGCCAACGTCAGCGCGCCGGAGGCGAACCTCCTGCTGATCCAGCCCTACGACCAGAACGTGGCGGACGACATCGCCCACTCCATCCAGAAGGCCGACCTGGGGCTCAACCCCGCGGTCGACGGCGGCGTGGTCCGGGTGCCCGTCCCGCCCCTCTCGGAGGAGCGGCGCACGGAGATGGCCCGGCTGCTCCACGACAAGGCGGAGGAGGGCCGCATCGCGGTCCGCCAGGTCCGGCAGAACGCCAAGAACCTGCTCCAGGAGATGGAGCGGGAGGGCGAGATCAGCGAGGACGACTACCACCGGTTCCTGGAAGACCTCCAGGAGACCACCGATCGCCACGTGAAGCGGATCGACGACCTGCTGGAGAAGAAGGAGAACGAGGTCATGGAGGTCTGAGGCCGCCGGCGCCGACGCCCGCGGCCCGACCCCGACGCCGGGAGCACGGGAGAGCCGAAGGATGACGTCCGAGAAGCACGACCTCGCCGACGAGGAGCGCTCGCAGCGCGACTACGAGGAGACCTACGGCCGCGGCGGCGGCGAGGCCTTCGAGGCGCACGACTACCCCCACGCCTACGGCCAGCCCGCCTCCGGCGGATGGCGGCGGGCGCTGCGCGCCTACGTGAACGGGCACGACCGCGGGTGGGAGGCGGAGCGGAAGCTGGAGGTCGCCGACGCCGCCGTCGAGGAGACCCGCCCCGGCCGGGAGGAGTCGCCGCGCCGGGTCGCCGGGCCGGAGGCGGACTCGGAGGAGGCCGGCGGGGAGGCCACCGCCCGGACGGAGCGCGGAGGGACGCCCTTCGGGGTGGAGGTCCCGGACCGGGACCAGCTCGTCTTCCACCGCTCCGCCAGCACGTGGCGCGATCGCCTGCCACGGGCCGACCGCTTCCCGCGCCACACCGATCCGGCCCTGGACGGCCGGAAGGGGACGGGGGACCAGGCCTGACCGCCCCGGCCGCCCGTCCCGCCCGCCCCGAGGCCGCCGCCCGTCCCGGCGCGGAGGACCTCCCCGGGCGGCTCGCCCGCCTGCTCCAGCGCCGTCCCGGCCTCCTCCCGTGGGGCTCGCGCGTCCTGGTCGCCGTCTCCGGCGGCCCGGACTCTACGGCGCTCCTCCACCTGCTGGCCTCCGTCGCCGACGGCCGCGACCTGGAGCTGCGGGCCGCCCATTTCGACCACGCGCTCCGGGAGGACAGCCGGCGGGAGGCGGAGCGGGTGGCGCGGCGCTGCCGCGAGGCGGGGATCCCCTGCCGCACGGGCCGCCCGGACGAGCCCCCGGAGCCGACCCAGGAGGCGCTGCGCCGGGCGCGCTACCGGTTCCTGGAGGGGGAGGCCGATCGGGTGGGCGCCGACCGGATCGCCACCGGCCACCAGGCCGACGACCAGGTGGAGACGCTCCTGTTCCGCCTGGGCCGCGGGACCGGGCTCCGGGGCCTCCGGGGCGTGCCCCGGCGCCGCGGCAGGGTGGTCCGGCCCCTGCTGACGATCCGCCGCGCCGAGCTGCAGGACTGGCTCTCGGAGCGGGGGATCGGGTGGCTGGAGGACCCGTCGAACCGGGACCCGAGATGGGCCCGGGCACGGACGCGCGAGCGGCTCCTGCCGGCCCTGGAGGAGGCCTGGAGCGGGCCCCTCCACCATCGGCTCCGCCAGGTGGCCGAGGCCGCGAGCCGGGCCGACCGCGCGCTGGATCGGCGGGCCCGGACGGTGCTCGACCGGGCCTTCCTTGGCCGGGGCGGCGCCTGGGGGGAGGAGGCCTTCCGGCTGCGTCGCGCCCCCCTGGCCGCGGCCCACCCCGAGCTCCGGGCGCGGTGCGTCCGGATCCTCGCTCGCAGGCTGGATCTACGGGCCACCCGGGGCGGAACCCGGGAGGCCGTCCAGTTTATCAGCGAGGGCCGTAGCGGCGGCCGGGTCGACCTGGGCGGAGGCCTGCAGATCGCCCGGGAGTTCGATCGCCTGTGGCTCGGCCGTCCCGACGAGCCGGCCCCGGACACGGTCCTCCTCCTCGAGGGTCCCCGACCGGGAAGCGGGACCGCCCTGCTGGGCGGGCGGCGGGTCCGGATCGCCTGGGGACCGGAGGGCGGCCCCGGGGACGAGGGGACGCGGGCCGCCCTCGACCGCGGCCGTCTCCGGTTCCCGCTCCGCCTCCGGAGCCGTCGCGACGGGGACCGGCTCCGTACCGGGGGCCGGGACCGGAAGCTCAAGGAGCTCTTCCGCGACCGGAGGGTGCCTCTCTCGCGCCGGGACCGCGCCGCGGTGCTGGCCGACCGCGAGGGACGGGTCCTCTGGGTGGAGGGCCTCGGCGTCGATCCCCGGGCCGGGGCCCGGGGGGACGAGCCCACCTTCGTGACGAGGATCCAGGATGTCTGAGGCCGGACCGCTCACCGACGAGAAGACGCTGGCCGCCACCGGGGGCCGGGAGCTGGAGCGCGTCGTCTACGACGCCGACCGGATCCGTCGGCGCGTCGAGGAGATGGGCGCGGCCATCAGCGACCACTATCCGGCCGACACCGACCTCCTGGTGCTGGGCCTCCTGAAGGGCTCCTTCATCTTCCTGGCCGACCTGGTGCGGGAGATCAGCCTGCCGGTGCAGGTCGACTTCCTGGTGGTCTCCAGCTACGGGCTCGGCACCACCTCCACCGGCGAGGTCAAGACGCTCTACGATCCCAGCACGCCCCTCCAGGGGAGGGACGTCGTGCTGGTGGAGGACATCGTCGACAGCGGCAACACGATGAACGAGCTGGTGCCGGCCCTGCTCGAGCGCGACCTGGCCTCGCTCGAGATCTGCGCTCTCCTGCACAAGCGGGTGGCCGGCGACCTGGTGCTGGAGCCCCGCTGGGTGGGCTTCGACGCCCCGCGGGAGTTCCTGGTGGGCTACGGCCTCGACCACGCGGAGGACTTCCGGCACCTCCCCTTCATCGCCAGCATCCCGCAGGAGGACGCCGAGTGAGCCGGCCGGCCGGGGGGCCGGAGGGCGGCGGGAAGGATCCCCGGGACTTCTGGCGCAGCACCTCCTTCTGGGCGCTGGTCCTGCTGCTTCCCCTGGTGGCCTGGTCGCTGATGCAGGGCTCGGCCGAGCCCACCGGCGATCTCTCCTACACGCAGTTCCGCCAGCAGCTCGAGGCCGGCAACGTCTCCCGCGTCACCATCCGGGAGGGGCGGGGGGTCGAGGGCGAGCTCGGCTCGCCGGTCCAGCTCGAGGGGCAGGAGTTCCGGAGCTTCGAGACCCGTCTCCCCTTCGAGGCGGACCTGGAGTTCGTCGAGCGACTCCGGCAGGACGGGGTCGAGGTCCGGGGCGAGGGGGCGGCCGACGGCTGGCTCCTCTGGCTGGGGCGGGCCCTCCCCTGGCTGGTCATCTTCGCCATCTGGATCTTCCTCTGGCGGCAGATGCAGGGCGGGACCAGCCGCGCCTTCCAGTTCGGCAAGTCGGGGGCGAAGGAGCTGTCGGCGGACACGCCCGAGGTCACCTTCGACGACGTGGCCGGCTGCGACGAGGCCAAGGAGGAGCTCCAGGAGATCGTCGAGTTCCTCCAGCACCCGGACCGCTTCAGCCGGCTGGGCGGCCGGCTGCCGAAGGGCGCGCTCCTGGTGGGCCCGCCCGGCACCGGCAAGACCCTGCTGGCGCGGGCCGTGGCCGGCGAGGCGGGCCGACCGTTCCTCTCCATGGCGGGCTCCGACTTCGTGGAGATGTTCGTAGGGGTGGGCGCGTCCGTCACGGGTGACACTCCCGTGATGGTGAGGGACGACGAGGGGACCCGACTCGTCGAGATCGGGGACCTGGTCGACGGTATCTGCGAGGAGAGAGGAACGGGGCGTCCCGGGGATGGAGAAGACCAGGTGGTGCCGACGTTCGGCCTCGAGGCGCTCGGTTACCGGTCGGGTGAGACGGGGTTCCGCGGCGACCTGGACGTCTTCGGCGGGAGCGAGTGGCAGTCGGTCCGGGGCGTATACCGTCACCGGGTCGACGAGATCTTCGAGATCGAGTACCTGGGCGGCACGCTGCGGACTACCGGAGACCACAGCGTGTTCGTCCGTGGACACGGCGGGATCCGACCGAAGGAAGTCCGGGACCTCGAGCCGGGCGACGTGCTGGTCAATCTCCCCTTCCACGTCCGCGGGACGTTCGATCCCGAGCACGGCACGCAGCACGAGGCCCGGGCCCACGAGTTCCCCCGGGAAGTACCGGAGCGCTGGCGCGGCCTCTCGGTGAAAGTCCCGGACGGGACGGCGGAGGCGGCCCTCTCCTTCAGCGTCAACGCGGCCGACGTCCTCTCGGCCGAGGCGATCGGGGAGAGCCTGGGCGTCTCGGCGACCACCGTGCGGGACTGGCAGTCCGGCCGGCGTCGCCCGCGCCAGATCTCGGATCGCTACGACCGCACGCCGGTGGCCGACCACGTGCGTACCACGCCGGAGCTGCTCTGGCTGATGGGGCTCTACACCGCCGAGGGCCGGGCCACGGGGGCCGCCTCCCTGTGTCTCGGAGCGCACGAGGAGGAGCTCGTCCGACGGAGTGTCGAGCTCTTCCGTGACCTGTTCGGGGTGGACCCGGCGGTCGTCGAGCGGGAGGACAGCTCGGTGCGGGTCATCGCCCGATCCGCGCGTCTGGGTCGCTTCTTCGAGCGGCACTGCGGCACGGGCAGCGCCCGCAAGCACGTGCCGGAGATGCTCTGGGAGCTTCCCCGCGAGCACTTCCTGGCCTACCTGGAGGGCTACGCGGCGGGCGACGGCTACGAAGGTCCCCGCGGAAAGCTCGAGATGACCTCGGTGAGCCGGCGGTTGATCCGCGAGCTGGCCTGGCTCTGCGCGATGCACGGGATCGGCTGCGGTCTGTGGGAGGGCATCAGCCCGGGCGGCCGGACCATCGGAGACGGCAAGCCCCTGCCCGAGACCCGCTACTGGCGGTTGAAGATCGGCCGGACCTCGAATCCGTTCCGTGGGAACGACCAGGTGGGCCACGCGAAGCGGCCGGTGGTCCGGAAGGTGGAGCGCAAGCCGTACGACGGCCACGTCTACGACCTGTGCGGCTGCGGCAACGAGGCGTTCTTCGGCGGCGACAAGCCGGTGCTCCTGCACAACAGCCGCGTGAGAGACGCCTTCGAGCAGGCGAAGGACCGGGCCCCCTGCATCCTCTTCATCGACGAGCTGGACGCCGTGGGGCGGCACCGGGGCGCCGGGCTGGGCGGGGGCCACGACGAGCGGGAGCAGACGCTGAACCAGCTCCTGGTGGAGATGGACGGCTTCGAGGAGAACAGCGGCGTCATCCTGCTGGCCGCCACCAACCGGCCCGACGTGCTGGACCCGGCGCTGCTGCGGCCGGGCCGGTTCGATCGGCAGGTCGTGGTGGACAGCCCCGACGTCCGCGGCCGCGAGGAGATCCTGAAGATCCACAGCCGGGAGATCCCCCTGGCGCCGGACGTCGAGCTCTCGGTGCTGGCCCGGGGCACGCCCGGCCTGTCGGGGGCGGAGCTGGAGAACATCGTGAACGAGGCGGCCCTGATGGCGGCCCGGCAGGACAAGGACCAGGTCTGGATGGAGGACCTGGAGCGGGCCAAGGACAAGGTGATGCTCGGGGCCGAGCGGAAGAGCATGGTGATCCCCGAGGAGGAGCGGAAGGTCACCGCCTACCACGAGGCCGGCCACGCCGTGGTCGCCCTCCGGACGCCGGACCTGGATCCGCTCCACAAGGTCACCATCGTCCCCCGGGGCCGGGCCCTGGGCATCACGGCCTCGCTGCCCGAGGAGGACCGGCACAACTACACCCGGGCGTGGCTGGAGGGGCAGCTCCGGATGCTCTTCGGCGGCCGGGTGGCGGAGGAGATGGTCTTCGGCCGCGACAGGATCACGACCGGCGCCGGGAACGACCTGGAGCGGGCCACCGACATCGCCCGCCGGATGGTGACCGAGTTCGGGATGTCCGACGCCATCGGGCCGATGACGGTGGGGGAGCGGGACCACGAGGTCTTCCTCGGGCGGGACATCAGCCACCGCCGGGACGTCAGCGAGCGGACCGCGCGGCTGGTGGACTCGGAGGTGAAGCGGATCCTGGACAAGGCCTACCGCTACGCCCGGGAGGCGCTGCGGGAGAACCGCGATCTGCTGGAGTCCATCGCCGACGCCCTCCTCGAGCGCGAGACGCTCGACGCCGAGGCCATCGAGGCCCTGGCCGAGGGCCGGCCCCTCCCGGCCCGTACCGAGCCCGCCGACCCGGCCGAGCGCGACGAGCGGGAGGCCCCGGAGCGGGGCTCGACCCGCGACGACCGTCGCCCGTCGGAGGGGAGCGGCGGCGAGCCGTCGCCGGTGCCGGCGTGAGGACCGTCGTCGCCGCCGACGGGAGGAGGCGCCGGTGAGTCGCGACGGGCCGGGGCCGGCGAGCGCGGCGGGAGGGCTGACGCCCGCCCCCGTGTGGCGGATCCGGGGCGCCGAGCTGACGCTGGACCGTCCCCTCGTGATGGGCGTCCTCAACGTCACGCCGGATTCCTTCTCCGACGGGGGCCGCCACCTGGACCCCGACGACGCCGCCCGGCGCGCCGAGGCGATGGCGGAGGCCGGCGCCGACCTGGTGGACGTGGGGGGCGAGTCCACCCGGCCGGGCGCCGAGCCCGTGGAGGCCGCGCTGGAGTGGGAGCGGATCGGGCCCGTGCTGGAGCGGATCGAGGGCCTGGACCTGCCGGTCTCGGTGGACACGACCGACGGGGAGGTGGCGGAGCGGGCCCTGGAGGCCGGGGCCGCGGTCCTGAACGACGTCTCCGGCCTCCGCTTCTCCCCGCGGATCGCCGACCTGGCGGCGGAGGCCGGCGCCGGTCTGGTGCTGATGCACATGCGCGGGGACCCCCGCACGATGCAGGCGGACACCTCCTACGGCGACCTCGTGGGTGAGGTGCGGAGCTTCCTGGCCGGGGCCCTGCAGGAGGCCTTCGCCCGCGGGTGTGCGCCCGAACAGGTGGCGCTGGACCCGGGCATCGGCTTCGGGAAGGACGCCCCGGGGAGCCTCCAGCTCGTCGCCCGCGCCGGCGACTTCGCCGTCCGGGGGCGGCCCGTGCTCGTGGGCCCGTCACGGAAGTCCTTCATCGGGGAGGTGCTGGACCTGCCGGTGGACGAGCGGCTGGAGGGCACCCTGGCCGCCTGCGTCCTGGCGCTGGCCCGGGGCGCACGGATCTTCCGGGTGCACGACGTCCGCGAGGCGCGCCGGGCCCTGGACGTGGCCGCGGCGGCGCTGGCCGCCGAGCGCGCCCCGGGGGCCGGATCCTCGGCCGAGGTCTCCGCCGGGGCGGGCGAGGGGAGTCGGCCGTGATCGAGGCCCTGGGCGACTACCTGGCCTACCTGCAGGTTGGCTGGCAGGACGTGGTGGAGGTCCTGCTCGTCTCCTACCTCTTCTACCGGGTGCTGCTGCTCTGGACCGGGACGAGGGCCCTCCAGATCCTCCTGGGCCTGGTCCTGCTGATGGGCGTGTACGCGGCCGCCAGCTACCTGGAGCTGGGCCTGATCCGGACCCTGCTGAACCAGGCGTTCACCTACGGCGCCTTCGCCCTCATCGTGGTCTTCCAGCCGGAGCTCAGGAGCGCCCTGGCCCGACTGGGCCGGAGCCGGCTGTGGCGAATCTTCCCCAAGATGGAGGAGAGCGAGGTCGCCGAGGAGATCGCACGGGCGGCCGAGCGGCTGGCGCGGGCGAAGATCGGCGGCATCGTCGCCATCGAGCGGGAGGTGGGCCTGGGCGAGTACGCGGAGAACAACGGGACCCGGATCCAGGCCGACGTCTCCGCCGAGCTGCTCACCACCATCTTCACCCCCTACTCGCCGCTCCACGACGGCGCGGTGATCGTCCGGGGCGACCAGATCGTCGCCGCGGGATGCATCCTGCCCCTCACCCAGTTCCCGGTGGAGGACAAGTCGCTGGGGACCCGCCACCGGGCGGCCCTGGGGCTGTCCGAGGAGACCGACGCCTACGTGGTGGTGATCTCCGAGGAGACGAGCCAGATCTCGCTGGCCCACCGGGGCCAGCTCACCCGGGACCTGAGCGCCTCGGAGCTGAGGGCCCGGCTGGCCACGCCGCCCGAGGAGCCTCCCTCCGAGGGTCTCCTGGAGGACGAGGGGCTGTTCGGGGGGGAGCCGACGGAGGAGGAGGGCGGCGAGGACCGCCCGGTGGCGGCGGCCGGCGACGGCTGATCCGGGGGGGAGGCCGGGCCGGCATCCGGGCAGGGAGACGTACGGAAGATCGGGTGGAGGACGGGCCGCCGGGGCGCGCGCGATCCTTGCGGTCCCTTCGTTGACGGGCCCCGACGGGGTCCTTACTATACGGCGAAAATTCAGCGGCTTCGCCTCCGCCGCGCGCCGCGCCGGAGATCGGAAGCCGCCGCCCGTTCGGGCGCTCGAGGAGACCCGGGAGGACGGGGCACGTGCAGCAAGAAGCCACCTATCAGCTGATGACGCTCGTCCGGGACGGCGGGTTCATGATGTACCCGCTGCTCCTGTGCTCGCTGGTCGCGTTCGGCATCATCATCGCCAAGGCCTGGACGCTGTGGGTCGCGACCACCGAGTCCCGGGAGCTGCTCGAGGAGATCGAGGAGCTCGGCCGCGCCGGCCGCCTGGACGAGGCAGTCGAGCTGGCCGAGAACACCCGCGGGCCCGTGGCCGCCATCATGCTGTCCGGGCTCCGGCGGGTCGAGGAGAAGCACACCGAGGGCGACCTGCAGGCCGCCATCAACACGACGGGCTCCATCGAGCTGGATTTCCTGGAGCGCGGGCTCACCATCCTGGCGACCATCGCCAACGTTGCACCCATGCTGGGCTTCCTGGGTACTGTCATAGGGATGATCCTGGCCTTCGGCTCCATCGAGCAGGCCGGACAGGTGGAGCCGGCGCTGGTGGCCGGGGGCATCAAAGTGGCGCTGATCACCACCGCCACGGGGCTGGCCATCGCCGTGCCGGTGCACCTGGCGCACCACTTCTTCATCAGCCGGGTGGACGCGCTGGTCTCGGAGATGGAAGAGGGGGCCCAGGCGGTGCTGGACCTGATCTACCGCATCGAGCAGGGGTCGGAGGGCGGCAGCTCGTCCGCCGACGCCGCCGGCTAGGACCGACGAACCCGAGCCGAGGACACCATGCCGATCCTGGAGCGCAAGGAGCGGGTCGACGACGAGATCCCCACCGCCTCGCTGGCGGACATCGCCTTCCTGCTGCTGATCTTCTTCCTGA
>CAYVFM010000041.1:0-10644 GCA_964450995.1 uncultured Gemmatimonadota bacterium | reverse complement strand
ACACCCTGGAGTTCGCCGAGGCGCTCTGCGACCGCCTGGCGGTGATCCAGGAGGGGAGCATCCTCGCCTCGGGCACCATGGATCATCTCCGCGACCTGGCCGCCATGGAGCAGGGGCGGCTGGAGGCCGTCTTCCTGAAGCTGACGGGGGGCGTCGAGGAGCGCCGGATCGCCCGCGCGCTGGGGGAGGTGTCGTGACGGGCGAGGCGGAGGCCGGGGCCCCTCCGTGGCCTCCGCCCTGGCCGGAGGGGTCGGAGAGGCGGGCGGAGGAGGGGCCGCGCCGCGAGCCGAGCTCCTTCTGGCTGCTCGGGCCCCGCGCGCTCTCCTCCCGGCCGGGACGCGCCGCCGAGGACGGAGGGGGCGGCCGGGCGGCGATCGCCGGGCTGGTGGGGGCCCTGGTCCTCCCGCTCGTCTACATCGCGCTGGTCCGGATGCTCGAGTCCCTCCGCTCGACCCCGGAGGTCGGGCCCCTGCTGGCGTCGAAGATGCTGGGGTTCGGGCTGCTGATCCTGCTGGGCCTGCTGCTGCTCTCGAACCTCATCGCGGCCCTCTCCAGCTTCTTCCTCTCCCGGGACCTGCCGATGGTCCGATCGGCCCCGGTGGACTGGCTGCCGGTCTACGGGTCCCGGCTCATCGAGACGGCGGTGACCTCCTCCTGGATGGTCGTCCTCCTGCTGATCCCCGTGGTGGCGGCCTACGGGCGGGTCTACGGCGCCGGCCCGTCCTTCTTCCTCGTCGCCCTGGCCGCCGTCGTCCCCCTGCTGGTCATCCCGGCGGCCGCGGGCAGCGCGGTGACCCTGATGCTCGTCCGGATCTTCCCGGCCCGCCGGACCCGCGACATCCTGGGCGTGATCGCGGCCGGCGGGGTGGCCCTGCTGGTCCTGGGGCTGCGGGTGCTCCGGCCCGAGCGGCTGGTGGACCCCGAGGGCTACGGCAGCCTGGTGGACTTCCTGGACGTGCTCCGGGGCCCCACGCTGGCCTGGGTGCCCTCGGAGTGGGGCGCGCAGGCGATGATGGGGCGGCTCCAGGGGGGCTTCGACCCGTTCTGGCTGGCGCTCCTCTGGGCCACGGCCGCCGCCGCCGTGGTGCTGGGGGCGACGCTGCACCGTCGCTTCTACGACGAGTGCTTCACACGGGCCCAGGAGGGGGGGCGCCGGGAGATCCGGTGGGGCGGCGTCTGGCGGGCGCTGGAGCGCCTGCTGGGCCGGCTCGACCACCAGCGCCGCGAGCTGGTGCTGAAGGACGCCCGGGTCTTCTTCCGGGACGCCACCCAGTGGTCCCAGCTCATCATCCTGGGCGTCCTGGTGGTCGCCTACGTCTACAACATCCGGGTCCTCCCCCTCCGGTCGAACGAGGCCGTCGGCCCGTTCCTGGTGGCGCTCGTGGGGTTCCTGAACGTGGCCCTCACCGGCTTCGTCCTCTCGGCGGTGGCGTCCCGGTTCGTCTTCCCGTCGCTGAGCCTCGAGGGGCGCACCCTCTGGCTGCTCCGCTCCTCGCCCCTCCCGGCGGACGCGCTGCTCTGGTCCAAGTTCTGGTCCGGGGCCGTGCCCATGCTGGTGCTGGCGCTCCTGCTCTCCGGGCTCACCGGCCTGGCGCTGGGCCTCGGGACGCCGCTGCTGGCGCTCTCGGTCGTCACCATCGCCGGGCTGACCTTCGCCTTCACGGCGCAGGCGCTGGCGTGGGGCATCGCCTACCCGAAGTTCGAGTCGGAGAACGCGGCCCAGATCCCCACCTCCCTGGGCGGCCTGCTCTTCATGCTGGGGGCGCTGGGCACCCTGGCGGGGATCGTGGCGTCGCAGTTCTGGATCCTGCGGGGGTTCCTGGCCAGCAACCTCCCGTGGAGGGAGACCCGGGGGCCGCTGGCGGAGGAGATGATCCTGGCCTTCCTGGTGACCGTGGTCGTGTGCGCGGCGGCCACGGTCTGGCCGTACCGCTACGCCCGGCGGACGCTGGCGTCGCTGGAGGCCGGCTGAGGCGGGAGGGCGTCCGGCGCGGGGCCTCCGGACTCACCCCGGGCGGGCCTGCTCGTGCCAGGTCTCCAGCCGGCGGCGGGCCAGGCGGATCTCGGGTTTGCTGAAGCGGCCCTCGCGCTGGACCTTCAGCAGGCGCTCCAGCTCGTCCTCCTCCAGCAGGCCCATCTCCAGGGCCAGCTCGCCGAAGCGCATCTCGGGCCGCCGCCGCTGCTCGACCAGCACCTTCGAGACCTCCTCGGGCCGGAGGACGTTCCGGATGATGGCCACCGTCCCCAGGGCGAAGTGGCGCCGCTCCGGCTCTCCCTCGCCCTCGCCGTCGTCGCCCCCGGGCGGCGGGTCCTCCGGGGTGGCCGCCTCGGCCCGGTCCAGCTCCCCCACCAGGCCCTCCAGCTCCTGGACGGCCTCCCACTGCTCTCGCTGGCCGGCGACGAGGGTGCGGACGCTGTAGAGGTGGAGGACGTAGAGGCCCAGGATGGCGGCGGCGAAGGCCATGTCGCGGTTGCCGATGACGAAGGCGAGGCCCACGGCCACCGCGGTGACGCCCCCGAACGTGATCAGGTAGGACCGGCTCTGGAAGGGCTCGGACGACGGCACGGCTCTCCTCCTCCCCTGTGTTCCCGGGCGGGACGGCTCAGGCGCCGGACATCTCCGGGTCCACGGAGTTCCGGTACGACTGGATCTTCTCTCGGGCCTCCCGGATCTCCTCCGGGGTGTAGACCCCCTCGTGCTTGACCTGGACCAGGTCCTCGAGCTGGGTCTCGGTGAGGTGGCCCAGCTCGACGGCGTGGTCGCCGAAGGTGAGCCCGGGCCGATTCCGCTGCTGTGACATCACCTCGGAGACGTCCCCGGGGGACATCATCCCCTTGATGATGGCCACCGTCCCGAGCCCGAAGTCGCGCCGGACCGACCGCCCGGACTCGTCGCCCCCGCCCTCCTCCCGGTCGGATCCCGTCCGTCGGCGCTCGGGCGACAGGTCCTCCTCCGACATCTCGCCGTGGCCCAGCTCGCCCACCAGCCGCTCGAGGCCCTGCAGGGCGCGCCACTGCCGCTGCATCTCCTGCATGCTGTAGAGGTGGAGGACGTAGAGCCCCAGTACGGCGGCCGCCAGGCCCAGGGAGGTGTTGTCGAAGAAGACGGCGAGCCCGCCCGCGGCCAGCGCCGCGCCCCCGAGGACGAAGACGTAGACGCGGCTGTGGGATCCGAGGCTGGATGGCATGGGGTGTCCCGGGCTCCCGGTGAGCAGAGGTCGGTCGGAAGGCCCGCCGCTGTCCGCCGGGCGGACCGGAGGCTCCCCGTAAGGTAGAGGGAACGCCGCGGACGACAAGGCGGGAGCCGCGCCGCGGGGATCCGGTCACCGCCGGCGGTGGATCCGCCAGCGCCCCACCACCTCCCCGTCCCGAACGGCGTGGAAGGCGTCGAAGCAGGCCACGGCCAGGCAGGCGTGGTTCGGGACGATCCGGACGCGCTCGCCCCAGGGGAGGGCGGCGTCGAGCACGCCGTGCTCCTGGCTGAGGGAGACGAGCCGGACGTCGTCGCGGAGGCCGCCGGCCCCGTCCGAGAGCGCGCCCATGCAGCGTCCGCCGGGCGCCGCCGGGTCGTCCGGCCCGGGGTCCTTCGAGAGCGCGAGGGCCCCGGCGTCCACGACCGACCGGCCCGCGTCGGGGCGGGTGGAGACCACCGTCGCCGCCACCGTGGCCGCCACGTCCCCGATCCCGCAGCTCCCCAGGGCCGCCTGCGTCCGGTCGAAGAGCGCGTAGTTGCCCGGACGGATCTCGTCGATCCCCTCGAGCGACCGGGCCCGGGTCGCGGCGGGGGTGGAGCCGACGCTCACCGCCGGGACGTCGATCCCCTGCTCCCGGAGGCGGTCGGCGGCCCGGGCCATGACCTGGCGCTCGTGCTCGGCCACCGCGGCCGCTTCCCCGGGGCCGGCGACGTCGTAGGCCTGGCCCGCGTGGGTCAGGAGCCCGTCGAAGGCGAGGGTCGTCGAGCCGGCCAGGGCCTCCGCCATCTCCGCCAGCGCCGCCCCCTCCGGGTCGACGCCCGAGCGTCCGTCGCCGCTGTCCACCTCCAGCCAGACGTGGAAGGGATGCCCGCGGGCCTCCAGCCGCTCCACCGCCTCCGGGCGGTCCACGAGCAGGCGCAGGCGGGCCCGGCGGTCCACCGCGGCGGCCCGGTCCAGCCGGCCCGGGATCGCCGGGAACGCCCAGGTCAGGTCCTCGAAGCCGTGTTCGGCGAAAACTTCCGCCTCCTCCAGCGTCGAGACCGTGATCCCGGCGGCGCCCGCGTCCCGTTGGAGGCGGGCGACCTCGACGCACTTGTGAGTCTTCACGTGCGGCCGCAGGCGGACGTCCAGTTCCCGGGCCCGCCCGGCCATCCGCTCCAGGTTGGCCTCCAGGACGTCGAGGTCCAGGAGCAGGGCGGGGGTGGGGATCTCGTCGACGGAGGTCACGTCGCCTCCGGGTCGGAGGGGCGGCCGCGAGACGGTGCGCGGGGAAGCTACGGCGTCGCGGGCCCGGGAGCAGGGGGCGCGGGCGTGACGGCCCGCGGACCCGGCGCGTCCGTGAATGGAGGAAGATGCTCGATCCCGGGGGCGAACCTGCAGGCGGGAGCGCGAACGATGGATGACAGGCTGCTGGGCCGCTGTCTGGACGGCGAGGTCGAGCCGGGCGATCTGCCCGGCCGCGTGCGTCGGCGGGCGGAGCGATGGGAGGGCGTCTTCCGCGCCCTCCGGGACGGCCTCCCCGAGCGGGCCCCGGTCGGCCTGGCCGACCGGGTCACGGCCCGGATCCGAGCCGAGGGGTCGCCCGACGCCGCCCGCGCGGACAGCCTCCTGTGGGCCCTGGAGGAGGGCGGGTAGGGGCTTAGGGTCTTAGGGTCTCAGCCCCCGCCACCGCCCCCGTCGCCGCTCTCGCCGGACCCGCCGCCCTGGCCCTGCTGCATCTGCGACTGGAGCTGCTGCATCGCCTGCTGACGGACCTCCGTCAGGCTGTCCTGCAGGGCGATCAGCGAGTCCGCGTTCGAATCGATCTCGGCCATCCGCTCCTCCAGCGCCGTCCGGAACTCCTCGATCATCTCCTGGATCGAGTCGCGCTGGATGACCTGCGACTGGGTCTGCTGGAGCTGCTGCTGGAGCCCGCGGGCCTCCTGGATCAGGCTCTGGGCCCGGGCCGTGTCGGCCTCCTGTCGGGCCGACTGCACCTGGCCGGAGAGCTCGTTCAGCCGCTCCTCGCGCTGCGAGGTCTCCGGGTCGACCTCCCGCATGGCCGCGCGGACCGTCTCGGTCACCCGGGATCGCATGGCCTGGAGCGAGGAGTCCTGCATCGCCTGCTGCTGCAGGGGCTGGAGCGCCTGCTGGACCTGGCGGAGCTCCTGCTGGATCTGGCGTAGCTGCCCGGCGCCCTCCATCGAGGCGGAGGGCCCCGAGGCGCTCACCGTGTCGGCCGCCTGGTCGCCCCCGTCGTCCCCCTGCCCGCAGGCCGCCAGGCCGAGGCCGAGGGCGAGGACGGCCGCCGCGGAGACCGCTGCGCGGCCGACGCTCCGGATGGGACGGGTGTCGGAGGAGATCGGCGTCACTGGCCGCCCCCTCCGCCCGAGCCGCCGCCTCCGGGCATTCCGCCGCCGCCCTGGGGCACCTGCTGCTGGCCGCGGAGCTGCTGGGCGAGCTGCTGGAGGCGCTGCATCAGCGAGTCGCGCCGCTGGATCAGCGTCGGCACCGAGTCGTTGATGGAGGCCATCTTGTCCTCGAGTTCCTGCCGGAGCTGCTGGGCGCGCTCCGAAAGGGAGTCGCGCTGCATCACGGAGTCCCGGATCTGGTTCAGCTCCTGGCTCAGCGGCTGGCCGGCCCGGACGACCTCGCGGACCGCGGCGGTGTCCTGGCTCTGGCGGGCCTCGTTGAGCCGCCGCTGGAGGGCGTTGAGGCTGTCCTCCTTCTGGACCACCTGCGCGTCGAGCTGCTCCATGGCGTCCCGCACGGTCTCCTGGAGCGCCATGTACTTCTTCTGGATGGCGGAGTCCTGCATGGCCGAGTCCTGGATCTCCCCGATCCGCTGCTGGATCTGCCGGACCTGCTGCTGCAGCCGCTGGACCTCCTGGAACTGCTGGGCCTGCTGGAGCTGCTGCTGGTCCGCCTGCCCCTGCCCTCCGCCGCCCTGCTGGGCGTGAGCGGGAGCGACGGCGACCAGCGCGGCCGCGAGCGCCGCGGCGAGCGTCCACGCGGCGGGCCGGGCGAGTCGGTGATAGGCGTCCATGGCGTCTTTCGTCCTTCCTGGAGTCGCGTGACGGGCGTCCGACGAGAGCGTTCGGATCGAGCGGGCCGTCCGCGAGCGGTCGTGACGCGCCGCCGAGGTCGGCCCGAGTCCCCCTTCCCTATGCGACGGACCCGCACGTGTTCCGAGACGTCCCGTTTCCTTGGACAGCCTGTCCGTGTCCGCGCCGGCGCGCCCCGCCGGGCGTTGAGCCCCCGTCGGGCCCCGCTTAGGTTCGGCCCGAGCCTGACGGCCCCCCGTGTCCCCGCCCGCTCCGTCCGGGCACCGGGGGGACGACGTCCACCGTCACCTCGCAACGGGAGACCCGCGTGAGCCGACAGCCGACCCGTGCCCGCGTCACGGGAACCGGGAGCTTCCTCCCCCCCCACCGGATGGACAACGAGGAGCTCTTCGCCCGCGAGAGCATCCGGGCGAATTTCGATCTCGCCCGGGCCCGCGCCTCTCTGAAGACCGACGACGCGGAGGCCCTGGAGCCCGTGGAGGTCTTCGACCGCTGGGCCCGGCAGGTCACCGGGATCAGGGCCCGGCGCGTGGTGACCGAGGAGGGCGGCCTCTCCACGGAGGACCTGTGCGCCGAGGCGTCCCGGCGCGCCCTGGACGCCGCCGGCCTCGAGGCCGGCGACCTGGACTTCATCGTCGCCGCCTCGGTGACCGAGAAGGAGACGGTCCCGAACGTGGCCTGCACCGTGGCCGACCGGCTCGGCGCCCCCCGGGTGGGCGGCTACACGGTGAACGCCGCCTGCGCGGGCTTCGTCTACGCCATGGCCGCCGGCCACGCCCACGTCCGGGCCGGCATGGGCGAGCGGGTCCTGGTCGTCTCCGGCGACTCCCTCTCCCACATCACCGACTATTCGGATCCCAAGACCGCCGTCCTCTTCGGCGACGGGGCCGGGGCCGCGGTGCTGGAGCCCGCCGGCGACGGCGAGGGCGGCGTGCTGGGCGTCCCCTATCACGAGGCCGACTACGCCCCCGAGCACCTCTACCTGCGGGGGCAGGGCTGGGAGACGGAGGAGGAGCCCGACCCCAAGCTGCACATGGGCGGCGGCCCGAAGGTGCTCCGACAGGCGATCCAGGCCATGCGTCGGGTGGCCGACCGGGCGCTCGAGACCACCGGCCTGGGCTGGGAGGACATCGATTACGTGGTGCCCCACCAGGCGAACCTCCGGATCACGAAGGGGCTGGAGAAGCACCTGCCGCTGACCGGCGACGGCCGGGTGGTCCACACCATCCGGGAGTACGGCAACCTCTCGGCCTCGACGGTCGGCGTGGCCCTGGACGAGGTGCTGCGGGGGGAGCACGGTCCCCTGCCGGACCCCACGCGGATCGTGCTCACCGCGGTGGGCGGCGGCTACACGAGCGCGGGGCTCGTCCTGGAGTGGCGGCCGGACGGCTGATCGGGACCTCCGGCCCCGCCTGCCCCTACTCCGCCCGGTAGAGCGCCAGCCGCTCCACCACCCGGTCCCGGAGGGCCTCGGCCACGGAGCCGGGGACGTGGTAGCCGTCCAGCATGAGGGCGAAGGCCAGCGTCTGGCCGTCGGCCGCCTCCACGTAGCCGGCCAGGGCCCGCACCGACGAGAGCGATCCCGTCTTGGCCCGGAGGGTCTCCCGGGCCGGCACCCCACGGAAGCGGCCGTGCAGGGTGCCCGACCGGTCCGGCGCCGCCAGCGCGTCGAGGAAGACCTCCCGGTGGGGGCCGAGCCACACGGCCCGCAGCATCCGGGTCAGGGCCGAAGGGGCGGCCTGGTCGTAGCGGGAGAGGCCGGCCCCGTCGGCCAGCGTCACCGCCCCCGGGTCCACGCCCCAGTCGGCCAGGGTGGAGGCCGCCACCGACGCGCCCTCCGCCGCCGTGCCGGCACGGCCCTCCACCAGCCCCAGGGTCCGCAGCAGCGACTCGGCGGCCTGGTTGTCGCTCCGGCCCAGGGTGTGGGCCAGGACCGCGCCCAGGGAGTCGGAGCGGGACGCGGCCGACCAGGCGGGCGGCTCGTCGGATCCGGGGCAGGGGACGGGCCGGCGCTCCGCTCCGGGGCCGCCCGTCTCGTCCCGCCGCCGGAAGCGGCCCTCCACCGCCGGCCCGGACCGGGCCAGGACGCCGGCGAGCTCGGAGAGCAGCCTGTCGGCCGGGTGGCGGGGGGCCAGCGAGAGGACCAGCGAGTCGCGGTCGGCCGGCATCCAGCCCGTGATCCGGCCGCCCGTCCCGGGCCCGGGGCCCGGCTCGAAGCGCAGGTCGAGCTCCGATCCCGCCGGCCCGGTGCGGACCCGGATCTCCATCGGCAGGTGACCTTCGGGGGCCATCGGCGCCCGGAGCGTGTCCCGGGGCGCGGCGGTCGCCGGATCGCCCACGCGCGAGGCCGGCCGGAGGACGACCTCCCGGGCCGGATCGGCGAGCTGGAGGGCGTCGACGCCGGCCGCCCAGCCCAGGTGGAGGTCGTCCCACATCCAGCCCCGGCCCCAGGTCGGCGGCGGGAAGGCGGTCGCGTCGCCCACCACGTCGCCGGCGATCCGGCGGATCCCCGCCCCCCGGAGGATCTCGGCCCACGTCTCCAGCTGGGCCCGGTCCACGGTGGGATCGCCCGAGCCCACGACGGCCAGATCGCCCCGGAGCACGCCGTCCTCCACGGGGCCGCAGGCGGCCAGGCGGGTGGTCCAGCGGAAGCCCGGGCCGAGCCGCTCCAGGGCCACGGCGGCGGTGACGAGCTTGGCGGTGCTGGCGGTGGTGAAGCGCCGCTGGCCGGCGCGGTCGTACAGGACCTCGCCCGAGTCGGCCGAGCGCACCGTCATCCCCACGTGGGCCCGGGCGAGCGCCGGGTCGTCGAGAGCCTCCGCCAGCGAGCGGGCCAGGGCCTCCGGGCCCCGGATCGCCGGCGCCCGGACCCGGGCCGTGTCCGCCGGCTCCTGGGCGGCGAGGGAAGCGGCCGGGCCGGCGCCGGACGCCGCGGTCAGGAGGAGGGCGAGGAGCGCGGCTGCCGGCCGCCGGCCGGCCGCGCCGGTCGGGCGGGCTAGAAGTACCGCCACACGGTGACGCTGAGGCCCAGGTTGTGTGTCCAGTCGGTGTCCTGGGGCGCCTCGAGGTCCAGGTCCTCGATGCGGTCCAGGACCTCCTGCTCGAAGAAGCCCTCGGGGGTGGAGATCCGCCACAGGTGGTCGCGGACCTCGAAGCTGATCCCCATTCGATCGGAGACCAGCCACTCGAAGCCCGCCCCCGCCTGCACCACCGGCGCCACGCCGATCTCCGCCCGGACCGGGGGCTCGCCCGGATCGGGCTCCGGGAGGGCCGGGCTGCGGGGCTCGTCGACCCCCACCATGAAGCCGCCGCCCACCAGCACGTAGGGCTGGATCCCGTGCCAGGTGCGGTTGCCCGTCACCGCGAACTGCATGGCGGCTTCGGCCAGGATCCAGCGCGAGGTCGCCGTGTCCACCGCGGCCGGGCCCTGCGGCAGGCGCGGATCGATCACGAACCGGTCGGAGGAGCCGTAGCCGAAGCTGGCCTCCAGCGAGATGGGGCTGCTGATGCGGGCGCGGGTCCGCGCGCCGAGGACCGGCGTCGAGCCCGGCCCCAGCTCCGAGACGCCCCGGTCCGTGGAGACGTAGCCGCCGAAGGCGCCGATCCGGAAGGAGCGCTGGATCCACTCGTAGGGGGTGTCGATACGGAGCGTGTCCCCGTCCGCCGCCTCCTGGGCCGCGGCGGGGGCCGCGCCCGCTGCGAGGAGGCCGGCCGCGGCCAGCAGCCCGGCGATCAGCGACGGCGGGAGGGCGGGCGCGCCGGCTCCGGGGGTTCGTCCTCGCACGTGGTCCTCGCTCCTCGGTCGGCTCTGGTCGGCTCTGGGGGGCGTCCTCCCCGGGAGAGGAGGGCGAATTGACAGCCTTTCGGGCCCCTCTCTATACTCGCTCCGGTCCGCCCGACGCCTCCGGGTGCGGCTCCGGGCGCCCGCAACATAGGCGCGGGGCCGCGCCGTTTCCAGACGACGAGATGCGCTCACCGAGCCGACTCCACCCGCTGGCCGCCGCCCTCCTCCTGGCCCTCCCGGTGCTCCTCGCGCCCCGTGCCGCGGCGGCTCAGAGCGCCACGGTCTCGGCCGAGGAGGAGAACCTGCGCCAGACCCCCATGGGGAAGCGTCTGGCCACGGTGAACGGCGGCACCGAGCTGCAGGTCGTGGGGCGCGACGGGCGCTGGCGGCAGGTGGTGCTGGAGGGCTGGATCTGGACGCCCTCGGTCGACGCCTCGAGCCGGGCCGGGTGGGACCTGGCGGTCAGCGCCGACGGCGGCGAGAACCTGCGCGACGAGCCGAGCGCGGACGCCCGCATCGCCGCCCGCCTGCTGGAGGGCTTCCTCCTGAACCGGGTCGAGGAGCGGGGCGACTGGACCCGCGTGCGGCGGACCGCCTGGATCTGGCGCCCCTCGCTGACCGT
>CAYVFM010000040.1:0-11333 GCA_964450995.1 uncultured Gemmatimonadota bacterium | reverse complement strand
GGCCAGGCGGGCGGCGCTGCCGGAGGGGATCCGCCCGGCCAGCGCGTCGACGCGGACCGCCAGCCCCTCCAGCTCCCGCGACAGGGCGGTGTCGGACCGCAGCGCGGCCATCGTCCCGGGACCCTCCTCGATCCGGCGGGCGAGGCGGCGGCCCAGGGGCCGGAGCGCCTTCAGCTCCCCGGCCAGCGAGTCCAGGCGGGCCCCGACCTCCTCGCCCCCCGCCAGGGGTCGAGCCCGCAGCGTGTCGGCGAAGTCGAAGGGCGTCGGCGCCCTCCCGGGGCTCAGGGCCACGACCGACGGCGCCAGGAGGGCCGACTGGCGGATGGTCGCCGAAGCGTCGCTCCGGAGCGTCGAGGCCGCCTCCCCCCGCAGGACGACCCGAATCAGGACCGGCCCTCCCCCGTCCGCCCGGTCCCCGAAGCGCACGGCCTTGACCCGGCCGGCCGGGACGCCGGCCACCCACACCTCCGCCCCGGGGGTCAGCTCCCGGGCCGCGGGGGCCCGCACGACGAGCTCAGGCCCCTCGGCCACCTGCCGGAGGACGATGTCCAGGAAGAAGACGGACGCGGCCAGGGCGGCGACCAGGGCGATCTGGAGGGCGCCGGTCCGCACGGCGCTCCAGCCGCCGGTCCCGCGCCCCCCGCCGGTCACGTCAGAAGGTCCAGTAGAGGGAGAGCTGCAGCCGGTCGGCGCCCCGTCTCACGCCGGCGAGGTCGGCCGGGTCCAGCAGGTTCTCCAGGTCCACCTCGTGGCGCCGCCACTCCACCCGGGCCCCGATGCGGTCCAGCGGCTCCACCTCCACCCCCAGGCCCCAGGAGAGCGAGTTCTGGGAGGCGGTGGTGAGGTCCTCGTCCGACGGGTCGTGGACCACGGTCCCCAGGCCCGCCACGGCGTAGGGCGTCACCCCGACCCGGGCCAGCGGCGGCACCGGGGGGCGGACCGCAAGGGCCAGCTCGGCCAGGTAGGTGTTCAGCTCCACCGTCCGGCCGCCGTCGGTCACCTCGCCGCGGCCGTACCCGCCGTCCAGCCGCACCGCCAGGAAGGAGGCGATCCGGCGCTCCACGCCGAGCCCCCAGAGGGTCGCGTCCTCGTAGGCCGGGCCGCCGGTCTCCTCCCACAGGAGGACGCTCGCCGTGGGGCCCAGGTGGAAGGGGTTCGGCGCCCCGGCCGTCTCCGGGGCCTCGACGGACGGCTCCTGCTGGCCCGCCGCCGGGCCCGCGGTCAGGAGGACCGCCGCCAGGGCGACGGCCGCAACGCGTGTCGTCGGATCGACCGTCATCGGATCGTGGGTCATCGCTCCCCCGTCGCCGCCGTCAGCCGGGCCCGGGCCACCGCGTAAGCGTGGAGGGCCCGTACGTGGTTCGTCCTCGCCTGCGTGACCGCCAGCTCGGCGTCGTTGAGCTCCACCTGGGTGGAGAGGCCGTTCTGGAACCGCGTCTGGGCGATCTCCAGCGCCCGCTCGGCCCGGTCCACCGTGGAGGCGGTGGCCTCGATCCGCTCCCGCGCCGCCTCCATCGCCTGGTAGGCCTGCTGGACCTGGAGGCGGACGTTCTCCCGGAGCTGCCGGAGCCGGTACTGCTCGCGGTTCCGGGCCGCCTTCGCCTGCTGGACCTGCCCCGACTGGCGGTTGCCGTCGAAGATCGGGACGCTGAAGGCCAGGCCGGCGCTGGCGGTCTGGACGAAGTCCTCCTCGGGGGGGAGCAGGTCGTCGGAGGAGGCCCGGCGCGTCAGGCCCGCGACCAGCTCCAGCGTGGGCAGGTCGGCCCGCTCCCGGGCGTTCAGGTTCTCCTCCTGGAGGGCGACCCGGACGCGCTGACCCTCCAGGTCCGAGCGCGTCGCCAGCGCCCTCTCCACGTGGGCCGACTCGGCGTCGGCGGGGACGGGCTCGGGGAAGGAGTCGGTCAGCGCCAGGGGCCGCTCCAGCGGGACGCCCACGGTCCGCTTCAGCCGGTTCCGGCTGAGCTCGAGCTGGTTCCGGGCCTCGATCAGGTCGGGGCGGAGGTTCTCGACCTCCACCCGGGCCGTCAGCAGGTCGAACTCGGAGCCCGTGCCCGCCTCGTGGAAGCTCCGGACCTGCTCCAGGCGGCGCTCGGCCTGCTCCAGCGCCTGCCGCCGGACCCGCACCAGCGCCTGGTCCAGCAGGACCCGGTAGTAGGCCTCCCGGGTCCGGAGGGCCACGTCGTTCCGGGCGGCCTCGAGCTGGGCGTCGCTGGCGCTCCGGCTCAGCCGCGCGGCCTCCCGCGCGGGGCCGAGGGAGAAATCCAGCACCGTCTGGCTGAGGCTGAGCCCGAAGCTGTACTCGTTGGGGTTGCCGACCCGGACCTGCTCGGTCTGGTCGCCCGATCCGATGAAGAGGACCGGCGTCTGGATGTTGCGCGTGTAGCCGAAGTCGGCCGTGATCTGCGGGAAGGCGTCCGCCCGCGTCTCGGTGACGATCCCCGCCGACCGTGCCTTCTCCTCCCGGGCGATCAGGACGTCTTCGTTCACCGTGGTGGCCCGGTGGACGGCTTCCTCCAGCCCCAGCCGGAAGGTGTCGGCGGCGGCGGAAGAGGCGGCGGGCGGGGCCTCCGACTGCGCGGCCAGCGGGGCCGCCAGGAGGAGGCCCAGGAAGCCTGCGAAGGAGAGGGTGATGGGCTTCTTCGCGTCCATGGATGCCTGCGGTGCGGGTGGTTTCCGCCGGGAGACCGGGGGTGCGTCCGACTTCGAACAACACTGCCGGGTCGGCCCGTGTTGCACCGCCGGATCCGTGCCACCTTTCGTCCTCCGGTCCGGCGGGGTAACCTCAGGCGATGCCGATCTTCGAGCCCTTCCGCGTGGTGGGCCGGGCGGCCGCGTCCGTGGCGGCGGCGGCCGGTCGAGCCGCCGCGTTCGGCGCTTCCGTCGTCCGCGCCCTCCGCGACGTGCGGACCTGGGGGCCCCAGGCGGTGGGCCAGGCCCGGAAGATCGGGGTCGACTCGCTGCCCCTCGCGCTCTTCATCGCCGGGTTCACCGGCATCGTCCTGGCGCTCCAGAGCTCGTACGCCTTCACCGGCGCCGTCCCCCTCTACTTCGTGGGAACGCTGGTGGGGAAGTCGATCATCCTGGAGCTGGGGCCGGTGCTGGTGGGGCTCGTGCTGGCGGGGCGGGTCGGGGCCCGGATCGCCGCCGAGATCGGCACGATGCGGGTCACCGAGCAGGTGGACGCCCTGGAGATGCTCGCCTACGATCCGGCGGCCTACCTCACGGTCCCGCGGGTGGTGGCCGGGGTGGTGACCTTCCCCCTGGTGGTGGCCTTCGCCATCGCCGTGGGGCTGGTGGCGGGCTGGCTGACCTCCATCGGGATGCTGGACCTCTCCACCCAGGAGTTCGTCCGCGGCCTGCGGACCTTCTATCGGTTCTTCGACATCCAGTTCGCCCTGATCAAGTCGGCGAGCTTCGGGCTGGTGGTCACCGGCGTGGGCTGCTTTTACGGGCACACCACCTCCGGGGGCGCCCAGGGGGTGGGGCGGGCCACGACCCGGGCGGTGGTGGTGGCCAGCATGCTGATCCTCCTGCTGGACGCCTTCTGGGCGGTGACGCTCCTGTGAGCGGGGCGCCTTGATCCGGCTGGACGGGGTCACCCGGCGCTTCGGCGACCACGTGGTGCTCGACCGCTTCTCGCTGGAGGTCGGGACCGGGGAGACGGTCGTGGTCGTCGGCCGGTCCGGGTCCGGCAAGTCGGTCCTCCTCAAGCACGTGGCGGGATTGATGCGTCCCCAGGAGGGGACGGTCCGGGTGGCCGGCGAGGACATCTCGGCCGCGTCGCGGGAGACGGTGAACCGGGTGCGGCTCCGGATGGGGTACGTCTTCCAGGCCTCCGCCCTGTTCGACTCGCTGACCGTGGCCGAGAACCTCCGCCTGGCCCTGGACCGGCACGGGGTCCCGCGGGCCGAGCGCGAGGAGCGGGTGGAGAGGAGCCTGGAGATGGTGGGGCTGGCCGGCTGGGGGGACCGGATGCCGGCGGAGCTCTCCGGCGGGATGCGCAAGCGGGCGGGGGTGGCGCGGGCCGTGGCCCCGAAGCCCGATTACCTTCTGTACGACGAGCCGACCAGCGGGCTGGATCCGGTGACGACGTCGATGATCGACGACCTCGTCCTCCGGCTGGAGCGGGAGCTGGACGCCACCAGCCTGGTGGTGACGCACGACATGCGGAGCGCCTACCGGATCGCCGACCGCATCGCGCTGCTCCACCGGGGGCGCATCCGGTGGTCGGGCCCGCCGGAGGCCTTCCAGGAGGGGGAGGATCCCGCGGTGCGGGCCTTCGTGGAGGGACGGCGGGACCTGTGGCCCGGGGACGAGGACGAGGCGTGAACGGACGACCTGGAGGTGGCGGATGAGAGCGCGCGACGAGGTGATCACCGGCGTCTTCGTCCTGCTGGCCGTGGCGCTGATCGTCGTGGGCGCGCTCTGGCTCTCCGAGCATCGGTGGCAGGGCGAGTACCGGACCCTGAGCGCCCGCTTCGACCAGGTGGGCCAGCTCCGGGCCGGCAACACGGTCCGCATGCGCGGCGTCGACGTGGGCAGCGTCCAGTCGATCGACGTGGACGCCGACGGCGTCACGGCGGTGCTGCGGATCCGCTCGGAGGTGCCGCTCCCCGAGCGGCCCGTGATATCGGCCCAGCCGGTGTCGCTCTTCGGCGAGTGGTCCGCGTCCGTGGAGCCCGCTTCCCGCCACCCGGACGCCGCCACCGACACGGCGGGCCTGCCGGAGGGGACGGTGCCGGGGGTCACCTCCTCCGACTTCGCCGAGCTCAGCGACCACACCAGCGAGATCGCCTCCAACCTCGAGAACATCACCGACCAGCTCGAGGTGGCCTTCAACGAGCAGACGGCGCGGAACCTGGCCCGGGCGGTGGAGAACTTCGAGCGGGCCAGCGACGAGCTGGTGGGCTTGCTGGGCCGCCAGCGCCGGAGCTTCGGCTCCTTCGCCGAGGACCTGGAGCACTCGGGCCGGACGCTCCGCCGGGTGTCGACGGACCTGGACTCCACCGTGTCGCGCCTGGAGCGCGCCACCGAGGGCGGCGACCTGGCGGGCATCGTGGACAACGCCCGCCGGACCTCCGAGTCCCTGGAGCGAGTCTCCGGCCGGCTGGAGGGCACGACCGGCTCGGCCGAGCGGGCGATCCAGCGGGCCGACAGCGCCCTCCGCCACGCCCAGAGCGTCCTGGGCCGGGTGGACCGGGGCGAGGGGTCCCTGGGCCAGCTCACCAGCGATCCCCGGCTCTACGAGGACCTCACCGTCACCCTCACCGAGCTGCAGGCCCTGCTGGACGACCTGAAGCAGAACCCCGGGAAGTACTTCAAGTTCTCGATCTTCTGAGCCGGACGGCGGCGTCAAGCCCCGGCCGTCCGGTTCCCCGTCCGGCCGGTCCTCCCTCCCCGATCCCGCCCCGTCCCCCCATCCTTCCGCCGAGCTCGCGCCGCCGTTCCCACGGAGCGAGGCGCCCCCGGCCGCGGCGAGGGGGGCCTTTCCGGGGCGGCGGCCGCCACGACCCGCCGCGGCGAGGAGGGAGGAAGACCATGAGCCGTTCCGTGAATCGGGTGATCCTGGTGGGCAACGCCGGGTCGGACCCGGACGTCCGCGAGACGGGGAAGGGGACCCCGGTGGCCCACGTCTCGCTGGCCACCAACCGGACCTTCGAGGCGGACGGACGCCAGCAGCAGCGGACCGACTGGCACCGCCTGACCTTCTGGGGCGGCGCGGCCGAGACCGTCGAGAAGTACCTCCGCAAGGGCAACCGCCTCTACGTGGAGGGCCGCATCGAGTACGGCTCCTACGAGCGGGACGACGTCACCATCCCCACCACCGACGTGGTGGTGCAGGACTTCGTCTTCCTGGACCCGGCCGAGGGCGCGCGGGACGGCGATCCGGAGCCGGCTGAGGACGGGGCGGAGACGGCCGGGGCCGCCGCCTGAGGGAGGGGCGCGGGCGGGATCGCCGGCGGGGCCGGGGGCGCCCGGTCTCGCCCCCCTCCGCGCGTTGCGCGGCCCGCTCGCCGACGCCAGTTTCGGCGGGAGACGCGACCACGGTGAGCGAGGACGCACGTGGGCCCCGAGCCGAACGGCTATTCCGACAGCCCCGGAGGCCGGCCCGCCGGCCAGGCGCTCGTGGAGACCGCCGAGGAGCCACTCCTCGCCGGGCTGGAGAGGCCCGTCTCCGTGCTGGTCGTGGGGGCCAGCGGCTTCCTGGGCCGCCACCTGGTCGAGCGGCTGTCCTCCCGGGGCCACCGCGTGCGTGCGGTGGGCCGGCGCGGGCGGCCCGCGGACGTTCCGGACCGGCCGGAGGTGACCTGGCTGGCGGCGGACGTCACCGAGGAGGACCGGGTGGCGGGGCTGGCCCGGGGCTGCGACGTGGTGGTCCAGCTGGCCGGCCTGCGGGGCGAGCGGGGGACCCAGACCTTCGAGGCCGTCCACGTGGACGGTACGCGCCACCTGCTGGCGGAGGCCCGCCGGGCGGGGGCGGAGCGCTTCGTGCTCGTCAGCGCGCTGGGCGCGTCGGTGGGGAGCGACCCCTACTTCCGAACGAAGCGTGAAGCGGAGGCGCTGGTCCGGGACTCCGGCCTGCAGGCCGTGATCGTCCGGCCGGCGCTGGTCTTCGGGCCGGGTGACCACTTCGTCTCGGCGGTGGTCCGGTGGATGGAGCGGTTCCCGGTCTTCTGCCTGCCGGACTCGTGGGACCGGCCGGTGCGGCCGGCGGCGGTGGAGGACGTCACCGACGCGCTGTGCCAGTGCGTGGAGCGGGAGGACGTGGCCGACCACACGCACGTCCTGGCGGGCCCCGAGCCGTTGACGCTGGCCGAGGCAGCGCGCACGGTGGCCCGGGTGAGGGGCCTGCGGCGGGCGGTGGTCACGCTCCCCGACGCGGTGGCGGGGCCGGTGGTGGCGGCGGCCCGTCGGCTGGCCGGGCCGCTGGGGATCCCGCCCGACGAGTGGGAGGTGCTCCGACGGGCCGGCCGTCCCCCCACCCCGGCCGGTGAGGTGAACGCCTTCCGGTCGGTGTTCCACATCGAGCCGATGCCCTTTCGAGCGGCGCTGGAGGACTACCTGTGAGCGGTCCCACCGGGGAACAGTCGGTCGAGGCCGGGGAGATCACCGACCAGCCGGAGCGGTGGCTGTACGGAGTGGTGCTGCTGGGGCTGTTCGGCGCCCTGGCGGTGGCGCTCCGCCCGGTGCTCACGCCCTTCGTCCTCTACGGCCTCTTCCTCTACCTGGTGTGGCCGCGCCTGGGCTCGCCCCTCTACGTGCGCCTGGCGGCGGCGGCCACCGTCGTGATGGCCCTCTGGCTGCTGGAGGTCACAGGGCTCCTGATGGCCCCCTTCCTCCTGGCCCTGATCCTGGCATACGTGCTGGACCCCGTGGTGGACGCCCTGCAGGCCTGGGTGCCCCGGCCGGTGGCCATCGGCCTGCTGGCGCTGCCGCTGCTGGGGATCGTGGCGCTGGTGGTGTTCGTCCTGGCCCCGGCGGCCGGCCACCAGGTCTCCCAGCTCATCGCCAACGTCCCCTCCTACGTCGACGTGGTCCGGGGATGGATCGAGGGCGTCCGGAGCTGGGTGATCGGGCTGAACGTCAGCGGGCTGAACGAGCAGACCGTGCCGAACCCCGCGGACGTCGACGCGCAGGCCCTGGTGGGCTACCTCCAGGAGCGCCAGGCGGAGCTGACCCGGGGCGGGCTGACCACCGTGCTGGGGATCGGCCGGGGCCTGGGGACCGTGCTGGCGGTGGCGAGCTACCTGGTCCTGCTCCCCATCCTGACCTACTACCTCCTGCGCGACTGGGACCGGCTCAGTGAGCAGATCGTCGACCTGGTGCCTCCGGCGCACCGCCCGACGGTGAGCGAGTTCGCGGGCTCGTACGACCGGCTCCTGCACCGGTACCTCCGCGGCCAGCTCCTGCTGTCGGCCTGCGTGGGCGTCATCGTCGGCGTCGGCTTCTGGGCGGTGGGTTTCCCCTACCCGCTGCTGCTGGGTCTGGTGGCCGGCGTGTTCAACATCGTGCCCTACCTGGGCTTCGCCGTGAGCCTGGCGCTGGCCCTGGTCATCGCCCTGTTCAGCGGGTCCGTGCTCGCCTCGCTGGCGAAGGTGGCCCTGGTGTTCGGCCTCCAGCAGGTGGGCGAGAACGTGCTGGGACCGAAGATCGTCGGGGAGTCCGTCGGCCTCCACCCCGTCTGGGTGCTGCTGGCGATCACGCTCTTCGGCTTCTTCTTCGGCTTCGTCGGCCTGCTGGTGGCCGTGCCCGCGGCCGTCCTGGTCAAGCTGTCGGCCTCCTCGGCCCTGCGCCGGTACCGGGACTCGGCCTGGTACCGGAAGGGCGTCCTGCCGGGCGGGGACGAGGCCGACGTCGAGGCGGGAGGCTGAGCCGTGGACGCCGCCGACCGCGACCCGGGCTTCCTCACCGTCTCCAACCTCCTCTCGCTCAGCCGGATCCCGCTGGGGCTCTCCCTCCTGGCGCTGGACGACCGGGGGCTGCAGCTGGCGGTCATCGCGCTGGGCGCGGCCACGGACCTGGCCGACGGGCTCATCGCCCGCTGGAGCGGGACCGAGTCGGAGATCGGCCGCCTGCTGGACCCGTTCTGCGACAAGCTCTTCGTCCTGACGGGCCTGATCTCCTTCCTGCCCGGGGGACACCTGGACTGGGCCGGCTTCCTGGTGCTGATCCTCCGGGACGTCTTCACCGCCGGCTCGTGGCTCCTGGCCCGGGTGGTGGGGAAGCGGCTCCCCTTCCGCTCCCGGTTCGGCGGCAAGATCACCACGGGCCTGCAGGTGGGGACCTTCTTCGCGCTCGTCCTGGTGCCGCGCCTGGTGCCGCTCTTCATCCTCGCGGTGGGGGTCGCCTCGGTGTGGGCCATCGCCGACTACGGCCTGCAGGGGATCCGCCGGGGCCTCCGGCCCTCGCCGTGAGCGGCCGCGCCCCCGCCCCGGGCGGAACGATGTCGACGACCTGGGGTCCGAGACATGACGTGCGGCGCCGGGGCCCCGCCCCGACGTGCCCCGGCCCTCCGGCCGCGCGCTCGGCACCACCATCGACGGACTCCGGAAGGCGACAGCAGACGTGAGCTCCGACCTGGTCGACACGACGATCATCGGCGGTGGTCCCACGGGCCTCTACGGCCTGTTCTACGCCGGCATGCGGGGGATCGACGCCCGGCTCATCGACACCCTGCCCCAGCTCGGCGGCCAGCTCACCGCCCTCTACCCGGAGAAGTACGTCTACGACGTGGGCGGCTTCCCCAAGGTGCTGGCGAAGAAGCTCGCCGCCGACCTGGTGGAGCAGGCGACGCAGTTCGAGGCCGACATCTGCCTGGACGAGAAGGTCGAGGAGCTGCGCCGCGAGGACGGCCACTTCGTCCTGGGCACCAGCGAGGGCGATCGGCCCACGAAGACGGTGATCATCGCCGCGGGGAAGGGCGCGTTCAAGCCGCGGCGGCTGAAGGTGCCGGGCTTCGACGAGTTCTGGAAGGACGGGGTCTGGCCCCACGTGAAGGACCCCGAGCGCTTCCGGGACCGGCGGATCCTGATCGTGGGGGGCGGCGACTCGGCCTTCGACTGGAGCTGGGGCCTGAAGGACGTGGCCGCCGAGATCACCCACATCCACCGCTCGGACCGCTACCGGGCCCACGAGACCACCGTGGAGCAGGTGGAGGGGGCGGCCGCCGCCGGCGAGATCGACCTGCTCACCTACCACGAGGTCCGGGAGATCCACGGGGACGACCGGCTCACCGGCGCCACCATCTACCACAACGAGAGCGACGAGGAGCGCCACGTAGAGGTCGACGACGTCCTGGCGCTCATCGGCTTCGTCCCCAACATCGGGCCCATCTCCGACTGGGGCCTGGAGCTGGAGGGGAACACCATCCAGGTGGACTCCCGGATGATGACCAACGTCCCGGGCGTGTACGCGGCCGGGGACATCTGCACCTACGAGGGCAAGCTGGAGCTGATCTCCACCGGCTTCGGCGAGGCGGCCATCGCGGTGAACAACGCGGTCCACTTCGCCGACCCCGACGCCAAGGTCGACCCGGGCCACTCCACCAGCGCGGCCGCCTTCCGCGACGACTAGCCCGCTCCGCGCCTCCGCGCGACCAGCAGCCCGCTCCGCCCCCGGAACGGGAGTTGCCGCATAAACGATTCTCGTCCACGAGCCGTTGACCGGACCAGGGGCCGCGAACGACCCTGCCGGCCGCTACAGTCACCCGCTACAGCCACCCGAGAGATGGAACACCCTCCCTTGGATCCGCAGCCGACCCCGACCCGCGCCCGTCGACCGACCGCCGCCCGCACGAGCCGCGTCGCCCTGGCGGCGATGGCGGCCCTGGCCCTGGCGTGCGGCGGCGCGGACGAGGGGGACGCCGGGCCCGGCGCGACGACGGTGGACGCCGACGTGGCCCGGCTCGACACCCTCTCCCTCGAGATCCGGGCGGTGGGCTCGCTGGAGGCCGACGCCCGGGTCGAGGTGAAGCCGGAGACCGACGGGCACGTCACCAGCATCCACTTCCGAGAGGGCGACCGGGTCGACGAGGGCCAGGTGCTCGTCCGCCTGGACGAGAACAAGCTCCAGGCCCAGGTGGAGGCGGCCCGGGCCACGGTCCAGCGGGCGCGGGCGGAGAAGGAGAACCTGGAGCGCCGGGTCGCCCGCAACGACAGCCTGCTGGCGCGCGGCGCCATCTCCGAGCAGGCCTTCGACGACCTCCAGACCAGCTACGCCTCGGCGGAGGCCGGCCTCGCGGAGGCCCGGGCCAACCTGCGCCTGGCCGAGCAGCGCCTGGAGGACGCCACCGTCCGGGCGCCCTTCGCCGGTCGGGTCGGGGCCCGGAGCTTCGACCGGGGCGACTACCTGCGGGTCGGCGATCCCATGTTCACCGTGGTGGACGACCAGCCGCTGGAGATCGGCTTCTCGGTGCCCGAGCGCTACCTGGGCCAGCTCGACCGGGGGAGCCCGGTCTCGCTCACCGTGCGCAGCATGCCCGGCCGGACGGTCCGCGGCGAGGTGGACTTCGTGGCGCCCTACGTGGACGCGCAGAGCCGCACGGTGGCGATGAAGGCCCGGGTGCCGAACCCGGACGCCGAGCTGCGGGCCGGACAGTTCGCCGACGTCCGCCTCCAGCTCGAGAGCCGGCCGGCGGTGGTGGTGCCGGAAGCGGCGGTCGTGCCGCGGGAGGGCGGCAACGTGGCGTTCGTGGTCCGCGGCGGCGAGGTCGAGGAGCGCGACGTCCGGACCGGCGCCCGGCGCCCGGGGCTGGTGGAGATCCTCTCGGGCGTGGCGGCCGGCGACACCGTGGTGGTGGCCGGCCAGCAGAACCTGCGCGACGGCAGTCGGGT
>CAYVFM010000039.1:0-11453 GCA_964450995.1 uncultured Gemmatimonadota bacterium | reverse complement strand
AGAGTGCTAAAAATCCACCACTCCCCGAAGCTGGGACGTCGGCCCGCCCCGTGCAACCTCAGCCCGGGTGCCGCCAGCACCCCACCAGGTGGTCGTTCACCATCCCCACCGCCTGCATGAAGGCATAGCAGATGGTGGGGCCCACGAAGCTGAAGCCCCGCTCCTTCAGCGCCGCCGCCATGGCCGCCGAGCGGTCGGTCTCGGCCGGCAGATCGTCGAGGGTGGTGAACCGGTTCACCACCGGCTCGCCGCCCACGAAGCCCCACAGGAACTCCGAGAAGCTCTCGTCGGCCTCCCGCTGGAAATCGAGGAACGCCCGCGCGTTGCGGACGGCGGAGGTGAGCTTCAGCCGGTTGCGGATGATCGCGGGGTTCTCCAGCAACCGCTCCAGGTCCTCCTCGTCCATGGCGGCCATGACCTCGGGATCGAAGCCGTCGAAGGCCTCCTCGTAGCCCTCCCGCTTCCGGAGGACCGTCATCCAGGAGAGGCCGGCCTGCTGGCCGTCGAGCACCAGCTTGGCGAAGAGCGCCCGATCGTCCCGCACCGGGACGCCCCACTCCTCGTCGTGGTAGTCCCGCAGGAGGGGAGGCTCCTCCGCCCACGGGCAACGCGGCCGGTCGTCGGTCACCGGCCCGTCCCCGGTCGCCCGGCCCGCCCGCCGCTCACGAGCCCGGCTCGACCTGCCCGGTCAGGTAGCCGATCACCGCGTGGGTCATGGCCCTGATCCCGATCGGGATGGCCTCGTCCGAGCCCCGGAAGGTGGGCGTGTGGAGGCCGCCCGATCCGTGCTCCGGGTCGGTGGTGCCCAGCCGGAAGTAGAAGCCGGGGACCTCCCGGGAGAAGTAGGCGAAGTCCTCTCCGCCCATCACCGGCTCCACCTGCTCCACGGCGACGCCGTCCAGCGTCCGACGCCACAGCCCGGCCGTGCCCGAGGCCAGGCCGTCGTCGTTGATGGTGGCCGGCGTCACCCGGTCGTATCGCAGCTCGTAGTCGCCGCCCCCGGCCTCGGTGACCCCGGCCAGGATCTCGTCCATCCGCCGCTCGATCCGGTTCCGGGTGGAGTCGCTGTAGGTCCGGACCGTCCCCTCCAGCTTCACCTCCTCCGGGATGATGTTGAACCGCTCGCCGCCGTGGAACATCCCCACCGTCACCACGCTGGGCTCCAGCGGGTTCGTGTTCCGCGAGCGGAGGGTCTGGAGGGCGGTGACCGCCTGCGAAGCCATCACCACCGGGTCCACGCCCAGGTGCGGGTAGGCGCCGTGGGACTGCTCCCCCTTCACCGTGACGTAGAAGTGGTCCACCGCCGCCAGCGAGGGGCCGGCGTTCCAGCCCACCTGCCCCACCTCCAGGTCGGGGAAGGCGTGGAGGGCGAAGATCGCGCTGGGCCGGGGGGCCCGGAGCACGCCTTCGTCGCGCATCAGCTCGGCGCCGCCCCGCTCGCCCTCCGGCGGCCCCTCCTCGGCCGGCTGGAAGATCATCTTCACGGTGCCCGGCAGCTCCTCGCGCATCCCCGCCAGCACCTCGGCCACGCCCAGGCCCACGGAGGTGTGGATGTCGTGGCCGCAGGCGTGCATCACCGGCACCCGCTGCCCGTTCCAGGTGGCGCTGTCGGTGGAGGCGAAAGGGAGATCCGTTCGCTCCTTCACGGGCAGGGCGTCCATGTCGGCCCGGACGGCCACCACCGGCCCGGGCTTACCGCCCTCCAGGATCGCCACGACCCCGGTGTGGGCGACGCCGGTCTCCACCCGGCCGTAGCCGAGCGCCCGGAGCCTCTCGGCCACCAGGGCCGCCGTCTCGTCCTCCCGGTTCCCGAGCTCCGGGTTGGCGTGGATGCGGTGTCGGATCTCGACGACGCCGTCGGTGACCCGGTCGACGGCGGCGTCGACCCGGTCGTGGAGCGCGGCGGCGTCGGGATCCTGCGCCGAGGCGCCGTCCGAAGCCGGGAGGGCGACCAGGAGGGCGGCCACGGCCAGCGGCGCGGCGGCGAGACTGGACGACGGGGCGGTCGGTTCCATGGGCACGGGGGCTCGGTGCGCGCGTCGAACACCCGGGGGGCGGCGAGTGTACGGCCGGGCCCACCGGGCGGCTCGCCCGGAAAGATAGGATCCGCGCCGCACGCTCACCACGGAGGTCAGACGTGCAGGAGCTCCGCCTCGAGATCGCCGACATGAAGTGCGAGGGCTGCGCCGGCGCCGTCCGGGAGGCCCTGGAGGACGTGGACGGCGTGCTCGGCGCCGAGGTCTCCCTGGAGGAGCAGTCCGCCCAGGTGCAGACCGAGGACGGGGTGGCGGCCGACCGGCTCGTGGCCGCGGTGGAGGAGGCCGGCTACGGCGCGTCGACGGGCTGACCCCCCGGCCCGCGGCACGCGCTGCTAGCGCGCCCCCCGCCCCGGCGTCCCGAAGACCCGCACCTCGTCGCAGCCCTCGAAGGCGGTGCCGTCGGCGAGGCTCCCCGTCAGGCACGCCTCGGTGTCGCCGGGCTCGAGCCCGGTGACCGGCGCGTCGTAGTGGGTCACCAGGTCGGTGAAGCCGTCGCCGTCCACGTCCTCCAGGTGCCCCTCGTCCAGCGACCCCCGCGTGAGGTCGTGGCTCGGCTCGGCGCCGTCCGGGCCGAACCGCAGGGAAGGCGCGTCGACCCGGGTCACGTCGAAGTCGGCCGAGCCGAGGATCGCCACCGGCACGACGCCCCGCTTCTTGTTGACGTTGATCGGGTTCTCGTCGCTGCCGGGCTTCACGTCGATCACGGCCCCGACCGCCCCGCCGTCGGTCACGGTGATCGCCACGTCGACCCGGCCGAACTCGACTCCGTCGCCGTTCAGGCAGAGCTGGAACGCGTAATCGCCGGGCTCGGTGCCCTCGGGCGGACCGAGCTCGAGGTCGAAGGAGGCCGTCGCCGGGAGCTCGACGCCGGTGACCTCGGCGGGCGTCACCGAGACCAGCCAGTCCGAGAAGCCGGCGTCGGCGGAGCAGACCTCCAGCGCCAGCCGGTCGAGGCTCGAGGCCTGGTCGGTGATCAGGCTCGAGATCGCGGACGACGGGTCCGCCCCGTCGGGGAAGGTGCCGTCGGCGTTGATGCTGAAGTTCGTGCCGCCGGTGCTCTCGGCGTAGGCGTCCCAGAGGGGGTGGGTCTCCGAGGCGAGCTGTCCGTCGCTGTAGATCGAGACCAGGGTGATCCCGTGCTCGGCCAGACCGCCGAGGGCCGAGGCCACCGTCGGGTCGTCGGCCGTGCCGATCGTCCCGTCGCGGCCCGGGTCGGCGCCGTAGGGGCCGGCGTCGATGCCGCCCACCGGGGCGTCGAAGTCGCAGCCGTGGGGCACCGCGTCAGCGAACTGCACCAGGATCCGGTCGGCGCCGTCGCGCCAGCCCAGCGGCCCGAAGTCCGAGCTCGGGTCGCCCGCCAGCTCGGCCCAGGCCTCGCTCCACACCCGGGCGTAGGGCTCGCCGAAGTCGCCGCCGAAGCCGAGGCTCATCCCGTCGATGGCGGCGGCCACGTCGTCGGTGGTCCCCGTCAGCCCCTGGTCCACCCGGTAGGGCGCGTCGTCGAACTCCTCGTTGTCCTCCCCGTAGGTCTTATCGATGTAGTCGCAGCCGTCGCCCTCGGCGGTGGAGGTGGTGAAGGATCCGGCGTAGTCCTCGTGGCTCACGAGCCCGAAGCGGACGTCGGGGACGTCCGCCGCCACCGCGTCCATGATGGCGTTGGCGTTCGCCTTCAGGGCCGACAGCTCCTCGCCCATGCTCCCGGTGAGGTCGAAGGCGAACAGCACGTCGGCCCGGGGGACGGCGCCGGGGAGCTCGGCGTCCACCGCGGCGGTCGTCGTGGCGCCGGGCGCCAGCGAGGCCTCGAGGGAGGAGGGGGTGAGCGACGCGTGCCCCGCCTCGTGGGTGGAGGCCGGTCCGATCGTCCCGGCGTCGGTCAGCGAGCCGGAGCCGTCCGGGCCGAAGGGCGAGGGGCCGCCGTCACAGCCGGCGGCGAGGAAGACGACGAGGAGGCCCGCCAGGGCCGGGCGATGGATCGGTCGCATGGTCGCTCTCCTTGCGAATACAGCAGAGAGAAGCTCCGTCTTCGGCAGCCGGGCTGTCTCTCCCCCGAGACCCCGGGCTTTGCGTCGCCGGCCTCACGGCCGGGTTGCCTTTGTCGGTCGGAAGCGACCGATCACTGCCTTGTAGGTGCGGGGCGCGTGGCCCCGCGCGGCGGCTCTCTCCGTGCGGGAGACGTCGGGTCCGTCCCGCCAGCTCGGCCGGCCGGACCCACGAGCCTGCTGCGGCGGGCCGGGACCGACCCGGGAAAAATTCCCGGGCGTCCGTCGCTCGCCACGTCTCCCACCCTACCCGCCCGCAGCGCCCCGACGCAAACCGCGCCACGATGCCATCGTCCCGATCGCCCGCGGACGCGGAAGCTCTCGGTGCCGCCGTCTTGGCCTGGAGGCCCGCATCCCCTACCGTGGAGCTGACCGTCGATCCCTTCCGTCCCCGCTCGATCCCGGCCGGGAGCCGCCATGGACGACCCTCCACCCCCCCCGGCGTCGGAGGAGGCCTCGGCCTCCGCCCTGGCGGCCGTGCGGTCGCTCTGGTACTCGCCCAGCGTCGACCACCGGGTCCGGGACATGTTCTGGCCCCATTCCGTCCGGGTCATGGTGCTGGCCCGTGAGCTGGCCGAGCGATGCGACGTGGCGGTCCCGCCGGTGGAGCTGGCCGCCCTCGCCCACGACCTGGGGATGACGGGCATCTACTCGGGCATCCTCCTCAAGCCCGACGTCCTGGACGCCCTGGAGCGCGGCTTCATCCGGGCCCACGTCCACTCCGGCGCCTGGATCTGCCGGGACCTGCTGGACCGGCCGGCGGCGGGCGAGATCGTCCTCCGCCACCACGAGCGATGGGACGGAGCCGGCTACCCCGACGGCCTCCCCGCCGAGCAGATCCCGATCGGGGCCCGGCTGCTCGCCGTGCCCGACGTCTTCGACACGCTGGCCTTCGAGCAGCGCCCCTACCACGACCGGATCTACACGGTCGAGGAGGCCCTGGGCGAGGTCCAGTCCTGCGCCGACGGCCAGTTCGATCCCGAGATGGTGGACGAGTTCGCCCTCCTGCTGGCCGAGGAGCCGGATCTGCGGAACCCCGACCGGCTGGAGGCGGCGGGGGCGGAGCGGATGGAGGCGGCGCTGGAAGCGGCCGACGGGGAAGCGACCCGTCCCGGCGAGTCGTCGGAAGGCGGCGGGGAGCCGAAGTCGGCCGGCGGGGGGACGGTGTGAGCGGCCAGCTCCACCGCCGGGTGATGGAGCAGCTCCGGGCCATTCCCGGGGCGGAGACGATGGAGATGCCGCCGCCCGTCTTCCGGGACCTGGGCGGCGAGATCACCGCGTTCGACCGCGAGGCCGGCACCATCCGGGCGAGCTGGCCCCTGCCCGACCGCCACCGCGGGCCCACCGGCGTCGTCCAGGGCGGCGTCGTGACCGCCCTGTTCGACAACACGTTCGGGCCGCTCGCGTACCTGTCCGGGGAGGGCTTCTTCGTGAGCCTGGACCTGCAGACCACCTTCGTCCGGCCGCTGGGGCCGGACCATCGCCGGGTGGAGATCGCCGCCGAGCTGGTGGATCGCACGCGGCGCTTCCTGATCCTGCGGGGCGAGGCGCTCCGGGAGGACGGGAGCCGTGCCGCCCTCTGCGAGACCACCATGGTGGAGGTCGAGCCGAACCGAGATCCGTAAAGGAGCGGAGCCATGAGCGAGGAGAGGATCGGAACCGTCACGCACTACTTCGCCGAGCCCGAGGTGGGCGCCATCGCGCTGGAGGGCCGGCTGGAGCTGGGCGACACCGTGGCCTTCCGCGGCGCGACCACGGACTTCCGCCAGGAGATCACCTCGATGGAGGTGGACCACCAGCCCGTGGAAGCCGCCTTCGACGGCGACGAGGTGGCCGTCCGGGTGGAGGGCCGGGTCCGGGAGGGGGACGAGGTCTTCCGAGTCGAGGGCTGACCGGGACGCCGTCCCGACCCCCCGCGGACCGCCGAGCCCGTGCCCCCCTCCCTGACGCTCCTCCTGGGCCTCGCGCTCCTGCTGGCCGGCGCCGAGCTGCTGGTCCGGGGCGCGGTGAAGCTCTCGATCCTCTGGGGGCTCTCGCCCCTGGTCGTGGGCCTGACCGTGGTGGCCTTCGGCACCAGCGCGCCGGAGCTGTCGGTGAGCGTCGCCGCCGCGCTCCGCGGCACCGCCGAGCTCGCGGTGGCCAACGTCGTCGGCAGCAACGTCTTCAACGTGCTCTTCATCCTGGGGCTCACCGCCCTGGTCCGACCCCTGACCGTGCGGCGGGAGGTCGTGCGGCGGGAGGTCCCGCTCGTCATCCTCGTCTCGGCCGCGGTCTGGTGGCTCGCGGGCGGAGGCGGCGTGGGGCGGGTCGAGGCTGCTTTCCTCCTGGCGGGCCTGGCCGCCTACGTGATCTGGTCCATCCGGGCGGGGAGGCGGGCGACGGGGCCGGCGCCCGACCTCTCCGAGCTCCCGGGAGCGGGGGCCCCGCCCCCCGGGGACGCGGAAGTCGAGCCTTCCGGCGGGGGCGCCCGGCGGCCGCCGGAAGGCTTCCTCCGGCGGGTGGCGCTCCCGACCGTGCTGGTGGTCGCGGGGCTCGCGGCGCTGGTGGCCGGCTCGCGCTGGCTGGTGGAGAGCGCCACGGTCCTGGCCAGGGCGCTCGGGGTGGGGGAGGCCGTGATCGGCCTGACGCTGGTGGCGGCCGGCACCTCCCTCCCGGAGGTGGCCACCTCGGCCGTGGCCGCGGTCCGGGGCGAGCAGGACATCGCGGTGGGCAACGTCCTGGGCAGCAACATCTTCAACCTCCTGGGCATCCTCGGCGTGGCCGGCGTGATCGGCCGCGACGGGCTGGCGGTCGCCGGCCCGATGCTGGCCTTCGACCTCCCGGTGATGACGGCGGCGGCCGTCGCCTGCCTCCCGATCTTCCTCACCGGCCACCGCATCGACCGGCTCGAGGGCGCCCTCCTCCTGGCCTTCTACGCCGCCTACCTCGCCTGCCTGGCGGGGGCGGCGGCCGGCCGGGTGGAGACCGGGCTCGGGCTGGCGCTCTGGGGCTTCGGGCTCCCGCTGGCCGCCCTGGGCCTGGCCGCCGGGGGGCTTCGGGCGTGGCGGGAGCGCGGGGACGCGCGGGCCTGACGCGGAGGCGCGGGGACGTTCTTGCATCATTTGCGTCCTGTAGGGTCGCCCCCCCGACACCAGCCGAGGTGATGTCATGAAGCCGCGCCCCAGCCCTCCGACGTTCTCCCGCCTCCCTCCCTTCGCCGCGGCCGCGGCTTTCGTCCTGCTGCTGGGGACCCCGTCCGCGGACTCCCCACAGGCGTCCGACGACCCCGTGGCGGACCGCATCAGGGCCCGGCTCGAGGTCGCGGAGCGACCGGCCGGCATCCCGGTGGACGGCGCGCCGATCCACGCCGGCTCCTCGCTGCTGGCCTTCTACGAGGAGCGGACGTTCCGACCCGCCTGGTCGAGCGGGGAGCGCGTCCGTCCCGCCGCCGACAGCCTCCTCGCCGCCCTGGCGGCCGCCGACCGCGAGGGGCTCCGGCCGGAGGACTACCACCTGGAGGCCACGCGAGCGCTGCGGCGACGGATCGCGAACGCCGGCGGCCGGCCCGACTCCAGGGCGCTGGCCGAGCTGGACCTCCTCCTCACCGACGCCTTCCTCACCTACGGGGACCACCTGGCCGACGGCCGGGTGGACCCGGTGACGCTGCACCCGGACTGGGTCCCGGACCGGAGCGAGGTCGACCTGGTGGCGGCCCTCCGGCGAGCGCTGGCGGGGGATGGCGTGCGCCCGACCCTGGAAGGCCTGCTCCCGGAGAGCGAGGGCTACCGACGGCTCCGGGAGGAGCTACTCCGTCACCGGGAGATCGCCCGGGACGGCGGCTGGCCGACGGTGCCCGACGGTCCGGCGCTGGCGCCCGGCGACACCTCCGGGCGGGTTCCGGCGCTCCGGGCCCGGCTCCGGGCCACCGGCGAGCTCGCCGGGAACGGCGCGCGGGGCGCCGCGGAGACCTCCCCCGCCGACTCCGTCTACGGCCCCACGCTGGCGGAGGCCGTCCGCCGCTTCCAGGGCCGCCACGGGGTGGAGGAAGACGCGGTGGTGGGGCCGGCCACCCTGGGGGCGCTCAACGTGCCGGCCAGCGAGCGGGCCCGGCAGATCCGGGTGAACCTCGAGCGGTGGCGCTGGCTCCCCCGGTCGCTGGGCGAGCGGCACGTCCGGGTCAACGCGGCGGACTTCAGGGCGGAGGTGGTGGAGGACGGCGAGGTGACGCTCTCCATGCGGGCCATCGTGGGCCGGCCCTACCGGAAGACGCCCGTGATGAGCGACCGGATCACCTATCTCGTCTTCAGCCCCTACTGGCACGTCCCCCACTCGCTGGCCGTGAAGGACCAGCTCCCCCTGCAGAGGCAGGACCCCGACTACTTCCGCCGGATGGGGATCCGGGTCTTCCGCGGATGGGGCGCCGACGCCGAGGAGGTGGACCCCGAGAGGGTCGACTGGTCCGCCGTCTCGGCGCGGGGCTTCCCCTACCGGCTCCGTCAGGACCCGGGGCCGGTCAACGCCCTGGGCGGGGTGAAGTTCATGTTCCCCAACCGCTTCAGCGTGTACCTGCACGACACGCCCGGCCGCGATCTGTTCGCCCGGCGGGGGCGCTCCTTCAGCTCGGGCTGCATCCGGGTGGAGAGAGCCGCCGAGCTGGCGTCCTACCTGCTCCGGAACGACCCGGCCTGGACGCCCGGGGCGGTGCGGTCGGCCATGGAGACCGGGACGGAGCAGACGGTCCGGCTGCCCGAGGCCGTGCCCGTGCACCTCCTCTACTGGACGGCCTTCGTCGGGGACGGGACGATCCAGTTCCGGCCCGACGTCTACGACCGTGACGGCGCCGTGCGGGCCGCCCTCGAGGAGGCGCCCCCGAGCCCGGCCGCCACGCCGGAGGTCCCCGCGGCCCCGGGGGGCGGCCGATGAGGCGGGCCCTCCTGGCCGGGCTGGCGGCCGCGGCCCTGGCGCTCGCCGCCGCCGGCCCCGTCCCGGGTCCCGGGTCCGCGGCAGGAGACGCGCCGGCGGCCGGCCCCGCGTCCGCCGACACCGCTGCCTTCGACGCCGGGCGGGCCTCCTTCCGGGCGCTGGTGCGGGGGATCGAGATCCCCTACCGCGTCTTCCTCGTCTCGGCCCTGCCGGGCGAGGACGTGCTGGTCCGCGTCCTCCGGCCCGAGGAGGGGGAGGGCGCGGACCGTGCAGCCCCCCCGACCCGCCCGGGACGCTTCCGGCTCCGGGCCGAGAGCGGCGGGGTCCGGAGCCGCGGCCCCCGCACCTGGAGCTGGACGGCGCCCGAGCGGGCGGGCACCCACCACCGGCTGGTGATCGTCGACACGGCGACGGCCGACTCGATGGTGCTCAACGCCCTCGTGCTGGCCCCGGCGAGCTCGATCCGGGACGGCCGCCTGGACGGCTACCGGCTGGGGGCCTTCCCCACCCCCGCCTACCGCGGGCTGGACCAGTACCGTCCGCCCCGGGGCTACCTGAAGCTCACACGGGAGCTTTCTGACCTCCGGGTGAGCCCGCACTTCACGCTGGGGCAGTTTGCCTGCAAGCGGCCCCGGCGCTGGCCGAAGTACCTGCCGCCGGGGCCGAAGATGCTCAAGAAGCTGGAGCGGATGCTCCAGGAGCTGAACGCCCGGGGGATCCGGGCGACGGGCTTCCGGGTGATGAGCGGCTACCGCTCACCCTGGTACAACACCCGCCTGCTGGGGCGTCCACGCTACAGCCGCCACATCTACGGCGACGCCGCCGACGTCTTCGTGGACGAGGACGGGGACGGCTACATGGACGACCTGAACGGGGACGGGCGGATCACCATCGGCGACGCCGAGGTGCTCTTCCGAATCGCCGACGCCATCGACCGGGAGGACGGCGGCAACCCGCTGACCGGGGGGCTCTGGAAGTACCCGAAGACGCACACCCACCCGCCCTTCGTCCACGTGGACACGCGGGGCTTCGTGGCGCGGTGACCCCCCGGGGCTCGGGCTCAGCCGCCCGCGTCCGCCCCCTCCGGCTCCACCAGCACCCGGGTGAGCCTGGGATCGACCTCCCGGATCCGCCGCTCGATCCGGTCCACGACCGCCGCCGGCGAGGACTCCCCGCCGGCCGCCGCGAAGCGCAGCTCCAGCGCCAGCAGGATCTCGTCGGGGCCCAGGTGCATCCCCCGCACGCGGACGACCGCGTCCACGGCCTCGTCCTCCTCGCACGCCGCACGGATCCGTCGCTCCAGATCGCCCCCCATGCTCTCGCCCACCAGCAGGGCCCGGGTCTCCCAGGCCAGGAAGACGGCCACCCCCGCCAGGATGAAGCCGATGACGATCGACGAGACCGCGTCCAGCACCGGCGCGTCCAGCAGCCGTGCCAGGAAGATCCCCACGAAGGCCACGACCACGCCCAGGAGGGCGGCGGCGTCCTCGGCCACCGGGACGTAGACGCGGGGGTCCTTGCTCGCCACGAGCCGGCGCCAGACGCCGTCGGGCCCCGGGCCGTCCATCAGGTGGTCCAGCGCCACCTTCAGGGCGATCGCCTCCACCACGAAGGCCACCCCCAGCACCGCGTAGTTCCAGACCGGATTCCCGGGCGTCGAGGGATGGTCGAGGTGGGAGATCCCTTCGTAGAGGCTGAAGCCGCCGCCGAGCCCGAAGAGGATCATCGCGACGATCAGGCCCCAGAAGTACATCTCCGGGCCGTAGCCGAAGGGGTGCCGGCGGTCGGCCGGCTTGCGGCTCCGGCGGTCGCCGAAGAGAAGCAGCGCCTGGTTGCCGGTGTCGGCCACCGAGTGGATGCCCTCGGAGAACATCGCCGAGCTGCCGGTGACCGCCGCCGCCGTGAACTTGGCCACGGCGATGATGCCGTTGGCCACCATGGCGGCCATCACGGCGCCGGTGCTCCCCTTCGCCATGCGCGCTCCCTTCCCTGCGTGACCGGGCTCGCCTCGCCTCCCGTGCAAGTTTTGCGCGGGCCGGGCCGACGCGCGATTGCGCGAGGCTCGGCCGCCACGGCACTGTCCCCGCCTGCGGACGCCGTGCCGAACCCCGGAACCCGTCAGACGAGCAGGTGCCGATGAGCTCCCCCGAGCCGACACAGGAGCTCGCCCGCGACCTGGGCCTGCTCGAGGCCTACACCATGGGCGTCGGCACCATGATCGGGGCGGGCATCTTCGTCCTGCCCAGCATCGCGGCGGCCAACGCCGGACCGGCCTCCATGGTCTCCTTCGCCGTGGGCGGCGTCGTCTCGCTCCTGGCCGCCCTCTCCCTCTCGGAGCTGGCCACGGGCATGCCGAAGGCCGGCGGCAGCTACTACTACGTCAACCACGCGCTCGGGGGCTTCTTCGGGAGCATCGTGGGCTGGGGCATGTGGTCGGGGCTGATGTTCGCCACGGCCTTCTACATGCTGGGCT
>CAYVFM010000038.1:0-11496 GCA_964450995.1 uncultured Gemmatimonadota bacterium | reverse complement strand
TGGGCAAGACCTCCATCGCCAAGTCCATCGCCGAGGCCATGGACCGGGAGTACGTGCGGGTCTCCCTGGGCGGCGCGCGCGACGAGGCCGACATCCGGGGACACCGCCGGACCTACGTGGGCGCCCTCCCCGGCCGCATCATCGAGGGGATCAAGCGGGCCGGCACGAAGAACCCGGTCTTCCTGCTGGACGAGGTCGACAAGCTGGGCGTCTCCTTCCAGGGCGACCCCTCCGCGGCGCTGATGGAGGTGCTGGACCCGGCCCAGAACGACGCCTTCGTGGACCACTACCTGGGCGTCCCCTTCGACCTCTCCCAGGTGCTCTTCATCGCCACGGCCAACGTGAAGGAGAGCATCCCCGGCCCCCTGCAGGACCGGATGGAGGCCATCGAGTTCCGGGGCTACACCGAGGCCGAGAAGCTCCAGATCGCCCGCCGATACCTGGTGCCGCGCCAGCGGCGGCGGAGCGGCCTCCTGGAGGACCAGCTCTCGATCGAGGACGGGGCGATCCGGGAGATCGTGGCCAGCTACACCCGCGAGGCCGGCGTCCGGAACCTGGAGCGGGAGCTGGCCCAGATCGCCCGGAAGGCCGCCCGGCGGGTGGCCGGCGGCCAGGCCGAGGCGGTGACGGTGGGCGTCGACGAGCTCCGGGACTTCCTGGGCCAGCCCAAGGTCCATCCCGAGGAGAAGCTGGAGGAGGACACGGTGGGCGTGGCCACCGGGATGTACTACACGCCCGCCGGCGGCGACATCATGCTGGTGGAGACCAGCGTCATGCCGGGCAAGGACGACCTGGTCCTCACCGGCCAGCTCGGCGACGTGATGAAGGAGAGCGCGCGGGCGGCCCTCACCTGGGCCCGCACCCACGCCGGAGCCCTGGACATCCCCGAGGAGCGGCTGCGCGACCACGAGTACCACGTGCACGTCCCCGCCGGCGCCGTCCCCAAGGAGGGGCCGTCGGCCGGCACCGCCATGGCCGTCTCGCTGGTGAGTGCGCTGAGCGGCCGCCCCGTCCGCCACGACGTGGCGATGACCGGGGAGATCACCCTCACGGGCCGGGTGATGCCCGTCGGCGGCCTGAAGGAGAAGGTCCTGGGGGCCTACCGCGCGGGCGTCCGGAGGGTGATCCTGCCCGAGGAGAACGAGGGCGACCTGGAGGAGCTGCCAGACCAGGTGCGCGAGGAGACCGAGTTCGTGCTGGCCGGCTCGCTGGACCAGGTGATGCGGCAGGCCCTCCGGGGGCTGGAGGGGCCGGTCCGGCCCGGGGACGGGTCCGAGGCCGGCGGCGGCGAGGTGGCCGCGACGGCCACCTGACGGCCGCCGCCCGGCGCCCGCTCAGGGCGCCGGGACCGCCTCCAGCAGGTCCCCGGGCCGCTCCAGCCAGAGGTCCGGCTCGCCCGGCGCCAGGCGCTCCCGGTCGTAGGGGCCCCAGAGGGCGGCGGCGGTCCGGACGCCGGCGGCCCGGCCCGCCCGGAGGTCGTGGATGCTGTCCCCGGCGAACAGCGCCCCGGCCGGCTCCTCGCCCAGCTCCCCCAGGGCCTTCCGGACCGGCGCCGGATCGGGCTTGTGGGCCTCCAGGTCGCTGGCCGTGACCACCGACCCGAACCAGTCCAGGGGATAGCCGCAGACCTCCAGCCCCCGGAGCGCCTTGTCCCGGCGCTTGCTCGTGACGATCCCGAGCCGCAGGCCCCGGTCCCGGAGCTCCGCCACGGCCTCCCGGACCCCCGGGAAGGAGCGCAGCAGGTCGTCGTGGACGCGGTCGTTGTGCTCCAGGTAGGTCTCCGTCATCGCCCGGACCTCGTCCCCGTCCCGGGCGAAGTCCCGGAGCTGGGCCTCGAGCGGCTGGCCCATGGTCTCGAGCCAGGCGTCGTCGGGGGGCGCCTCCTCCCGGTGGGTCCGGAGGGTGTGGCGGTAGGAGGCGAGGATCAGCTCCTCGGAGTCGACGAGCGTTCCGTCCAGGTCCAGCAGGACGGTCCGGGGGCCGGAGGCCGCGGCGCTCAAGCGTCCCCGCCGGCGGGGGCCGACTCCGACTCCAGCTCGTCGGCCGCCCGCCGGGCCGCCTCCGTCGCTTCGGCGACCCCGGCCTCCTCCGGGTCCCGCCCCTGCACCGAGACCTGCAGGAGGGCGAAATGGAGCTCGTCCATCCGGTCCACGGCCGCCCGGGCCAGCTCCCGGGCCCGCTCGCCGCCCGGCAGGTCGCCGGCCAGCCCCCCCTCGCCCGGGCGCTCGTGGCCGCGGTCGTGCTCGTCGTAGATCGAGGGGTCGACGCCGGGCACCCGCTCCACCAGGAGATCCGCCGCCTCCACCGCGTCGCTGGCGATCCCGGGATGGCGCTCTTCGATGGCCGCGGCGGCCGACTCGACGCCCTTCCGGAGCTGGGCCGCCCGGACCCGGGCATCCCGATTCCGCTCCCGGTCCCCCCGGGAGCCGCCGTCGCCGGAGAGGAGGTCGCCGAACCAGCTCATCGTCCCTTCCCTTCGTCGCCGTGTCTCTTCGTCGCGTCGCCGCGCGTCGCGGCCGGATCGGAACCTGCAGGCTGCAACGTGATTACCACGCGAGGCCGGCCCGAGGTCCGGGCCGGAGGCGACACGAAGGAACGCGGACACGGGAGGCGCCATGGCGGACGGCACCGGAGCGGTGCGGAAGATCGCGATCAACACCGGCGGCGGGGACGCCCCCGGCCTCAACGCGGTGATCCGGGCGACGGTGCTCGCGTCGCTGAACCGGGGCTGGGAGGTCTACGGGGTCGAGGACGGCTACGGCGGGCTGCTGGGGGGCGAGGAGGGCAGCCTGGTCCGCCTGACCCGAAAGGACGTCCGGGGGATCACCCACCTGGGGGGCACGATCCTGGGCACCACCAACCGGGGCAATCCCTTCGCCTGGCCGGACCCGGAGGGGGAGGACACCCGGGACCGCTCCGACGAGGTGCTGGAGAACTTCCGGGAGCACGAGCTGGACGCCCTGGTGGCCATCGGCGGCGACGGGAGCCTCCGGATCGCCTCGGAGCTCCACGGCAAGGGCCTCCCCGTCGTGGGCGTGCCCAAGACCATCGACAACGACGTGGCCGCCACCTCCCACTCCTTCGGCTTCCAGACCGCCGTGGAGACGGCCACCGACGCCATCGGGAAGGTCCACTCCACCGCCGAGAGCCACCAGCGGATCATGGTGGTCGAGGTGATGGGGCGGCACACCGGCTGGATCGCGCTCCACAGCGGCCTGGCCGGGACCGCCGACGTCATCCTGATCCCCGAGATCCCCTACGACATCGACTGCGTGTGCGAGAAGCTGCGGGCGCGGGAGCGGAGGGGCCGGGACTTCAGCATCGTCTGCGTGGCCGAGGGCGCCCGTCCGGTGGACGGCGAGCCGGTGACGAAGGAAGTGCCCGGGGGCGAGGAGAAGCAGGAGCGGCTCGGCGGGATCGCACAGCGGGTCGCCGAGGAGCTGGCCGCCTGCACCGGGAAGGAGACGCGCTCGCTGGTGCTGGGCCACCTCCAGCGGGGCGGCACGCCGGTGGCGTTCGACCGCCTGCTGGCCCTCCGGTTCGGGACGGCAGCCGTGCGCTGCGCCTCGGCGGGGCGCTTCGGCTGCATGGTCTGCCTGGACGACAACGACGTCCGCGCGGTGCCCCTGACCGAGGCCCTGGCCGGGCGCAAGACGGTGAACCCGGAGGGGGACCTGGTGCAGACCGCCCGGGCGCTCGGGATCAGCTTCGGCGACCCGGCCCACGACCTCTGCGGCTGACCCGCGCGCCGGAGGGGCGCGACCCGTCGCCGGGCGCGCCCCTCCGCTCCTCGCTCGCGGTCCCGCGGCCGGGCTCCGGCCGCGGCCCGGCTCAGCTCACCGGGCGGCCTCGAAGCGGGCCGTCACCTCGGGCCAGTCGACCACGTTCCACCAGTTCTCGACGTAGGAGCCGCGCTCGTTCTGGTAGTTCAGGTAGTAGGCGTGCTCCCAGACGTCGAGGCCCAGGATCGGGGTGTGGCCCTCCAGGTACGGGCTGTCCTGGTTCGGCGTGCTGTAGACCTGGAGCTTGCCGGCGTCGTCCACCACCAGCCAGGCCCAGCCGCTGCCGAAGCGGCCCGTCGCGGCGTCGTTGAAGTCCTGCCGGAAGTTCTCGTAGGAGCCGAAGGAGCCGCGCAGCTCGTCCAGCAGGGCGCCGCCGGGCTCGCCGCCGCCCTCGGGCGACATGATCTCCCAGAAGAGGGCGTGGTTCACGTAGCCTCCGCCGTTCTGCCGGACGGTGGTCCGGATGTCGGCCGGCACGGCGTCGAGGTCGCCGAGGATCTCCTCGGCCGACCTGTCCTGGAGCTCCGGGTGGCCCTCCAGCGCGGCGTTGAACTTCCGCGTGTAGCCCGCGTGATGGCGATCGTGGTGGATCTCCATCGTCCGGGCGTCGACGTGGGGCTCGAGGGCGTCGTAGGCGTAGGGAAGGTCGGGCAGCTCGAATGCGGCCATGTTCGCCTCCTGCTCGGGTCGGGGCGCTTTCACAATCGTCGTCGTCGGGCCCTCCATCCAATGCAGCATCCGGGCCACTCGCGGGGCTCCGGGCTCAGCCGCCGGCGCCCAGCTCCCCGAGCAGGTCCGCGGTCCGGCGCAGGGCCTCGCGCAGCCGCGGCCGCTCGATGCCGAAGCCCAGCCGCAGGTAGCCGTCCATCCCGAACTGGTCGCCCGGCACCACCAGGACGCTCTTCTCCCGCCGCAGCCGCTCCGCCAGCTCGGAGGAGCCGACGTCCAGGCCGTAGCGGACCCAGCAGATGGCGCCGGCGTCCGGCGGGCGGTACTCGAACAGGCCCGGACGGGCGTCGAGCCACCGCCCGAGCAGCTCCAGGTTCTCCCGGACGATGCCCCGCGTCCGCTCCAGGACGCGGGCCCGCGCCCCGGGCTCCAGGACCGCCGCCGCCAGCCGGTCGGAGAGGGCGGCCGGGGCGATGGTCGTGTAGTCCTTTCGCGCCCACAGCTCCTCCACCACCGGCTCCGGGCCCACCAGCCACCCCAGCCGCAGACCGGGCAGCCCGTAGGCCTTCGAGAGGGAGCCGGTGACCAGGGTGCGCTCCCACCGGCCCCAGAGCGTCGGCGTCTCCCGTCCGTCCCGCTCGGCGCCCGCGTAGACCTCGTCGGAGAGGATCCAGGCGCCCTCCCGTCGGGCGGCCTCCGTCAGCTCCTCCCGGGCCCGCTCCGAGAGGGCGGCCCCGGTGGGGTTGTTCGGGTGGGTGACCACCGCCAGCCGGGCCCCTTCCAGCGCCTCCTCCAGCGCCCCGGGCGCCGGCTGCCAGCCGCGCTCCTCCTCGAGCCAGACCTCCCGCAGCTCCGCCCCGAAGCCCCGGGCCAGGCCCGCGGCCTGGGCGTAGGCGGGCTGGAGCACCGCCACCGGCTCGCCCGGCTCCGCCAGGTGCCAGAGGGCCAGGAAGTTCGCCTCGGCCCCGCCCACCGTCGCCAGGACGTTCTCGGGTCCGGCGCCGGGATAGAGGGCGGCGATCCGCTCCCGGAGCCGCCGGGTGCCGTTCGTCTGCGTGTAGCCGAGCCCGGCAGCGCCGACGTCGCCGGGCTCGGCGAGCTCCTGCAGCTCGTCGAGGGAGAGCGGCTCGACCCCGCTCTCCGAGAGGTTCAGCTCCACGCGGTTCTCGTGGAGGGATTGCCATCGCTCCATCTCGAAGGGGGGCAGGGACATGGTGGCTCCCGGTCCGCGGTGGCTCGTCGGCGACCCGCGGCGGCGGCCCGCCGGGGCCCGTGACGGTCGTCCGGGCCGCCTCGTCGGGGACCCGGCGCCGATCCGGGGGGGCAGCCACGCTCGCGGCGCGCCCCCGCGGATCGAGAGAACCTAACCGAAGGAGAAGACGATGCGATACGGCGCGAAGACGTGGTCGATCCTCTCGCTGGGCTGTCTGACGCTCTTCGGTCTCGCCGGCTGCGGCGGGGGCGACGGGCCGTCCGGTCCTGGCGGAGGCGGGGACGGACAGGGCTCGGTGAGCGTCCACATGACCGACGCGGAGGGGACCGTGAACGCGGCCTGGGTCTCGGTGGCCGAGGTCTACGCCGAGGGTCCGGACGGCCGGGTCCAGCTCGCCGGCTCCAGCGACGGGGCCGTGGAGCTGACGCAGCTCGAGGGCGGATCCGCCGTCACCCTCTCTTCGAACGTCGCCGTGGAGGCCGACACGTACAGCGAGGTGCACGTCGTCATCGAGGAGGCCGCGGTGGAGACCCGCGACGGCACCGTGCTGGCCACCAGCGCGAACGTCCAGCTCCCCGGGGCCAGCGCCGCGATCTCCGGCTCCATCACCTGCGACGCCTGCGGCGACGACGTCGGCGTCCGGGTGAGGCTGGCCGGCGGGAGCTTCTCGGTCAGCGGGAGCTCGAACACCACGCTCCTGCTGGACTTCGACGTGGCCGAGAGCTTCCGGGCCGAGACCGGCCTGACCGGGTCCGGCTCCTGGAGCGTCCAGCCGGTGATCGTCGCCTCCGAGGACGACGAGGAGGACGAGACCGGCGCCATCGTGGGCACGGCCACCGTGGGCGACGCCCGGGTGGAGCCCTTCCCCGTCCAGTGCGGCGGGCAGACCATCACCGAGGAGGAGTTCCTCGATCAGTACTTCCTGATCCACGCCACGGCGCAGAACACGTCGGACGGCGAGGGCGGCTCGTACAGCCGATCCACCACCGCCGACAGCGCCGGTGACTTCCGGATGGAGGGGCTCCCCACCGACGACTACTCGATGGACTTCGAGCAGCGGCGGGTCCTCCAGAACGGTGACACCCTGGACATCACCGCCCAGGCCGATCCGAACGCGGTGACGGTGGAGGCGGACGGCACCGCCACCGCCGACTTCGACGTCGGCGGCGCCACCTGCCGGACCGGCGGCTGAGGGAAGCACGCGCGACGGGTCGCCGCCACGACGGCGGCACCGGGCGACAAGGGGAGCGCCCGTCCCGGGAGGGGCGGGCGTTTTCCGTTCACGGGTCGGTCAGGCCGGCTCCCCCTGCCCGTCGCCGTCGCCGGACCCGGGACGGCTCGCCTCCCCGGCCGGCGGCTCCTCGCCGCCGGTCGAGGCGGTCTCGCTCCCGCCCGCGTCGTCGCCGGCCTCCGGGCCGGGCGGCTCGTCCCGCCCCGGCGGGGTCAGCCGACCCCGGGGGCCCTCGCGGCGCTCCTCCTCCCGCGGGCGAGCGGAGCGGTCCATCTCGTCCAGCTCCCGCTTGACCTCGTTCAGGCCGCGCTTGAACTCGCGGAGGGCCTGGCCCACGGTGCGCCCGATCTCGGGCAATCGACGCGGGCCGAAGAGCAGGAGGACGAGGACCGCCACGACCAGCAGCTCGGACACCCCCAGGTTCCCGACGCCCACGGGAACCTCAGCTCCTCAGCGCCTCCAGGACGTCCTCGCCGTAGAACATGGCGATGTACTTGGCCTGGATGGGGGTCACCTTGCGGACGGCCCAGACCAGCTCGACGTGGTTGGGCTCGGAGGGCTGCTTCCGGAGGGTCATGCCGGCCTCGTCCGGCAGGCGGTCCCCCTTGTCCAGGTTGCAGCGGCTGCACGCGGTGACGACGTTGCTCCACCCGTTGCCCCCGCCCCTGGACTTGGGGACCACGTGGTCGCGGGTGAGCGACTCCCGGTAGCCCAGGTTGGAGCGGTGACGGCCGCAGTACTGGCAGGTGTACTCGTCCCGGGCGAACAGGAAGGTGTTGGTCACCTGGCGCCGGAAGCGGCGGGGCACCTCGATGTAGCGGACGAGCCGGATGACGACCGGCGCCGCCATCTCGAGGTTCTCGGACCGGTAGGGGCGGTCCTCGTCCACCTCCAGGGCCTCGGCCTTGCCGTCGATGACCAGGCGGAGGGCCCGGCGGACCGGGACGATGTTGAGGGGCTCGTAGGACGCGTTGAGTGTCAGGCAGCCCATGGGGATCGGGGGGGTCGGTCGCTTTCCCGGAGTGTAGGATCGCGCGCGGGACCGGTCAAGAATTCGGGCCGCACCGCCCCCGGAGCGGCCCGGGACGGGGCCCGCCGACAGGATCACAAAGCGACAAGGTAAATCACACCACGCCGACGACGACGGACCTGATGCTTTACGAAACCACAAAGCAGGCGTCCGCCCCGGCGCCACGGGCTCCGCTCCGGCCGTGACCGGCGAACCCTACTGCCACGTCGCGCTGCCCCGCCCCCTGCGGCAGACCTTCGTCTATCGCCTCCCGCCGGAGCTGCGCGGGGAGGTGCGCCCCGGGATGCGGGTCCTGGTGCCCTTCCGCCGACGGAAGGTGGTGGGGTGCGTCGACCGGCTCTCCGGGGAGACCGACCTCGACCGCGTGCGGGAGGTGGAGGACGTCCTGGACGCCGAGCCCGTCCTCCCCGCCCCCCTGATGGAGCTGTGCCGCTGGGTGGCGCGCTACTACGTCGCGCCCCCGGGGATGGTCCTGCGGGCGGCCCTCCCCCCTGGGCTCTTCACCGAGTCGTCCTTCCGGGTGGCCCTCACCGACGAGGGCCGGGAGGCGGCCCGGCGGGCGGAGGAGGGAGGGGACGAGGGCGGCGCGCGGCGGGCCGTCCTGGCCCGCCTGGCCCGGGCCTCGGGCCCGCTCCTGGCCACCACCCTGCGGGAGACGGCCGACGGCGCCGCCGTCTGGCCCCTCCTCCGCGCGCTGGCCGGCGACGGCCTCGTGGAGGTGGAGGAGGAGGTGCCCGGGAGCGACGGCGGGGGACGCAGCCGGCAGGTGATCCGCCTGGTCCGCGACCTCCCCACCCTCACCGCCCGGGAGGAGGCCTTCGGCCGCGCCCACCGGCAGCGCGAGGCCTACGGGGCGCTGGAGGCCATGGGGAGCGTGGCCGAGGTGGCCCACATGGAGCGCCAGCTCGGCTTCAGCCGCTCGGTGCTGAAGGGGATGGAGGAGAAGGGCGTGGCCGAGATCGCCGACGAGGAGGTCCGGCGCGACCCCTTCGCCGAGGTGGAGGCCCCCGACCCGCCGGACCTGGAGCCCACCCCGCGCCAGGCCGAGGTCATCCGCGGCCTCCGGGAGGCCGCGGGACGGGAGGAGCCGGGTGTCGCCCTGCTGCGGGGGGTCACGGGCTCGGGCAAGACGCTGGTCTACCTCGAGGTGATGAAGGAGGTGGTGGGCCGGCGGGGGCGGGGGGCCATCGTGCTGGTGCCCGAGATCTCGCTCACCCCGCAGACCGTCCAGCGCTTCCGGGCGGTCTTCGGCGACCGGATCGCGGTCCTACACTCGGGCCTCTCCGCCGGCGAGCGCCACGACGAGTGGCGCGCGCTTCGGGAGGGCGAGAAGCGGGTGGCCATCGGGGCCCGGTCGGCTGTCTTCGCGCCGGTCCGGGACCTGGGGCTGGTGGTGGTGGACGAGGAGCACGAGGGGAGCTACAAGCAGTCCGACCTCCCGCGCTACCACGCCCGGGCGGTGGCGGCGGTCCGGGGCCGCCTGGAGGGGGCGCTCTGCGTCCTGGGCTCGGCGACGCCGTCGCTGGAGAGCTGGCACAACGCCGACCGGGGGCGCTACGCCCTCTGGGAGCTGCCCGACCGGGTCACCGCCCAGCCCCTGCCGGAGGTCGAGCTGGTGGACCTCCGGGCCGAGCGGGAGGCGCGGCGGAACCGGTCCGTCGACCGGGCGGGCGGCTCCCCCGCCGGCCGCGCCGACGGGGACGGGGGCTCCGATCCGGGCGAGGGCTCGACCGACCGGGGGCCGCTGGTGCTGACCGACCCCCTGCGGGACGCCCTGGCCGAGACGCTGGAGCGGGGCGAGCAGGCGATCCTCCTGCTGAATCGGCGCGGCTACGCCTCCTTCGTCCAGTGCCGGGAGTGCGGGCACGTCTGGCGCTGCCCCTCCTGCAGCGTGAGCCTCACCTTCCACCGGGGCCGGAGCCGCATCGTCTGCCACCACTGCGGCTGGCAGGAGCGGGTCCCCGACGCCTGCGAGGAGTGCGGCGCCTCGGGCCTCCAGCACTCCGGCCTCGGCACCGAGCAGGTGGAGCGGCGGGTGGGCGAGCTCTTCCCCGACGCCCGGATCGCCCGGATGGACCGGGACACCACCGGGACCCGGTGGGCCCACTTCGACATCCTGGACCGCGTCCGCCGCGGCGAGGTCGACATCCTGATGGGCACCCAGATGATCGCCAAGGGCCACGACTTCCCCGACGTCACCCTGGTCGGGGTCGTCAACGCCGACGTCGGCCTGAACCTGCCGGACTTCCGGGCCAGCGAGCGGACCTTCCGCCTGCTGGCCCAGGTGGCCGGGCGGGCGGGACGGGGCGACCGGCCGGGCCGGGTGCTGGTCCAGACCGCCCGGCCCGGGCACTTCGCCCTCGAGCGGGCAGTGGAGCACGACTACGGGGGCTTCGCGGAACGGGAGCTGGAGGACCGGTCCGGCCCCGGCTACCCGCCCCACCTGCGGCTGGCCAACCTGGTCGTCAGCGGTCCCGGCGAGACGGAGGTGGCCGACGCCGCCGGCGAGCTGGCCGACTGGACCCGGGAGGCCATCCGGCGGGGCGGGGCGGAGGGCGTGCAGGTGGTGGGTCCGGCTCCCTGCGTGCTGGACCGGATCCGCGGCCGGTGGCGCTGGCACTTCCTGCTGAAGTCGGATCGGGCGGCGCCCCTGGGGGCGGTCCTCCGCCACCTGGACGACGTGAAGGGCCAGCCGTCCGGGGACATGCAGCTCGAGATCGACCGGGACCCGGAGTCGCTGCTGTAGCCGGCGCCCCCCTCAGCGCCGGGGCTCCACCCCCAGGCCCGGAGCGTCCGGCAGGACGATCCGGCCCTCCTCCAGCCGCGGCCCGCGGAACGGGTCCCCGGCCAGCAGCGCGGCGCCGTCCAGGTCCACCCAGTCGGCCAGCGGCGCCAGGTGCATCCCCGGCGCCACGCCGAGCGTCGTCCCCACCATGCAGCCGATCATCACCCGGAGCCCGCAGGCCCGGGCGGCGTGGATCGCCCGGAGCGCCTCCCGGGGGCCGCCGGTCTTGGCCATCTTCAGGTTCACCCCGTGGCCCCGGGCGGCCAGGCGCGGCACGTCCGCCGCCAGGAGGCACGACTCGTCCAGGACCACCGGCAGGGGGGAGGCGTCTTTCAACCGCCGCAGGCCCTCGTCGTCCCCCGGCGGGAGGGGCTGCTCGACCAGCTCGACGCCGAGGTCGGCCAGCGTCCGGATCCGCTCCTCCGCCGCGTCCGCGTCGGGCCAGCCGGCGTTGGCGTCCACCCGGACCACGGCGTCGGGGGCCTCCGAGCGGACCGCCTCCAGCAGGGCCCGCTCCCGGCCGGCGTCCTCGAGCCCCAGCTTCACCTTGAGGATCGGCCAGCCGGCCGCCGCCCGGGCCTTCTCCGCCACCACCCCCGGCTCGTCCAGCCCCAGGGTGAACGAGCTGACCGGGGCGGCTCCCGGGTCCAGGCCCCAGAGCCGCCAGAGCGGGCGGTCGAGGCGCCGTCCCCACAGGTCGTGCAGCGCCGCCGAGACCGCGGCCCGGGCCGAGGCCGCGTCGGGGGCCCGCCGCGCCAGCGCCGCCTCGATCCCCTCCAGGCCCTC
>CAYVFM010000037.1:0-11960 GCA_964450995.1 uncultured Gemmatimonadota bacterium | reverse complement strand
CCTCGACCACCTCGACGTCCTGGAGGCCGTCCACGTTCAGCCAGCGCACGGCGGAGCCCGGCCGCGGCTCCGGGAGCTCGTCCAACCCGGAGAAGGTCGTCTCCGACATCTCCTCGGGGCCGTACTCGGTCAGGGTCAGCCGGACGGGCTCGTGGCTCTCGACCTCCACGGGGACCAGGCTCCCGGGGGCCAGCCCCACCTTGTGGGACTTTCTCGGCACGAAGCGCGGCATCGGGTACCTCCCGTTCGGGTCGTTCGCCTCGGGCGCGGGATCGCGCGGGCTCGAATATAGGGTCCGCGCCGATCCCGCCGCAGAGGGCCGTCTTGCCGCCCCCCGGCACCCGGTCTACGTTTGCGCCACCGACGGGGGAGGGTCGGGCGTGTCCGGATGACGTGAGGTAGCTTCGCCTCTCGAGCGGTCGTCGTGCTTCGCCCTCCACCCGAGCCGTGCCATGATCCCCTTCGCCAAGTATTCCGGCGCCGGCAACGACTTCCTCGTCGTCCGGGCCCGCGACGCGGGGCCCGACCCCGCGGCCCTCGCCCGGCGGATGTGCCCGCGGCGCGCCGGCGCCGGCGCCGACGGCCTCGCCCTCGTGGATCCCGGCGACGACGGCCCGCTCGGCGTCCGCTTCTTCAACCCCGACGGCTCCGAGTTCGGCACCTGCGGGAACGGAAGCCGGTGCGTGGCGCTGTGGGCGGCCCACGTCGGCCTCGCCCCCGGGGGCGAGATCGCGCTCCGGACGTCCGAGGGGCGTCTCGAGGCCCGCGTCTCGGGAGAGCGAGTTCGGCTCGACTACCGGCTCGCCTGCCGGGTCGTCGGGGAGCGGACCGTCCCGCTGGGCGGGGAGCGCCGGACCGGCTGGCTGGTGGAGATGGGGACCCCCCACCTGATTCTGCCCCTGGAGCGCCTGCCCGCGGGGGAGCTGGAGGAGCTCTGCCGGCCGGCCCGGCACGCGGAGGTCCTCGGCCCCGAGGGCGCGAACGTGAACCTGGTGGAGGTCCGCGGCCCGGACCGGGCGGCCGTCCGGACCTACGAGCGGGGGGTCGAGGCCGAGACGGGGGCCTGCGGCGCCGGCTCCATGTCCGCGGCCCTCGCCCTGCACGCGGCGGGCCGGACGGGGCCGACCCTGGAGCTGGAGACCCGGAGCGGGGCGTCGCTGACGGTGGTGCTGGACGACGCCGCCGCGACCGATCCCGCCGAACGGCGGGTCCGCCCGATTCGGCTGGAGGGCCCCGCGCGGAAGGTGTACGACGGCCGCTTCCCCGGGCCCGGCGGCGAGGGCGGCGGGGACCGGCCGTGAGCGGGGGCGGGCCGGGGGACGCGGAGGAGCCGACCGCCGGCGAGGTCGACCCGGGGGCGGCGGCCGACGCCCTGCTCGCCTGGTACCGGGGCCGGGACCGGGACGTCCCCTGGCGCGCCGAGGCCGACCCCTACCGCATCTGGGTCGCGGAGGTGATGGCCCAGCAGACCCGGCTCTCCACGGTGCGGGACTACTGGGGCGACTTCCTGGAGCGGTTCCCCGACGTGGAGTCCCTGGCCCGTGCCGACCGCCACGACGTCCTGAAGGCCTGGGAGGGGCTCGGCTACTACGCCCGGGCCCGGCGGCTGCACGCCGCCGCCCGGGAGGTGGTGGAGCGGTACGGGGGCGAGGTGCCCGACGACCCGGAGCGGCTCCGCGAGCTGCCCGGCATCGGCCCCTACACCGCCGGCGCCGTGGCCAGCCTGGCCTTCGGCCGCCCCGAGCCGGCGGTGGACGGGAACACCCGCCGCGTCCTCTGCCGCCTGCTGGACCTGCCCGATCCGGGCGAGGCGGAGCTCCGGGACGCCGCCGGCCGGCTGCTGGAGGCCCGGCCGGACGATCCCGCCGACCTCAACCAGGCGCTGATGGACCTCGGGGGCGAGGTGTGCACGCCGACCTCGCCCTCCTGCGACCTCTGTCCCCTGGCCGACGCCTGCCTGGCCCGGGCGCGGGGGACCGTGGACCGCCGTCCGCCCGCCCGGGGGCGGGGCGAGCTCCCCCACCACCGGGTGGCCCTGGGGCTGGTCTGGGAGGAGGGCCGCCTGCTGGTCCAGCGGCGGCCGGCCGACGGGATGCTGGGAGGGCTGTGGGAGTTCCCGGGCGGCAAGGTCGAGGAGGGCGAGACCCCGCGGGAGGCGGTGCGCCGCGAGCTGCGGGAGGAGCTCGAGATCGAGGTGGAGGTGGGTCCGGCCCTGGAGCCCGTGGACCACGCCTACAGCCACTTCCGGGTCACCCTCCTCCCCTTCCACGCTCGCCGCGTCTCGGGTCGGCCGCGGGCCCGGTCGGCCCCGGAATGGCGGTGGGCGGGACACGGCGAGCTGGAGGAGCTGGCCTTCCCCACCCCGAACCGGAGGATCCTGGCCGGGCTGGACGGCCCCCCGGCGAACGGGGGCTGAGCGGCGGCGGCCCGGCCGGGGCCCTCAGGCCTTCCCCACCGGGGCGATGCGGGCGATCCAGGTCGCGGCGGCGGCCAGCACCCCGGCGGTGGCCAGGAACTCCCAGCGGGCGCCCAGGGCCCCGAAGGCCCATCCCCCGGCCACCGGCCCGAGGACGCGGGCCAGGCTCCCCGCCGACTGGTTCAGCCCCAGCACCCCGCCCTGGGCCCCCTCTCCGGCCCGGCGGGAGATGAGGCTCTGGAGGGAGGGCGTCATGTAGCCGAAGCCCACGCCCACCACCCCGAGGGCGACCAGCAGGGAGAGGGTCCCGCCGGCCCATCCCATGGCCCCCAGTCCGGCGGCCATGACGGCGGCGCCCCCCAGCGCCACGCGGCGCTCGCCCAGCCGGTCCACGGTGGGGCCGATGAGCGCGCCCTGGACGGTGGCCGAGACCAGGCCCAGGTAGGCGAAATACCAGCCGGCGTCCACCGAGCTCATCCCCAGGGGGCCTTCCAGGAGGAGGGGGAAGGTGGTGGTGAAGGCCGCGAAGCCCAGCGTCCCCACGAAGAACGAGCCGATGGGATCGCGGAGGTCCGGGCGGGAGATCGCCTCGCGGAGCTCCCGCACCCGGCCGGGCAGGGCCCGGAGCGCGGCGGCCGCGCCGCGGCCCGTCGCCCGGGTCCTGCGCTCCGGCGGGAGAGACTCCGGCAGGGCGAAGAAGGCCACGCACGCCGCCACCAGGCTGAGCCCCGCGGCGAAGAAGCCCGGCACCCCGTAGCCCCAGTGGCTCAACACGCCGCCGATGGCCGGGCCGGCCACGAACCCCAGGCCGAAGGCGGCCCCCACCAGGCCCATCCCCCGGGCGCGCCCGTCCTCTGTGGTCGTGTCGGCGATGTAGGCCTGGGCCACCGGGATGTTGGCCCCCATGGCGCCGGCGATCACCCGGGACAGGAGGAGGACGCCCACCGTCTCGGCCAGGCCGAAGACCACGTAGCTCAGCCCGGAGCCGAAGAGCCCCACGACCAGCACGGGCCGTCGTCCGATCCGGTCCGAGAGCCGCCCCCAGACCGGGGCCAGCGCGAACTGCATGGCCGAGAAGGAGCCGATGATCAGGCCGACCTCGGCGGGCCCGGCGCCCAGCTCCGTGGCGTAGAAGGGGAGCAGCGGGAGGACGATCCCGAAGCCCACCAGGTCGATGACCACGGTGAGGAAGACCAGCCCCAGGGCCACGCGGGAGGCCCCGGGGGGCGACCCCGCCGTCTCCTCCGCCGTCCCCGGGTCCCTCTCCCGGGACGGCGCCCCGGACCCTCCCGCCGGCCCGGGCTCAGTGGAGGGCGGGGCCATCGCCTCCCCGGTCCTCCATCTCCGGCAGATCGACGCCCCGCTCCTCCAGGTGCTCCAGGTGGGCCCGGATCGAGGCCTCCGCCGCGAAATCGAGGCCGTCCGCCAGCTCCCCGTAGACCCGCCGGCGGATCTCCGCCACCGAGCCCGCGCCCTCCTCCACCGCCTCGCGGATCTGCTCCTCCCGCTCACGGCGGTGCCGGAGATAGCCCCGCAGCCGCTCGTCCGCCCCGTCGACGGGCCCGCCGTGGCCCGGGTACAGCCGGTCGGGGTCCAGCCGCCGGAGCCGCTCGAGGCTCTCGAGGTAGCTCCCCATGTGGCCGTCCGGATGGCCCACCATGGCCGTGCCGGTGCCCAGGACCAGGTCGCCGGTGAAGACGGCGGCCGCCGGGGGCCACCACCAGCACAGGTGGTCGGCGGCGTGGCCCGGCGTGGCCACGGCCACCAGGGTCGACTCGCCGCCGTCGACCTCCAGGCCCTCGCCGTCCTCCACGGCCCGGCCGTCCAGGCCGGTCCGTTCCAGCGTCGCGGCCGACGCCGCCACCGGCGCGCCGGTCCGTCGGGCGGCCTCCCGCGCTCCCGCGGCGTGATCCGGGTGGGCGTGGGTGAGGGCCACGGCGACCACCCGCCGCCCGGCCGCCAGCGCCTCCAGGCGACTCTCCAGCCCCTCGGCGGGGCCCGGGTCGAGGAGCACCGCCCGCTCCTCGCCCACCAGGTAGGTCCGGGTCCCGTCCAGGGTCATGGGCCCCGGGTTGTCCGCCACGACGCAGCGGACGCCCGGACCCGGGCGGAGGACCTCCGGGCTCAAGCTCCCTCCGGCCCGGCGCGCTCGTAGGCCGGGTCGCCCGGCAGGACCGGGACCACCCGGTCCTCCTCCACCAGCAGGCGCGGCCGGACGGGCTCCACCGTCCGACGGCGGTACGCCTCCAGGGCCTCGTCGAGGCTCCCGAACCCGTCCAGCGACTCCACCGTCTTCCGGGTGGGGAAGAGCATCGGGAAGTCGCCCGCCCGGAAGCGCTCCAGGGCCCGTCGGGGCGCGATCCACGCCGCGTCGGTGTGCTCCCCGTGGACCAGGTGGGGCTCGCCGCCCCGGTGCTCGGCCAGGAAGAAGCGGGCGTCGTAGCGCCGGGAGAGGCGCGCCGGCGTGACCCACCGGGCGAAGTAGGCCGCCCTCAGGTCCCGGAAGGTGAGGTCCCAGCGCCGGAGGATCGCCGGGAGGTCGACTGCGCCGGCCAGCAGCTCCTCCCGGACCCGGCGCCGCGCCTCCCACGCCGGCACCCGGTCCGCCGGGAGCAGGCCGGTCTCCTCGAAGCACTCGCGCAGGGCGGCCGCCAGGAAGGGCGTCTCCGAGGAGGTGGCCCCCGGGCCCAGGCGCCCGGCGAGCTCGGCCTCGCGGTCGCCGGGATCCACGACCCCGCCCGGGAAGACCCAGGCGCCCGCCGCGAAGCGCGACTCCTCGGGCCGCTGCAGGAAAAGCAGCTCGAGCCCGTCGTCACCGCCGCGGGCCAGGACCAGCGTCGCCGCCGGCCGCGGCTCCACCGGCTCGTCCCCGGGCCCGATATGGCCCCGGCGGAACTCCTCGCGCTCGACGCGCTCGCTCTCGGTGCGGCCGCCCTCGCTCATCCGCCCGTCCCGGGCCCGATCAGCGACCCGCCGCCAGCGCGGACAGGGGGAGCCGAAGGCTCTCGTCCACCCCCCCGACGAGGGCCAGCGCGACCATGCCCACGGTGAGCAGGACGACCAGGAGCCAGGGCCAGAAGACCATGATCACGGCCCGCCCCGTGCTGGTGCGGTGCACCTCCCGGAGCCCCACCACCTGGAGCACCCAGGTCCAGACCAGGCCCACCAGTCCGCCCACGATCGGGATCGCCGCCAGCACCGACGGCCCCGCGGCGTAGCAGAGCACCCGGGCGGTCGCCCCCATCCCCCGGCGCTCGGGGGCGAGCACGACGGCGCCCAGGTGGTAGAAGAGCGTCGAGACCGCCAGGCTCACAAGCGCGACGAACGGCGTCAGGAAGAAGAAGACCCCGGGACCGATCCCCATCGGTCCGTCGGGCCCCGCGCCGGGGAGGATCGGCGCGTACTCCCAGACCAGCGTGAAGACCGCGCCCGCGACGGTGACCAGGAGGAAGTAGAGGAGCGGCCGCGCGAAGCCCCCGCGGCCCGTGACCCGGGCGAAGAAGCCCGCCGGCTCGAAGAGGCTGGACCGCCAGGTCCGAACCAGGTCGTCCGGGAAGGACACCGAGGAGTCCTCCCAGGGCACGGGCCGGGGTTCGTCGGCGCCCGGGCCCGGCTCGCCGGCCACGTCGCTGCCGCAGAGGGGGCAGGTCGCCGCCTCGGTCTCGTGGCCGCAGTGGGGGCAACGTCGGGGCATGCTCGGGGCCCTCCGGTCTCGGCGCGGCAGTCCTCGGGGCGGCGCCGCTCAGGCCCCGTCGATCCAGCCGTCGACCAGCTCCTCCAGCCCGCCCGGGTCGATGGGCTTCAGGATGCACTCGTCGCAGCCGGCGGCCATGCTGGCCTGGCGGGCGCCCTCCATGGCGGTGACCGCCACGATGCGGACGTCGTCCAGGCCCCGGATCTCCCGGATCCTGCGCGTGGCCTCGAGACCGTCGACGCCGGGCATCATGATGTCCATCAGCACCAGGTCCGGCCGGACCCGGCGCGACACCTCGATGGCCTCCTCGCCGTCGGCGGCCTCGTGGACCTCGTAGCCCGCCGCCTCCAGGAGCGCCCGCAGCGCCATCCGGCAGTCCTCGTTGTCGTCGGCCACGACGATGCGGCCCGGGGCCGGCGTCCCCTCCGCCTCCGGGGATCCGGCGGCGTCCGGTCCACCCTCTCCGGCCTCGCCCTTCCCCCCGGCCGAGCCGGGGGCCAGGTCCGGTGCGATCTCCATGGTGCTCCGAGGCTCGATCTGGTTCCGCGCTCTCGCCCGTGGCCGGGCGCCTCCGCCGGTCTCGGGCGCAACTTCTGCGCCAAACCGCTGCCCGTCAGCCCCTCCCGTCCGGTCGGAGGAGGATCCGGCCGTCGACCGCCACGCTCCGGCCTCCCTCCGGGAAGGCGAGGAAGGGGTTCACGTCCAGCTCCGCGATGCGGGGGTGGTCGCCCACGAGCTGGCTCACGCGCTGGATGGTCTCGGCCAGCACCTCGAAGTCCACCCCTTCCTCGCCCCGGACCCCCTCCAGGAGGGGCGCCCCGCGGATCGATCGGATCATCTCCCGGGCGTCCAGGTCGCTCACCGGCTGGAGCCGGAAGGTCACGTCCCCGAAAGCCTCGACGTAGATGCCCCCGAGGCCGAACATGACGAGCGGGCCGAAATTCGGCTCCGTGGTCATCCCGACGATGGTCTCCCGGCCGCCCTTTACCATGGGCTGCACGAGCACGCCCTCCAGCTCCGCCTCCTCCCAGGTCCGGGAGCGGCGCTCGATCTCGAGGTACGCCTCCCGCGCCTCGTCCGCCGTCTCCAGGTCCAGCGCCACGGCGCCGGCCTCGGTCTTGTGGACCAGCCCCGGCGCCACGGCCTTCAGCACCACCGCCCCTCCCATCTCCTCCACCGCGGCCGCGGCGTCGTCGGCGTTCCGCACCACGCGGTGGGGCGCCGTGGGGACCCCGTAGGCCTCCAGCACCCGGAGCGACTCCTCGACGGTGAGCAGCTCCCGGCCCTCCTCCTCGGCGCGGTCCAGCAGCGCCGAGGCGGCGTCCGGGTCGGCCTCGAAGCTCTCCACCTCCCCGTCGGGGCGCTCGAGCCACTCCCGGTGCCGATCCATGGCCGCCAGGGCCCGGGCGGCCGACTCCGGGAAGATGTAGGCGGGGACGCCGGCCCCGCGCAGCTCCGCCATGCCCCGGGGGAGGCCCTCCCGGCCCATAAGGACGGCCATCACCGGCTTATCCGAGGCTTCGGCCGCGTCCCGGATGGCCCGGGCCACGTCCACCGCGTCGATGCCCAGCGGCGGCACGAAGGCGGCGATGACGGCGTCGATCCCGTCGTCCTCGAGAACGCCCTCCAGGACCCGCCGGTAGTCGTCGGCGTCGGCGCTGGCGATCATGTCCACCGGGTTGCCGACGCTGGCCTCGGCCGGCAGCACGTCGCGCAGCCGGTCGGCCACGGGCCCCGAGAGGGCCGGGACCTCCAGCCCCCGGGCCTCGCAGGCGTCGGCGATGATGATCCCGGGGCCCCCGGCGTTGGTCACGATCCCCACCCTCGGGCCCGCCGGGAGGGGAGCGTTGCCGAAGGCCATGGCCAGGTCGAAGAGCTCCTCGACGGTGTCCGCCCGCTGGACGCCGCACTGGGCGAACAGGGCGTCGGTGGCCACGTCCATCGCGGCCAGGGCGCCCGTGTGGCTGGAGGCCGCCCGGGCGCCGGCCTTGCTGCGGCCCGCCTTCACCGCGATCACCGGCTTCTCCCGCGTGGTGTCCCGGGCGATCCGGTTGAAGTTCTGCGGGTTCCCGAAGTTCTCCAGGTACATCAGGATGACGCCGACCTCGTCGTCCCGCCGCCAGTACTCCAGCAGGTCGTTGCCGGAGACGTCCGCCTTGTTGCCCATGGAGACGAACTGGCTGATCCCGAAGCCGTACTCGGCGGCGTAGTCCAGGATCGAGACGCCCATGGCCCCCGACTGGCTCATGAAGGCGATGGGCCCGGCCGGGGGCATGCTCGGGGCGAAGGTGGCGTTGAGGGAGAAGTCGCCCGAGGTGTTGATGACGCCCATGCAGTTCGGGCCCACCATCCGCATCCCGTGCTCCCGGACGACCTCCAGCAGCTCCCGCTCGCGCCGGGCCCCCTGCTCCCCGACCTCGCGGAACCCGGCGCTGATCACGACCACGCCGCCGACACCGATCTCGCCGCACTCCTCCACCACGGGGAGGACGTGCTCCTTGGGCACGACGATCATGGCCAGGTCCGGGACCTCCGGGAGGTCGGACACCGACGGGTAGGCCCGGACCGAGTGGACGGCCCTGGCGTTGGGGTTCACCGGGTAGACCGTCCCGGCGAAGTCGTGCTCCAGCAGGTTGTCCAGCACCTCGTAGCCGATGGTCCCGGGGGTCCGGCTCGCGCCCACCACCGCCACCGAATCCGGCCGCAGCAGACTGTCCAACGATCCGCTCTCCATGGTATCTTGGCCCTCCGATCCAGGCGTCATCCGTCCTCGGGAGGTCGAAGACCTTCATGTCCCGTGCCTCGCTCACCCGCGCCGTCCGCTTCGCCGCCGGCCACCGCTACCACCGCCCCGAGTGGAGCGAGGAGGAGAACCGCCGGGCCTTCGGCGAGTGCGCCGACGCCCCCGGCCACGGGCACAACTACCGGTGCGAGGTCACGGTGGCGGGGAGCGTGGATCCGCAGACGGGGATGGTCGTGGACCTGGGCGTGCTGGACGGGATCCTGGAGGAGGAGGTCACGGGGCCGATGGACCACGCCTTCCTGAACGACCTCCCGGAGTTCGCCGACGGCGGCCGGATCCCCACCACCGAGGAGCTGGCCCGCGTCATCTGGTCGCGGCTCGAGCCCCGCCTTCCCGACGCCTGCGAGCTCGCCCGGGTGCGGGTGCTGGAGGACGACACGCTCTGGTCGGACTACGAGGGCGGCTGACCCGCGGTCGGGCGGGTCGGGGAGCGGGCGGACTCCTCCTCGCGGGTTGGCCTTCGCTCGCCGCACAGGGGGCGAGCGACCTCTCTCTACCAGGCTCGCGCAGGAGACCTCGCTCGGAGCAGCCCGCCCGCTCCCCGCCCGGTGACCGCCGCCGGTCTGCCGATGGAGGGAGGGGCGGGGGAGTCTGCCGAGCGGGATCTCCGGTCCGAGCCCGGGTCCTCGCGGCGATGAGAGCGTCGGGTGAGGACCGCAAGCCCGCGAGGCGGAGCTCCCCCGCCCCGACCGGCCTCCCGAAGCTGCGGTCAGTCCAGCAGGCGGAGGGGCATCACCAGGCAGAGGTACTGGAGGTCGCTGTCCACCGGCTCGAAGGTGGCCGCGCGCTCGGGCGCCTTGAAGGAGAGGCGGACGTCCTCGGTGGGCATGTAGCGGAGGACCTCCAGCAGGTAGTTCGCGTTGAAGCCGATCTCCAGCTCCTCCTCGGAGTAGTCGACGGAGATCTCGTCCTCGGCCTCGCCCAGGTCGGGCGTCTGGACTCGGAAGCCCAGGTGATCCTCGCTGAACATCAGCCGGACCCGGTGCGTCTGGTCGCTGGCCACCACCGCCATCCGCCGGATCGCCTTCTCGAGCGCCTCGCAGTTCCCGATGGCGTGCTTGTCGTTGTCGTCCGGGATGACCTGCTCGTAATTCGGGTACGGTCCCTCGATGAGCCGCGTGTAGACCACCCGGTCGTCCGAACGGAAGGCCAGGTGGTTCTCCGATCGGGCGACCTCCAGGTCCTCGTCGCCGCCGAAGAGCCTCTCCACCTGCTGAAGGGCCTTCGGGGGCACGATCAGGTCCGCCTCGGGCGCGTCCGCCTCGTCCAGGGGGACCTCCATCTTGGCGAGCCGGTGGCCGTTGGTGGCGACCATCGTGCTGTGGTCCGCCCGGAGCTGCCAGAGCACCCCGTTCAGGATCGGCCGGCTCTCCTCCGTGGAGGCAGCGAAGGCCGTGTGTCCGATGAGCTGCTGCAGGTCCCCGGCGGCGACCTTCCAGCTCTCCGAGAAGTCCACCTCGGGGAAGGAGGGGAACTCGTCCTCGGCCATCCCGAAGAGCTTGAACCGGCTCTTCCCGCACTCGAGGTGGATCTTGTCGCCCTCGGCCGAGAGGTGCACGGGGGCGTCCTCGAGCTCGCGGGCGATGTCCGAGAGCTTCTTCGCCGGGACGGTGACCGCCCCGCCCTCCTCGACGTCGGCGGCCACGGAGACCGAGACCGAGATGTCCAGGTCCGTTCCGCTCAGCTCGAGGCGGTCGCCGTCCGCCCGGACGAGGATGTTCGAGAGGACGGGCAGGGTCGTCTTGCTCGGGATCGTGGCCGTCACGGCCCCGAGCCCGTCCCGGAGCTTCTCCCGGGTGATGGAAAGCTTCATCGGGTCCCTCGCTCTGTCGTTCGGTCGGACGGCGGAGGGCCGCCCGGGCCGGTTGGTCGGTTCTCCACCCGAAGCTGTTCTGTTCCGGGTGTGTTAGACAACACTTAGCAGCAGTAGTAGAGGTCGTGGAGAGGTGGACAACCGGGGCCCGAAACGCCCGGCGTCCGGGTGTCCTCCGGGCTCTCGGCCCGCGGGGCGAGTGTGGATACACGGTGGAAAGCCCTCCGCTCGTCCACCGGTGTCCACGGGCGGCGCGGCTCCTCCACCCTCGCGCCGGCTTTCAACACGGCGTCCACGGATCCGTCCACAGGCGTATCTCCCGGTTCTCTTTCTTCCGCCGTGGAGCATGCCTGTCGCTCGTGGGCGGTCGGGGAGGGGGAGCTCCGTCTCGCGGGCTTGCGGTCCTCGCCCGACGCTCACCTCGCCGCACGGACCCGGGCTCGGACCGGAGATCCCGCTCGACGGACTCCCCCTCCCCTCTCCCGCGGGCCCGCGCGGGCTCGAGGAGCGGCACGGGGGCGGCGGTCGGCCGCTCAGGTGAACTCCTCCCTCAGCTCCTGCACGCGCTCGCGGAAGTCCCCGTCGTTGGCCATCTCGGCCTCCACCTTGTTGACCGAGTGGATGACCGTCGAGTGGTCGCGGCCGCCGAAGAGCTCCCCGATCTCCGTGTAGGGGAGGTCGAGGAGGGTCTTGATGAGGTACATCGCCACCTGGCGGGGGACCGTGAGGTTGCGGGTCCGGCGCTTCGAGGTGAGCCCGTCCACGGTCACGTCCCAGGCCTCGGCCGTCCGGCGCCGGATCTCCTCCGGCTCGGGCAGGCCCCCGTCCTCGTCCTCCTCCTCGGAGCCGGGGCCCAGGGCCTCGCGGGCCAGCTCGAGGGTGATCTCCCGCCGCGTCAGCGAGCTGTAGGCCAGGAGCTTGATGACCGCGCCCTCGAGCTGCCGGACCGAGGTCTTCCGGTTGCGGGCGATGAACTCGATGACCTCGTCGTCGATCACGAGCTTGTCCTCCGCGGCCTTCTTCTGGAGGATCGCCACCCGCGTCTCGAAGTCCGGCGGCTTGATGTCGGTGACCAGGCCCCACTCGAAGCGCGACACCAGGCGCTCCTGGAGCCCGGGGATCTCCTGGGGAGGACGGTCGCTGGTGATGACGATCTGCTTCTGGGCGTCGTAGAGCGAGTTGAAGGTGTGGAAGAACTCCTCCTGGGTCCCCTCCTTGTTGCCGAGGAAGTGCA
>CAYVFM010000036.1:4613-12582 GCA_964450995.1 uncultured Gemmatimonadota bacterium | reverse complement strand
TCCGGGTCCACTTCAGCAACGCGGGCTCGCACCCGCACACGATCCACTTCCACGGCGTCCACCCCCCCGGGATGGACGGGGTCTTCCCCATCGTCGATCCGGGGGAGAAGTTCACCTACGAGTTCGAGGCGAAGCCGGCCGGGCTCCACCTCTATCACTGCCACGCGATCCCCCTGAAGCGGCACATCCACAAGGGGCTCTACGGCACCTTCATCGTCGACCCGCCGGAGGGCCGGCCGCCCGCGCGGGAGATGGTGATGGTGATGAACGGCTTCGACACGGACTTCGACGGCGACAACGAGGTCTACGCCGTCAACACGGCCGCCTTCTTCCACCAGGAGCGGCCGATCCGGGTGGGCGTGGGGGACCGTTGCCGGGTTTACCTCACCAACCTGACCGAGTTCGACCCGATCAACTCCTTTCACCTCCACGCGGGGATGTTCCGGGTCTTCCGGACCGGGACCTCCCCGGAGCCCGACGACCTGACCGACACGATCATGCTGTGCCAGGGGGAGCGGCACGTGCTGGAGTTCGAGCTGGAGAACCCCGGCCTGCACATGTTCCACGCCCACCAGAGCGAGTTCGCCGAGCTGGGCTGGATGGGCTTCTTCGACGCCGTGGAGGACCTTCCGGCGGACGAGGGCGTCCCGGTGGTCGGCCGTGAGTGACCCGGGCGAGGGCGGCACCGCCCGCCGGTGGTTTCACGGGCTGCTGCCCCTGGTCCTGCTGGCCGGGCTGGTGGCGGTCTTCACCTGGAGCGAGCCCATGGCCTTCCTCCAGGACCGCTTCCCGCCGGTGGAGGAGCTCACGATCACCCGGGTGACCTTCCCGGAGCCGGGCACGATGGACGTCCGCGTGACCAACGGGGGCCCGGAGCCCGTGACGATCGCCCAGGTGCTGGTGGACGAGGCCTACTGGCAGCACGAGCTCGACGGCCCCCGGACCGTCCCCCGGCTCGAGAGCCGGACGATCACCCTCCCCTACCCGTGGGTCTCCGGCGAGCCCCACGAGATCACCCTGATCAGCTCGACCGGGATCACCTTCACCCACGAGGTGGAGGTGGCCGCCGAGACGCCGGGGGCGGGCCTCCGCTACTTCGCCATCTTCGGCCTGCTGGGGATCTACGCCGGGCTCGTCCCCGTCCTCATCGGGCTCTTCTGGTACCCCTTCCTCCGGGACGTCCGGCGGAAGTGGTTGGACTTCTTCCTCGCCTTCACCGTCGGCCTGCTGGTCTTCCTGGGGATCGACGGCCTCGGCGAGGCCCTGGAGGCGGCGACCCAGGTGCCCGAGGCCTTCCAGGGCGTGGGGCTGGTGGCGCTGGGGGTGCTCGGGGCCATGCTGGGGCTGAAGGCCGTGGGCCCCGGGGACGGCGGCTCGCGCGCCGACGACCCGGCCGGCCGGCTGCGGCTGGCCTACCTCATCGCCCTGGGCATCGGGCTGCACAACCTGGGCGAGGGGCTGGCCATCGGATCCGCTTTCATCTCGGGCGAGCTGGCCCTGGGCAGCTACCTGGTCATCGGCTTCGCCCTGCACAACACCACCGAGGGGCTGGGCATCGTGGCGCCGGTGGCCCGGGACCGACCCTCCCTCTGGCACCTGGCCGGGATGGGCGCGGTGGCGGGCCTGCCCACGGTGGCCGGGACCTGGATCGGCGGCTTCGCCTACAGCCCCTCGCTCACCGCCCTCTTCCTGGCCCTCGGGGTGGGGGCGATCTTCCAGGTGGCCTGGGAGATCACCGGCGTGATGAGCCGTCGCGCCCCCGGCCTGCTCCGCCCCCTGAACGCCGCGGGCGCTGCGCTGGGGCTGGTGGTGATGTACGCGACGGCGCTCTTCGTGGTCGCGTGACCCGCCCCGGCCCGGCCGCCCTCGCCGCCGGGCTGGCGGCCTTCCTCGTCGCCGTGCCGGCGGCCGGTCAGGAGGCGGGCGGGACGGACCCGGACACGGCCGCCGCGCCGATGGTCACCGACCGGCCGGACTTCACCGAGAGCGCCGTCGCGGTGCGGCGGGTCCAGCTCGAGGCGGGCTGGACCGTGGAGACGGCCGCCGGGGCGGACGCGCACACCGTGGGCGAGGCCCTCGTGCGGGTCCCCGCGGCGCGCGGCCTGGAGCTGCGCGTCGGCCTCCCCTCCTGGCTCGCGGTCGGCGCTCCGGCGTCGGACGGTCTCGGCGACGCCTCGGTGGGGGCCAAGCTGGAGCTGGCGGGCGACGGGCCCGGAGCGGACGGGCCGGACGTGGCCCTGCTGGCGGGGACGAGCTTCCCGGTGGGCGTCCGCGGCTCGGAGGGGCCGGCGCCGGAGGCCCTGCTTGCGGTCGACGTCCCGCTGGGGCCGCGGCTCGGGCTGGGGCTGAACGCGGGCGCGGCGAGCCCGGAGGACGCCGCCGGCCGGTTCGTCGAGGCCGTCGGGAGCGTCGCGCTGGGCGTCGACGCGGGCGGCGCCCTCGGCCTCTTCGCGGAGCTCTACGGGCTGGGGCGCAGCGACGGCCGGGGGGACGAGATCGTGGCCGACGGCGGACTCACCCTCGCCCTCTCGCCCGACCTCCAGGTCGACGCCCGGGTGGGCGTGCCGCTGGAGGGCGGCGGCCGGGACCTGGAGGCGGGGGCGGGGCTCTCGGTCCGCTTCTAGACTAGAACAGGGCGGCGAGCCAGTCGGCCACCCGCTTCAGCTCGCTGCGGTCGCGGTCGTCGAAGGCGGCACGGCGGTCGCTGTCCAGGTCGAGCTGGCCGTGGATCTCCCCGCGGTCGCCGTCCCGGATCAGGACGACCATCTCCGAGCGGGTGTCCGGGCTGCAGGCCAGGTAGTTCTCCACCTCGTCCACGTCGGACACGTTCAGGTCTCGCCCCTCGGCCACGGCCGTCCCGCAGACGCCCACGCCGACCTCGATCCGGTCGTGCTCGGTGGGCTCGCCGATGTAGTTGTGAAGCACCAGCTCGTCGTCGCCCTCCATCAGGTAGACGCCGACCCAGTCGTAGTAGTCCTCGGACGCCTCGATCTTCCGCACGGCGGACCGAAGCAGCTCGTCCCGGGAGGCGCCCTGTCGGTGCTCCTCCTTCAACGCGTCGACGACTCGCTCTCCTTCCAGCATGGCTCTCCGTCTCTCTCGTCGGGTTCGGTGGGATCGGGGGGCGCGGGGGGCGAGACCCCGGCGGGGGGGACTGGACTGCAGGAGGCGTTCCGGCCGGGCTCAGGGCTCCAGCAGGACGGCCCGGACGGGGGAGGCGTCGGCGCCCTCGAGCCGGAGGGGGAGGGCCACGAGGCGGTAGGCGCCGGGCTCGACTCCCGAGAGGTCCAGGTTCTCCAGGATCCGGATCCCGTGGCGGAGGCAGGCCCGGTGGGCCGGCAGATCGCGGCTGTTCCGCTCGTCCACCGAGGGGAGGTCCACGCCCAGCAGGGGCGCTTCGCGGGCGGCCAGCGCCTCGATCCAGGCGGGGGGCACGCCCGGCACCCGTTCGGGGAAGGACCGGTAGTCGGTCCGGCCGGAGCGGAGCAGGACACGATGGCCCCGGGGGACCGCGTCGGCCAGGGCGTCGCCCTCGAGGTCCAGGGCCCGGCCGCGGTCCAGCACCACGGCGGGGCCCACGAAGGCCTCGAGCGGGAGCCGGTCCACGGGCTCGCCGTCCTCCAGCACGTGGAGGGGCGCGTCGGCGTGCGTCCCGTTGTGGGGGCTGGTCCGGATCGCCGAGACGTTGCAGGCGTCGCCGTCGGCGATCCGGGCCGTCGCCGTCCGCTCGAAGGGGGTGTCCCCGGGCCAGGGCTCGGTGCCCGGGCCCAGGGGCGCGGAGACGTCGTGGATCTTCACGCGGACGGCGCCGCGGCGGTCAGCCGCCCGGCCCGGACCCGGCGTCCGCGCCGCCGGCGCCGCCGTCGCCCGAGAGGGTGCTGTCCAGGGCCGCGGCGCCCGACCCGGCGAAGATCAGCGCCAGGAGCCCGGCGATCAGCAGGAGGTTGAACTCCACGCCGCCCGGACCCTCAGGCGGGGCCAGCGAGCCAACGACGTAAAATCCTTGTGCCGCGTGGACCAGGACGATGCCCATCAGCATGTGGAGCGCCAGCAGCACGGCCACCGGGGCCACCAGGAGGCCCACGATCAGCGCCAGCCCGCCGAAGAACTCCAGCAGGGTGACGCCCCAGGCCGCCACCGTGGAGAGGGGCACGCCCATGTTGCCCAGCATGCCCGCCATCCCCTCGACGCCGCCGCCGAAGAGCTTGGGCGCGCCGTGGGCCACGAAGATCACGCCGGTGACCACCCGGAGGATGGCCAGGCCGAGTCCGGGATTGGGTGCGTCGCTTCGCATCGGTCTCCTCCTCCTGGTTCGCAGCCTACATCTCGATGATCCGTCGGTGGGGATCCCCGTCCTCGTCGTCCCCGTCGCCGGGGGGCTCCTCGTCCGGGCGTCGGTGCCAGCCGTCCGGGGAGGTATCGTCGCCCCCCGAGGTGAAGACGTGGAGCTCGCCCGCCTCCATCTTCTCCACCAGCCGGCCCCGCAGCAACTCGACGAACCGTGCCCGGACGGGCCGGAGCAAAACCAGGAGGCCGGCGGCGTCGGTGAGCACGCCGGGGGTGACCAGGAGCGCGCCGGCCAGCAAAACCAGCAGGGCCGAGAGCAGCTCCCGGCCCGGGATCCGGCCGCGCCCCAGCTCGCCCCGGACCTCCCGCCAGGCGTGGGCGCCCTCGTGCCGGGCCAGCGAGGCGCCCGCCACGCCGGTGAAGACCACCAGCGCCACGGTGGGGAGGACGCCGATCCGCTCGCCCACCTCGATCAGGAGCATCAGCTCCACCAGGGGGACGAGGGTGAAGAGCAGGAAGAGACGCCCGAACACGGTCAGCATCCCCCCGGGTCCAGCGGTTCGTCGGGCCGGTCGTAAGCGCAGGAGAGCCCGGTGAGCCGGGCCATGAAGGGACGGTGGCGGGCGATCCAGCGGTAGACGGGGCGGGCCACCCAGATCACGGGAGGGGCGCCGAGGAGCCGGCCGGCCAGCCGCCAGCCGGGCAGCAGCCGGAGGACCCGGGCCGCGGCGTCGGCTCCGCCCCAGCGGCGCCCGTCGGGGGCCACGAGCCAGGAGGCCCGCTCGGCCTCGCGGCGGCTCACCCCGGCCGCCTCCAGCACGCCGGAAGCCTGGAAGGGGCGGGCGTCGATGCGGTCCGCCCGGTCCCGCTCCAGCACCCAGACCACCGAGCCGCGGCAGAAGCCGCAGTCGCCGTCGTAGACCAGCAGCCAGCGGTCGTCGCTCACGGTATCGCGGGGGGGACGGTCGGAGGCGTCGGGAGCCCCGAAACCGGGGCTCCCGGGGCGCCTCAGTAGCCCATCGCCGCCCGGATCTTCGGGTCGATGCGGTCCGGCGTCCAGAAGGGCTTCCAGACCAGGTTGACCTCGGCCTCGTCGATCTCCTCCACCGACTCGGCCTGGCTCTTCGCCCCGTTGAGGATCTGGTCGCCGGCGGGACAGCCCGGGCTGGTGAGCGTCATCGTCACCTTCGCCGCCCGGTCCTCGACCTCGATGTCGTAGATCAGGCCCAGGTCCACGATGTTGACGCCCAGCTCCGGGTCCGAGACGGCCCGGAGGGCCTCGCGGACCTTCCCGTGGACCTCCGAGGTCGGCTCGTCCGGGAGGCCGGCCTCGTCCCGCTCCATCGTCTCCTCGTCCTCCATGGCTCCCTCGTCGGCTCTGGTGGGGCCGGGCCCGTCGGGCCCGGCGTCTGCGCTTCGCGCCCGTCCGTCCCCGCGGGGGGTCCGGGCCTCCGATCTACCCCGGTTCCGCCGCCTTGTTTGTGGTCGGCCCCTCCGCGGTCAGCCGGCCATCTCCGCCAGGTCGAAGCCGGGGTCGCCCAGCCGGCCCTCCACCTCGTCCATGGGCGGCCGGCGGCGCACCAGCTCCCGGCAGGCGTCCATCGACTCGTTGTCGTTCACCAGCAGGGCCGCGCAGAGCCGCCCCTCCGCGCCGCACAGCACGACGCCGCCCTCCTCGTCCAGCACCGATCCCCGCCGGACGATCCGGTCCGCGTCGGCCGGCCGCCCGTAGGCGTTGAGGCTCAGGTCGAAGACGTCCGAGAAGAAGTAGGACAGGTGGTCGTAGGGCTCCCGCTCGCCGGCCAGGTTCCGGCCCACCCGGCGCCCGTGCGCCTTGGCGTGGTCCCAGTGCTCCACCCGGACCCGGTCGCCGAAGACGGGATCCGGGAAGCGGGCCACGTCGCCGGCGGCGTAGACGTGGCCGTGGCTGGTCTCGCCGAACTCGTCCACGAGGATCCCGTCGTCCACCGCCAGGCCCGCGTCGGCGGCCAGCTCCTGGTTGGGCTCGATGCCGGCGCCGATGACGGCCAGCTCGCAGTCGATCTCCTCGCCGTCCTCCAGCACCGCCGCCTCCAGCCGGCCGTCGCCCCGGAACTCCCGGACCGAGGAGCCGAGCCGGAACTCGACGCCCCGGGCCTCGAAGTGCTCCTGCATCTCGCGGCCGATCTCCTCCGGGAGGAGGCGGGCCCAGACCCGGTCCTCCAGCTCCACCACGACCGGCGCCACGTCGAGCTCGCGGAGGGCGGCGGCCAGCTCCATCCCGATGAAGCCCGCGCCCACCAGCACCGCCCGGTCGATCTGATCGGCGGCCCCCCGCAGGGCCTCGGCGTCCTCCACGGTGCGGAAGGTGCCGACCCCGGGCAGCTCGGCGCCGGGCAGGTCCAGCGTCCGCGGCCGGCCGCCGGTGGCGATCAGGATCCGGTCGGCCCGGTAGGTCTCCCCGTCGTCGGCCTCGACCGTCATCTCCCCCGCGTCCAGCGCGGTGGCCCGGATCCCGGAGAGCAGGTCCACCCGGGCGTGGTCCTCGTACCAGCCCCCGGGCTTCACGTGGAGCAGCTCGCGCCCGGCGCCGGCGGCCTGGAGGTACTCCTTGGAGAGGGGCGGCCGGTGGTAGGGCGGCTCCTCCTCGGCGGAGAGCACGGCCACCGTGCCCTCGTCGTCCACCTGGCGCAGGCCCTCCACGGCGTTCACGGCGGTGAGCCCGCCTCCCAGGATGAGGTAGTCGTACTCTCGCATCTCGGTCGCTCGACCTCCGGTGGGTGGGCCTCGGCCCCGGCCGGGAGAGGTCCCGGGTCGGCGGCGCTGGCGTCGCTGGCTCGTGCGGGGGACAGGGCGCAGGAGCCGTGCCGCGGGAGAGGTCGGCGGCGAACGCCCGCCGGGGAAGCGGCTACGGGTTCACGGGCCGGATCTCGACCTCGCTGACGGTGCCCCGGTCCGAGAGGCGCACCGCCTCCAGCACGAGCTCGGCCACGTCCTCCGGGGCCACGATCCGGTCCCGGTCGGGCTCGAAGCGGTCCTGCTTGTCGAAGAAGGGGGTGTCCACGGAGCCGGGGCAGACGGTGATCACGCGGACGCCGTGCTCCCGGAGGTCCAGCATCGCGGACTTCGACATCCCCATCACCGCGTGCTTGGCGGCGCTGTAGAGGGCGCCGCCGGCGAAGGCGTTCTTCCCGGCCAGCGACGCCACGTTGACGATCACCCCGTCGCCGCGCTCGATCATCCCGGGGGCGAAGGCGCGGGTGCAGAGGAAGGTCCCGCGGACGTTGGCCCCGAAGACGGCGTCGTAGTCGGCCGGCGTCAGCTCGTCGACCCGCCCGAAGCGGGCGAGGCCGGCGTTGTTCACCAGGAGATCGGCGCCGCCCATCTCGGCCTCCACGCGCTCGGCCAGCTCGGCCACCCCCGCCTCGTCGGAGACGTCGGTGGGCACGGCCAGCGTCTCGATCCCGGCGCCGGCCAGCTCCCGGGCGGCCTCCTCCAGGTCGACCTCGGTCCGGGCGCAGATCGCCAGCCGACAGCCGGCGCCGCCCAGGGCGTGGGCGACGGCCCGCCCGATGCCGGTGCTGCCTCCGGTGACGACGGCCACGCGGTCGCGCAGGTCCACGTCCTCAGCCCTCCTCTCCGTCGGTGTCGCCGCCCCCGGGGCGGAGCAGGCTCGCCAGCCCCGACAGCCGCCGGCCGATCC
>CAYVFM010000036.1:0-4513 GCA_964450995.1 uncultured Gemmatimonadota bacterium | reverse complement strand
TCGCCGCCCCCGGGGCGGAGCAGGCTCGCCAGCCCCGACAGCCGCCGGCCGATCCCGCGGCCGTGCAGCAGCTTGACAAGCGCCCGGGACCAGGCCGACCGGTCGGCGCCCGGGAACCAGTGGGGCTCCCGCTTCATCGGGAAGCGGGGCTCGGCCTCGCTCCGGGGTCGGCTGAAGGCCCGCAGCCCGTCCTCGCCGTGGGCGCGGCCGAAGCCGCTCTCCTTGACGCCCCCGAAGGGCAGGTCGGCGAGGCCGTAGTTGGTGAGGCAGTCGTTGAGCATCACCGACCCGGCCTCCAGCCGCCGGGCCAGCCGCCAGCCCCGGTCCCGATCGGCGGTCCAGACGTAGGCGTCCAGCCCGTAGCGGGTGTCGTTGGCCAGCCGGACCGCCTCCTCCTCGTCGTCGAAGGGGATCACCGGGAGGACGGGACCGAAGGTCTCCTCCCGGAAGACGTCCATCTCCGGGGTCACGTCGGCCAGCACCGTGGGCTCGTAGAAGGTGCCCTCCCCCTCCGGCCGGCGGCCGCCGGTCAGCACCCGGGCGCCCCGCCGGCGGGCGTCCTCCACGTGGGCCTTCACGACGTCGGCCTGCTCGGGGCGGGTCAGGGCCCCCAGGTCCGGGTCGGCCGAGCGGGGGCCGGTCCGGAGCCGGCCGGTCTCCTCGACGGCCAGCTCCAGGAAGCGGTCGTGGACCTCCCGGTGCACCAGGCACCGCTCCACCGACTGGCAGATCTGGCCCGCGTGGAAGAAGGCGCCCCAGACCGCCCCCGCGGCGGCCCGCTCGAGGTCGGCGTCCTCCAGGACGATCATGGCGTCCTTGCCGCCGAGCTCCAGGATCACCGGCGTCAGGTGGCGGGCGGCGCCCTCCATCACCTTCCGTCCGGTGGCCACGCTGCCGGTAAACGAGAGCACGTCCACCGGCGCGTCCACCACCGCCCGGCCCGTCTCACCCGCCCCCGTGGCCACCTGCACGAGCCGCGGATCCGGGAGCACCTCGCCGGCCAGCTCCTCCAGCAGCAGCGAGCTGTAGGGGGTGAGCTCGGAGGGCTTCAGCAGCACCGCGTTGCCGGCGGCCAGCGCCGCGGCCGCCGTGCCCGTGGAGATGACGAAGGGGAAGTTCCAGGGCGTGATGACGCCGGCCAGGCCGTGGGGCTCGGGCACCACGCGGCCGCGGTGGGTCCCCGGCCCCAGGACCCGGTGGCGGCGGGGCGCCAGCACGTCGGGCGCGTGGTCGGCCAGCCAGGCCAGGTGGTCGCAGGCCGGGTGGATCTCGCCCACGTGGACGTCCACGTCGGTCTTGCCGGTCTCCCGGGCCACCGTCCCGGTGACCTCGTCCATCCGCTCGACGATCCGTCGGCGGAGGCGGGAGAGGAACGTCGCCCGGTCCTCCGGGGGGCGCTCTGCCCAGGCCCGCCCGGCCTCCCGGCCGGCCCGGGCCATGGACCGGACCTCGTCCGCGCCGTGGACCGGCACCCGGCCGATCTCCTCGCCGGTGTCGGGCTCGCGGACGGCCAGGGTCTCCCCGCGGGCGTCGCCGGAGCCCATCTCAGCCGTCCCCCGCCCCGTCCTCCTCCGCCGGCTCCGGGTCAGAGGAGCTGTGGTCGTGGACGATCTTCCAGCCGTCGGCGGTCTGCTCCAGGACCAGGGTGAAGGGGCCCGAGCCGGTGACCTCCCCGTCCCGGTGGAGGATCCAGCGGGCCACCCCCACCGCCACCTCGTCGGAGACGCGGCGGACCGTGAGGTCCTCGAAGCGGAGGCTGTCGCGCTCGGCGCCCTCCCCGAAGAGGGGGGCGTAGCGCTGGCGGATGGCGTCGAAGCCCCGCCTGAGGCCGGTGCCGCCCACGTAGGTGGTCTGCGAGTCCTGCTTGTAGACGGCCATGAAGGCGTCCAGGTCGCCCCGGTTCCAGCCCTCCGCCGAGGCGGAGAGCATCGCCCGGACACGGGCGTCCAGCCCCGGTCCCGTCGCGGTGTCCTCCAGCTCGGCCCGGTCGGCGTCCTCGACCCAGCACCCGCCCGCGGCCAGGGCGAGCGCGAGCCCCAGGGCCGCGGCGGGGAGGAGGCGCCGGAGCCGGCCGGCCGGACGCGGGCTCACCGGTCCTCCTCCCGCCGGCGGACCGGCTCCCACTCGGTCTCGGGGGCGCCGGCCCGGCGGTTGGCGGCCCGGGCCAGGGTGAAGAGCAGGTCCGAGAGCCGGTTCAGGTAGGGGAGGACCACGTCGGCGAGCTCCTCCCGCTCCCGGGCCAGGCGGACCACGGCCCGCTCGGCCCGGCGGCAGACGGTGCGGGCGGCGTGGAGCTGGGCGGCGGCGGGGCTGCCGCCGGGGAGCAGGAAGGCGTCGAGCTCGGGGAGCTCGGCGTCCAGCTCGTCGATCCAGGCTTCCAGGTCCTCCACCCGCCCGGGCGGGAAGTCCGGCACCAGCCCCTTCTCCCGCGCCCGCTCCGGGTCGGCGGCCGCCAGCCGGGCGCCCACGGCGAAGAGGTCGTCCTGGATCTTCTTGAACCGGCCGTCCTCCAGCAGATCCTCGCCGGCCTCCCGGGCGAGCGAGCGGGCCAGCCCCACGGCGGCGTTCAGCTCGTCCACCGTGCCGTAGGCCTCGACCCGGAGGTCGGATTTCGGGACCCGGTCGCCGCCCAGGAGCCCGGTCTCGCCTTCGTCGCCTCGCCGCGTGTAGATCTTCATCGGATCTCCGAAATATAGGCCGTCACAGGTGGTCGGACAGCCAGTGTCGGGGCCGGCCCTCCAGGGCCTCGACGACGCGCCCCTCCAGGTCGGCGGCCGGCCCCGACCGGCGGGCGTCGGCGGCCGCGTGCTCGGCGGCGGTCCCGCGCTCCAGCCGGACCGGCGTCTCCCCGGCCGCCTCGAGCAGGCGGGCCAGCGGGCCGTCGTCCCCCGGGTCCTCCCGGCGCCAGGCGATCCGGAGCACGCCCGCCAGGGGGTGGCCGACCGCCCGGACCCCGGCCCCGCTCGGGACCTCGAGGGCCTCCAGGACGGCCCGGGCGGCCTCGACGAAGCCCCGGCGGCCGGGGCGGAGGACGGCGACGCCGACCTCCAGCGATCGGCCGGGGTCGGCGGGCGCCGGGGGCGCCAGCGGGTCGAAGCCCGCCCGGTCCTCGGCGGCCTCCAGCCCCAGGTCGGGGGCCGCCCCGGCCAGGCGGTCGGCCCGGTCGGCCACGGACGCCTCGGTGCCCACGAGCCAGGCCTCGAGCCGGCCCTCCGGCCCGGTGGCCGCGGAGCGCTCCCACCGGACGGCGTCGGGGCGGGCCCGGGCGTCCAGGTCGGAGGTCGCCAGGCGGCCGGCGGCCGCGGCGTCGTCCCCGTCGGCCGGCGCCAGCAGGACCGACCGGGCGGCCTCCGGGCGGGGCCAGACGCGGAAGACCGCCCGGTGGATCACGCCGAGCCGTCCCGCCGAGCCGGCGGCCGCCCGCACCGTCCCGTAGCCCGCCACGTCCTTCATCACCGCGCGCCCCCAGCGGACGCGTGTGCCCCGCCAGGTGACCAGGCGGCAGGCCAGGAGCTGGCGGCGGAGGTCCCCGTAGGAGAGGTCCCAGGGGCCGGGCGAGGCGGCCGCCACCGCCCCGCCCACCGAGCGTCGGAGCGACGGGCCGCCCAGCGCCAGCCACAGCCCCTCCTCGGCCAGCGAGGCCTGGAGGTCGTCCACGCGCGTCCCCGCGGGCACGGAGATGGTGAGGTCGCGGGGGCGGAGGTCGGGGGGACCGTCCAGGCCGGCGGTGGAGAGGACGACGGCGTCCTCCGCGCCCGGGAGCCGGCGGGCCGCCTCCGCCGGGGCCGGGGCGCCGGTGGCCAGCAGGGGGCCCTCGCGGCCGGCCCGCTCGCGGACCTGCGCGGCCAGCCGGTCCGGATCGCCGGGGATCAGCCAGTCCACGGCGGTCGGGTGCTTCCCGGGACCGTTCCCCCGCGGCGGGCGCTCAGGCCCGGGCCTCCCCGAGCAGCTCGCGCAGGCGGTCGGGGTCGTCGGCCAGCGCGTCGGCCCGCTCCTCGACCCCGGGCCGGTCGTCGGCCGGGTCGACCTGGACGAACTCGGCGCCCGGGCCGTCCACCTCCAGGTAGGAGAGGGTGAGCCGGTAGCCCTCCACGCCGGTGGCCTTCTTGGCGGTGAGGTCCACCGTCCAGGTCGTCCCCTCCGCCTCCAGGCCGTCGGCGACCCGGCGCTCGATCTGGTCGCTCTTCCGGTATCGGGCCATGGGTCTCGCTCAGGCCTCTTCCGTGGGGTCGGCCTCCGGGAGGACTTTCCCGGGGTTGCACCGGCCGGCGGGGTCGAAGGCGTCCTTCACCCGGCGCTGGAGCCGCAGCTCGTCGGCGCTGAAGATAAGCCGCATCAGGCCCTTCTTGTCCAGGCCGACGCCGTGCTCGCCGGTGATGGTGCCCCCGGCCTCCACGCACAGCCTCGCGATCCGGCCGGTGGCCTCGTGGACCCGCTCCACCTCCCCGGCGTCCTCCCCGTCGAAGAGGAAGTTGGGGTGGAGGTTCCCGTCGCCGGCGTGGAAGAAGTTCAC
>CAYVFM010000035.1:0-12717 GCA_964450995.1 uncultured Gemmatimonadota bacterium | reverse complement strand
CCTGAGCGCCGCCGAGCGGGCCGCGATGCGGGTCGAGGAGCTCCGGGTCTCGCCGGACAGCCTGCGCGTCCGGGTGGGCGACTCCGCCCGGGTCGAGATCGCCGCCGTCGACTCGGCGGGCGAGCCGGTGGAGGGCGTCCGGATCCGGCACTTCCTGCGGAGCGGGGTGGCCGAGTTCGACCCGTCCACCGGGATCCTGCGGACGCGCGAGCCCGGCGAGGCCGAGCTCGTCGTCGGCTACCAGCGGCCCCCGGCGCGGCCGGGCGACGATCCGGAGCCCGTCTTCGAGCGGGTGAGGATCGTGGTCGACCCCCTGCCGGTGGCCCGCGTGGAGGTCCGACCCCCCGAGGGCCCGGTCTACGCCGACAGCCGCGTCCGGGCGGAGGCGACCGCCCGCTCGACGGAGCGGGAGCGCCCCGACGCCTCGATCGCGTGGTCCAGCTCGGACACCTCCGTGGCCACGGTGAGCGACCGGGGCCTGGTCCGGGCCCGCCGGCCCGGCCCGGTCACCCTCACCGCCACGGCCGAGGGCGTGTCGGGCTCGGCCGGGCTGGAGGTCGTCCCCAACCCGGTGCGCCGGGTCGAGCTGGAGGTGCCGGGCGACGGCGCCGCCACGGTGGGCCGCCCCGTCCATCTCGAGGCCCGAGCGCTGGACGGCGACGGCGAGCCGGTGGCGGACGCGCCGGTGGAGTGGACCGCGGCGGGCCCCCGGGGCGGGATGTCCGAGGAGGCCTACCTGGACGACGAGGGCGTCTTCGTGGCGGAGAAGCCCGGGCTCTTCCGGGTGACGGCCACCGTCGGCCACCGGTCGGCCACGGCGGAGATCTCCGCGGAGGCGGGCGCGCCCCGACGGCCCATGGAGGCGGTCGGCCACGGCGTGGTGCGCGGCCACGCCACCTCCGACCTCTGGGTCTTCCAGGGGGTCGACGGCCGGGACTACGCCTACACCGGCACCCACGCCGCCGGGGCCGGCGGCGACGTGATGTACGCCTGGGACGTGACGAACCCGGCGCGGCCGGCGCTCACCGACTCGGTGGTGGTGGACGCCCGGGTGGTGAACGACGTGAAGGTGAACGAGACCCGCGAGCTGGCCGTCATCACCCGCGAGGGCGCCTCCGACCGGGCCAACGGCTTCGTGGTCCTGGACATCCGGGTGCCCGCCCATCCCCGGATCCTCTCCCACCACACCGAGAACCTGACGGCGGGCGTCCACAACGTCTGGATCGAGGACGACCTGGTCTACGCGGTGAACAACGGGACGAGGGCGCTCCACATCGTCGACATCTCGGACCCCCGCAGCCCGGAGCAGGTGGGCCGGTGGCAGATCGACGCGGAGAACCGGCTCCTGCACGACGTCATCGTCCGGGACGGGCTCGCCTACCTCTCCTACTGGGACCACGGCCTGGTCATCCTGGACGTGGGGAGGGGCGTCGCCGGCGGCACCCCCACCGAGCCGGAGCTGGTCTCCCGCTACCAGTACCGGGGGACCTACGGGGGCGAGGCCTACGGCAACACCCACCACGCCATCCCGTACGGCGACTACGTCTTCGTGGGGGACGAGATCTTCGGGTGCTCCGAGTGCGTGAACGGACCCCGGGGCTACGTCCACGTCATCGACGTCTCGGACCTGGAGGATCCGAGGGAGGTGGCCTGGTTCCGCGTGCCCGAGGCCGGGACCCACAACCTGTGGGTGGAGGACGACCGGCTCTACGTGGCCTACTACCAGGGCGGCCTGCGGGTGGTGGACGTCTCCGGCGAGCTGCGGGGCGACCTCTACGACCAGGGGCGCGAGATCGGCTGGTTCATGCCCGAGGGGGACTCTCCGGAGGAGGCCTTCCGGCCCGGGGCGACCATGACCTGGGGCCCCCAGCCCTTCGAGGGGAACATCTACCTCTCGGACATGAACTCCGGGCTCTGGATCGTGGATTTCGAGGGGGAGACCGGGGACGACCCCGACGGCGAGGAGCCGCCGGGGGCCGGGGACGGGTCCTCCGGCGGCGGAGGGCGGTGATCCGGCCCGTCCGGGCACGGCCGTTGCGGCCGACGAGCAACCCCCCGAGGACGAGGCCGCAGGGATCGGAGGCGTAGGGATGCCGGTGTCGGAGAGCCGATATCGCCGCGTGCTCAGCCACCTGGCGGGCGGCGTGGCGCTGGTCACCGCCCGCGGGCCGGCGGGGGAGCCGTGCGGCCTCACCGCCACGTCCCTCTGCTCCGTGTCCCTGGAGCCGCCGCTGGTGCTCGTCTCCATCGACCAGGGGGCCAACACCCACCTGGGGATCGAGGCCTCGGGCGCCTACGCGGTGAACCTGCTCGCCCGGGAGCAGCAGGAGCTGGCCGACCGCTTCGCCCGGGAGAATCCCGAGAAGTTCCGCGGCCTGGAAGTCGCCGGGCGGGTGACCGGATCGCCGGTGCTGGAGGCGGCCCTGGCGCACCTGGACTGCACGGTGGTGGGGGAGGTCCCGGCGGGCGACCACACGCTCTTCGTCGGCCGGGTGGAGGCCGCCGACGTCCGCGCCGAGGGGGGCGAGCCGCTGGTCCACCACCTGGGCCGCTACGGGACGCTGGACGGGGCGGGGTCGCCGTGACCTCCGCCCCGGACCGTCCGGAGCCGAAGATCTCGATCCGCGCCCGCTGGCGGGCGGGCGGCGGGGGCGACGGCGGCTTCCCCAGCTTCCAGCGCTTCCGGCGGCGGGCCGCCGACTTCTGGGAGGAGATCCCGCCCGCCTACCGGGCCGGCGTCGAGGCCCTGGTGGTGGAGGAGGAGGTCGCCCACCATCCCGACATGTCCGAGATCTTCACGCTGGGCGAGTGCCTCTCCGACCACTGGCCGTCGGCCTACTCCGAGGAGGGGGGCGACGTCCGCTCCCGCGTGTTCCTCTATTACGGCTCCTTCCGCGAGCTGTCGGAGCGCGACCCGGCGTTCGCGTGGGAGGAGGAGATCTGGGAGACCCTCCTCCACGAGCTCCTGCACCACCGGGAGTTCGCGGCCGCCGAGGACGGGCTGGAGGTCTACGACGCGGCCATGGACGAGAACTTCCGCCGCCGGGCGGGCGACGACTTCGACCCGAACTTCTACCGCTGGATCCCCGCCGACGTCGACGGGGTCGTGCGGCTGGAGTCGGAGACCTTCGTGGAGACCGTGCTCGGCCCGGAGGACCGCCGGGCGACCTTCCGCTGGCGGGACCGCGCCTGGGAGGTCCGGGTGCCCGCCACTGACGAGATCCTCTTCGTGAACCCCGAGAACCTCGCGCCCGACCGCCTCTGGGTGGTGGTCCGCCGGGAGAGCCCGTGGTGGAAGCGGCTCCTGGGTCTCGGGGTCGCCGGCGGGGAAGGGGTCCGCCACCTGCGACGCCGGGCGCGCCCGGCCCGAGGCCCGTGAGGCTGTTCGGCGGCTTCAGCCTGGGGCACTGGTTCGGGTTCGAGATCCGGATCGACTGGTCCTGGTTCCTGGTCTTCTTCCTGGTGCTGTGGACCTTCAGCGCGGCCGAGTTCCCGCGCCGGGCGCCGGGCCTCCCTGAGACCGTGTACTACGTGATGGGCACGACGGCTGCCCTGCTCCTGTTCCTGTCGGTCCTGCTCCACGAGCTCTCCCACTCGGCGGTGGCCCGCTCGCGGGGGCTGGAGGTGGAGGGGATCACGCTCTTCATCTTCGGCGGCGTGGCCCGGACCCGCATGGAGGCCAAGACCGCGGCGGACGAGTTCCTGCTCACCGCCGCCGGCCCGCTCTGCAGCCTGGCCCTGGGGGCGATCTTCTGGGGGCTGGCCGCGGCTGCGGCGGCGGCGGGCCTGCCGGGACCGGTGGAGCTGGTGGCCCGGACGCTGGCCTACGTCAACGTGGCGCTGGCGATCTTCAACATGATCCCCGGCTTCCCGCTGGACGGCGGCCGCATCTTCCGGTCGGCGGTCTGGGGGATCACCGGCGACGTGGAGAAGGCCACCCGGTGGGCGACCCGGGGCGGCCAGGCCTTCGGCTGGTTCCTCATCGCCTCGGGCGCGCTCCTGCTCTGGAACGGCTACACGCTGAACGGCCTCTGGTCCGGCTTCATCGGCTGGTTCCTCGCCACCGCCGCCTCCTCGAGCTGGGACCAGTTCGAGGCCCGGCGCATGCTGTCGGGGGTCCCGGTGAGCCGGGCCATGGACCCCGAGCCGCCGGCGATGCCCCCCGACATCACCGTCCTGGAGGCGGCGGAGTCGTACTTCCTGCGCCGGCCCCACAAGGCGTACCCGGTGGTCCGGGGCGAGCGGGTGGTGGGCCTGCTGGACGTGGACGGCGTCGCGGCGGTCCCGGCGGAGCGGCGCGGCCTCGTGCCGGTCTCGGAGGCCATGACCCCCATCGACGCCCTGCCCACCACGGGACCGGACGCCACCCTGGACGAGGTGCTCTCCCGGCTCAGCGGGGACGACGCCGACCGGGCGCTGGTGGTGGAGGGCGACCGGCTTCTGGGGGTCGTGACCCTGCGGCAGGTGGTGGACTGGCTGGAGCGGGCCCGGGCCCTGGAGGAGGCGCGATGAGCTCGATCGACCCGGCGGCGGAGACGCTCGAGGAGAAGCGGGCCCGCGCCGCCGAGATCGCGCCCCGGCTCGCCGAGGCCCATCCGGACCTGGAGATCTCTCTGGACTGGGAGACGCCGCTCGAGCTGCTGGTCTCCACGATCCTCTCGGCCCAGACGACCGACGAGCGAGTCCGGGGCGTCACCGGGGAGCTGTTCGAGCGCTGCCGCACGCCGGAGGACTACGTCGAGATCGACCGGGAGGAGCTGGAGGAGATCATCCGCTCCACCGGCTTCTACCGGAACAAGGCGAAGCACCTCCAGGGGACGGCCCGGAAGCTGGTGGAGGAGCACGACGGCGAGGTCCCCCGGACGATGGAGGAGCTGGTGGAGCTGCCCGGGGTCGCCCGCAAGACCGCCAACGTCGTGCTCTCGAACGCCTTCGGCATCCACGAGGGAGTCGTGGTGGACACCCACGTCAAGCGGGTGAGCCGGCGGCTGGGCCTGGCCTCGGCGAAGTCGGCGCCGGCCATCGAGAAGGAGCTGATGGAGGTGCTGCCCGAGGAGCAGTGGCGGCCCTTCGCCTGGCGGCTGATCCTCCACGGCCGGAACGTCTGCCACGGCCGCAAGGACCCGGAGTGCGGCCGCTGCTTCCTGTCGGACCTCTGCCCCTCCGCCGGGGCGTTCGGCGACTGACGGGCCCCCGCCGGTTTCAACGCGGCGCCGGGCCGGGGGTATCTTCCCTTCCATGACCCCCGACCGCCGCCTCCCCCTCTCCGGCCAGGGCCGCGCCGGATCCTCCGGCCGGGCAGACGACGCCGGAGCGCCCACCTACCCGCCCGCCGCCCGCGAGGCGAAGGAGCGGCTGGTGGAGCGGGCTCGCGGCCTCGGCTTCGACCGGGTCGGGGTGGCGCCGGCGGAGACACCGGACCACGCCGACTGGTTCCGCAAGTGGCTGGAGCGGGGCTGGAACGGCGAGATGGGCTGGATGGCCCGGGAGGACACGGTCCGGCGCCGCCTCTCCCTGGAGGACGCCCTGCCCGGCTGCCGGAGCCTGGTCGTGGTGGCGATGAACTACGCCGGGGAGGCGCCGACGGCGCCCGGCGGCGGCGGGGCCGACGACCCCCTGGCCCCGGTGGTGGCCCGCTACGCCCGGGGCCGGGACTACCACTCCACCTTCGAGGAGAAGCTCGGGGCCCTGGCCGAGGAGGTCCGGGCGATCGACCCGGACGCCGGGGTCAGGCCCTACGTGGACTACGGTCCCGTGCTCGAGCGCGGCCACGCACAGCGGGCCGGCCTCGGCTGGATCGGCAAGAACACCGTCCTCATCGACCCGGAGCTGGGCTCGTGGCTCCTGCTCGGCGAGCTGCTCACCACCCTCGAGCTGCCGCCCGACGAGCCCTTCACCGCCGACCGCTGCGGGAGCTGCACCCGCTGCATCGAGGCCTGCCCCACCGACGCGATACGCGGAGCGCGTAAGCTGGACGCCCGCCGCTGCATCTCCTACCTGACCATCGAGTTGGAGGGCCCGATTCCCGAGGCGCTCCGCCCGAAGGTGGGCAACCGGGTCTTCGGGTGCGACATCTGCCAGGAGGTCTGCCCCTGGAATCGGGACGCGCCGGCAGGCGACGAGCCCGACCTCCAGCCCGGCAGGCCGGTGGCCTTCGACTCGATGGTCGACTGGGCCGAGGAGCTGCTGGCGCTGGACGGGGAGGGCTTCGAGGACCGCTATGGCGACACCGCCCTGGAGCGGCCGGGCCGGGAGGCGATGCTGCGGAACCTGTGCGTGGGGATGGGCAACAGCGGCCGGCCGGAGGAGGCGGCGCCGGTGCTGCGGCGCTGCGCCCGGGAGGGCTCGGAGCTGGTGGCCGAGCACGCCCGCTGGGCGCTCCGGGAGCTGGGGGCGGACGCGGGCTGAAGCCTCCCGCTCAGCCGACCAGCTCCACCTCGATCCAGCCCCGGAGGCTGTTCACCATCCAGAGCCGGTCGGCGTCGGCCAGCCGGGCGGCGGGCAGGGGCGCGACCGCGACGTCGGCCTCGTCGATCAGCTCGTCCCGGAGCGCGCCGGCCAGGAGGCCGTCCTCTTGGGGCGGGGTCACCCGGCGGCCGTCCAGCTCGGCCACCAGGTTGGCCCGGGTGAGCTCGGTGGCCCGGCCGTCGCCGTTCACCAGGATCACGTCGAAGCAGTCCGGCCGCCGCGCCCGCCGCTCCCGGTAGGGGGCCCGCCGGGTGGTCTTGTGGAAGAGCATCGGGTCGGAGGCGTCCACCGGCTCCCGGGCGATTCCCACCGGGGCGGGCTCGGGAGGGGCCTCCGGGAAGGGGACGGCCTCGACACGGCAGTCGCCGCCGGGCCCGGCGGTGAGGCGCACCCGCCAGCGGCCCCCCGGGCGGCGCGCGGCGATCTCCTCCAGCGCCGCCTCCGCCTCGCGCTCCGGCGGGTCGAAGCCGAAGTAGTCGGCCGAAGCGGCGAGCCGCGCAAGGTGCCGGCCGCGGCGAGCCTGGCGGCCGTCTTCCATCCGCAGCGTCTCCAGGAGGCGGAAGTCCCGGTCGGGGGCCGAGAGCACGGCCGCCTTCACCTCGGCCTCCCGCCGCTCGGCCTCCGGGTCGGAGTCCCAGGTGATCCCGCCGCCCGTCCCGTACTCGACGGCGCCGGCCCGCCGGTCGATCCAGGCTGTTCGGATCGCCACCGAGAAGGTCCAGCTCCCGGGCGCCATCAGCCCCACCGTGCCGCAGTAGACGCCCCGGGGCTCGGCCTCGTCCCGGGCGATGCGGGCCATGGCCGCGGGCTTCGGCGCGCCGGTCACCGACGCGGCGGGGAAGAGGGCCCGGAAGACGTCGACGAGGCCCGCCCCGGCCTCCAGCTCGCCGGCCGCCGCCGAGCTCATCTGCCAGACCGTGGGGAAGCGCTCCACCGCCCACAGCTCCGGCACCTCCACCGTCCCCGGCCGGCACACCCGGCTCAGGTCGTTCCGGGCCATGTCCAGGATCATCAGGTTCTCGGCCCGGTCCTTCTCGGACCGGGCGAGCTCCCGGGCCCGGCGCCGGTCCTCGCCGGACCACCGGCCCCGCGGCGCGGTCCCCTTCATCGGCCGCGTCCGGAGGCGGCGGCCCTCGCGGCGGAGGAACAGCTCGGGCGAGGCGGAGGCGATCTCGTGGCCGTCCAGGCGAAGCCAGGCGTGGAGGCCCTCCGCCTGGGCCCGGTGGAGGCTGCGGTACAGCCCGAGCCCGTCGCCCTCGAAGGGCGCCCGGAGCCGGTGGGTGAGGTTGACCTGGTAGAAGTCGCCGTCCCGGATGGAGCGCCGGAGGTCGGCGACGGCGTCCCGGTGGGCCTCGTCCGAGCGGGTGGGGCGCCAGTCGTCGGCCCTCCACGCTCCGCCGGTCTCCAGGGCGGCCCGGGCCTCGGCGGCGGACGCGGGAGCGTCGAAGGCGGCCAGCCAGACCAGGGGGAGCGGCCCGGGCACCCGGGTCTCGAGGGCGGCGTCCAGGCCCGGCGCCGCCTCGTAGGCGACGAAGCCGGCCACCCAGAGGCCGTCCGACCAGAGCCCGTCGGCCTCCCGGAGCGCGGGCGCCACCTCGCCGGGCTCCCGGGCCACCAGCACCCGCTCGGGGTCCCGCAGGAGCAGCGGCCCCGCCCCCGTCCCGGCGGGGTGGAGCAGGACGGCCGGCGGGTCGGGCGGGGCCGGCCGGTCCGGGGCGCTCACCCCGGCGGCCGCCCGAGGACCAGGCTGGCGTTGATGCCCCCGAAGCCGAAGGAGTTGCTCACCACCGTCCCGACCTCCGCCTCCCGTCCGTCGCCGTCCACCAGGTCCAGGTCCGCCACCTCCTCGTCGGCCCGGTCCAGGTTGACGGTGGGGGGCAGCCAGCCCCGGGTGAGGGCGAGACAGCAGATGGCGGCCTCGATGGCGCCGGACGCGCCCAGGGCGTGACCGTAGTAGCCCTTGGTGGCCGAGACCGGGATCTCGCCGGCCCGGTCGCCGAAGACGGCGCGCAGGGCCTTCGCCTCGGTGGGATCGTTCAGGGTGGTGGCGGAGCCGTGGGCGTTGACGTGGTCGACCTCCTCCGCCGGGAGGCCCGCGTCCTCCAGCGCCAGCCGCACCGCCCGGGCCGCCTGCTCGCCGTCGGGCCGGGGCCGGGTCATGTGGTGGGCGTCGCTGGTGGTGCCGAAGCCCAGCAGCTCGGCGTAGATCCGGGCCCCGCGTTCCCGGGCCCGCTCCATCTCCTCCAGCAGCAGCACCGCGGCCCCCTCGCCCATGACGAAGCCGTCCCGGTCCCGGTCGAAGGGCCGGCTGGCGCGGGCCGGGTCGTCGTTGCGGGTGGACATGGCCCGGATGATGGCGAAGGAGCCGAAGGTCAGGGGGGCCAGGGGCGCCTCCGCGCCGCCGGCCAGGGCCACGTCGACCTCGCCGTCCCGGACCAGCCGGAAGCCCCGCCCCACCCCGATGGCGCCGGAGGCGCAGCTCATGGCGTTGGTGGAGTTGGGGCCGGTGAAGCCGAACCGGATGGCCACGTTGCAGCTGGCCGCCCCGCCGAAGACGGCCAGCGCCAGCAGGGGATCGACCCCCCGCACCCCCTCCTCCATGAACGCCCGGTGCTGCTGCTCGGCGTAGCCGACCCCGCCCAGGGCCGAGCCCATCTGAACGCCCACCCGGTCGCCGTCGAGCGTCGAGGGGTCGAGGCCGCCGTCCTCCAGGGCGAGCCGGGCGGCCTCCAGGCTCAGGGCCCCGAAGCGATCCACCCGCCGGGCCTGCTTCCGGCCCAGGCGCTCGTGCCGGTCGAAGCCGTCCAGCTCGGCCGCCACGCGGGTCCGGAAGGACGAGGCGTCGAAGCGGGTCACCGGCCCCACGGCCGATTCGGCCCGGCGCAGGCCCTCCCGGAGGCCGTCGGCGCCCTCGCCGACGGGGGTGATCGGACCCAGGCCGGTGACGGCCACCCGCCTCGGTCCGCTCACGGTCCGGCCGGCCGGGTCACGCGACCCCGTCCCGGTCGACGGCGTCCGGGTTGTCCGGCGAGCGGCTCCAGCGCGCCTCCACTTCCCGCCGGATCCCGGCCAGCGTCCGGTCGGCCACCACCTTCACGAAGTGGGGCCCGATGACGCGCCGGGCGGCGAATCCGCCGATGAGGGGCCAGCCCGGCCCGTCCCAATCGTGGAGGACGACGATGCGGGTGCGGGGAGGCTCGCCGGTCGACATCCCCGGCTCCTCCTCCAGCGACCGGATCTCCCAGAGCACGTCCATCCCCGTGGTGATGCCGTCCACGTGCCGGTAGCGCACCTCCCGGGCCTCCTCGTCGGTGGCCATCTCGGAGGCCCACCAGGTGGGCCAGGGCAGCGGGCCGAAGTGCCGGAAGGCCGACATCACCACCCGTCCCCGTCCCGGTCCCTCCCGACGAGTGAAACGGACGTCGCGGTAGTGGGGGAGGATCTCCGGCCAGCGCTCCACGTCCCGGGCCGCCTCCAGGCAGAGGTCCGGCGGCGCGGCGACGACGGTCTCGTTGCGGGTGTGCATCGCTCCTCCAGGGCGGGATCGTGAGGTCTGATTCTCAACCTATCAGCCGGGCCGGCGCGGCGAAGCCGGCCTCGCGGACCAGGCGCGGGCCAGGCGCCGGGGGTCGGCCAGGGCGGAGGCGGGCAGCCGGTCGCCGGTGACGTCCAGCAGGAGGGCGGCCAGCCCGGGCCGGGCGGCCAGGAGGCGGCCCGCGGCCTCGATGACGCCCGGCCGGACGACCACCTCGTCCACCAGCCGCTGGACCCGCCGCCCGGGCTCGAGCAGGCGGCGCAGGCGGGCCTCGTGCCGGCGGCGGACGGCCGCCGCTGCGGCGGGACCGTCCGCCCGCAGGATCGCCCGGGCCGCGGCCGCGGCCGAGCGGCCGGTGGCCAGCGCCCGGTGGACGCCCTGCCCGGTGAGCGGGTCGAAGTAGCCGGCGGCGTCGCCCGCCAGGAGCGCGCCGGGCGCCGAGAGGCGTCGGGGCGTCGACTCGAAGGGGCCGGTGACCTCCAGCTCGCCGATCCCCCGGGCTGACAGGAAGCGGTCCGCCACGCCGTAAGCCTCGAGCCGGCGACTGAAGAGGGGCGACGGGTCGGGGGCGAGGGCCGGCGCCCGCTCCCGGGGCAGCACCAGCGTGACGTTCCACCGCTCCCGCCCGGTGGGGGCCATCCCGAGCATCCCCTCGCGGGAGAGCCGCATCTCGCCGAAGGCGGACCGCCCGCTCGCGCCGCTCCCGGGTGCCGGCGGCGACACGCCGGCGAACCGTCCCACCACGGCGAGCCGGTGCCGGGGCCCCCGCCGGACGCCCTCGATCCGCCGGGCCACCGTCGACCGGAGCCCGTCGGCGCCCACCACCACCCGGGCCCGAAGCTCGACCGGCTCGCCGCCGGCGTCCCGGGCCCGGACCCCGGCGATCCGGCCGCCCTCCCGGAGGAGCCCGTAGACCCGGACGCGCTCGCGGAGGCGGGCCCCGGCCTCCACGGCCGCCGCGGCCAGGGCGTCGTCCAGCTCCCGCCGCGGGAGGGAGAGCCCCCGGGGCGGCGCCCCGCCGTCGCCGTCCGTCCCGAACCGCCCGCCGAACCAGACGCCGCCGGGTGTCCGGATCCGCCAGCCCGCCAGGCGTCCCGTCCCCCGGCGCTCGACCCGGTCGAGCACGCCCAGCTCCTCCAGGAGCGGCGTGGCCCCGGGGCTCAGGCAGTCGCCGCAGGGCTTGGATCGGGGGAAGGAGGACGCGTCCAGGAGGTGCACGTCGACCCCCGCCAGCGCCAGGCGCCGGGCGACGGAGGCGCCGGCGGGACCGGCGCCCACCACCAGGACGTCCGCGTCGCGGCGGGAGCCGCTCACGGCACGCCCCCGCCCACCGCCCGCAGGCGGACCGGGCCCCGGCGGTCGACCCGCGCCTCCCCGAGGCCCGCCTCGGCCAGCATCGACGTCAGCTCGGCCGCCGTGAAGGCGCGACGCACCGAGACGGGCCCGTCGTGGCGCGGGAACGGGTTCCGGCGCCAGAGGGTCGCCGCCAGGAGGCGGACGGCGGCCAGCGCCGCCCACCCGCGCCGCAGGTCGGTCACGACCCACCGGCCGCCGGCGACGCGGTCCAGCTCCCGCAGGCAGGCGAGCGCTTCTTCCCGCTCCAGGTGGTGGAGGGTGGTGGCGCAGAGGGCGAGGTCGAAGCTGTCGGCCGGGAAGGGGAGGGCGTCCCCCGAGAGCCGGACGAACCGGGTGTCCGGCCCGCCGGGGCCGGTCCCGTCGGCCCGCTCCCGGGCGACGGCCAGGGTGCGGGGATGGAGGTCCCCGAGCACCGCCCGGACGGCGCGGCCGTCGGCGACCCGACGAGCGACCGCCGCGGCGAGCCGTCCCCCGCCGGTGCCCACGTCCAGGAGCCGCAGGGGGCCGGGTCGATCCCGGGCGGCGCGGTCGAGGGGCCGGGCGGCGAGCCCCACGCCGCCGGTGAGCCGGTGGACGCGGTGGAGGCCGTCCAGCGCCCGCCGCAGCAACACCGGGTCGGGATCCGGCGCGTCCATCCGCTCGGGCGCGGCGGCGGGCGACGCCCGGGGCAGGCACCAGGGCTGATCGGCGATGGAGCCACCTCCCGTATGTTCGTCTCGGCGGAGAGAAAGCTATCTTCGACGCCGACGCGCCGGAAACCGGGGCTTGACGCCGCCAGCGGACGGGAATACGATGGACCTCGGAAAATTAGTGAACACTAAAAAATAGAGCAGACTCGACGCCATGGAACCGAAGAAGATGAGCCGCCGGGACTGGCTGAAGCTCGGGGCGGCCGGCGTGGCCGGCCTCTCGGGCACGGCCGTCCTGCGGCTGGCCTCGGGCGGAGGGGCCGCCGCCGCCCTCCAGTCGGCCGGGGTCGAGCCGCCCGACGGGCAGGCCCCCGCCGCCGCCGTCGAGCCCCCCGCCGACGGGGAGGTCCTCCACGACCCCTCCCGCATGGGTCAGATGCGGATGGGGGCGTACGAGGGCGGGAAGCCGGGCGACGGCTTCGACCCGATGGCGTTCCTCACCGATTTCGACCGGGGCGAGGTGAGCCGGGACGCCTCCGGCCGGACGGTGCGGGAGTACGAGTTCGTGGCTCTGGATCGGCAGATCGAGGTGGCCCCGGGGGTGTGGTTCCCCGCCTGGACCTACAACGGCCGGGTGCCGGGGCCCACGATCCGGTGCGACGCCGGCGACGTGATCCGGGTCCACTTCAGCAACGCGGGCTCGCACCCGCACACGATCCACTTCCACGG
>CAYVFM010000034.1:0-12886 GCA_964450995.1 uncultured Gemmatimonadota bacterium | reverse complement strand
GGCTCCTCCCGGAGCCGGATCCTGCCGGTCCTCCTCGCCGCCGTCACGGCGGCGCCCTTCGTCTACCTGCCGGGCGTCCTGTATCCCTCGGTCGTCCCCCGCGCCGTCTACTTCCGGACCCTCGTCGCCGCGGCTGCGCTGCTGATCGCGCTGGCCTGGGCACGGGGGAAGTGGTCGCCCGGGGAGGGGGCGTGGAAACGGGAGCGGGTGGGGCTGGGGCTGGTGGTCTGCACTGCCACCGTCGTGCTGGCGGCGCTCGCCGGGGCAGCGCCGGCGGAGGGTCTGCTGGGCGGCATGATCCGGATGGACGGCGCGGTAGCCTGGGTCGGATACGTCCTGTTCTATCTCGTCCTGCGCGTCGTCCTCGACGAGGAATCCTGGGTCTCCTTCCTCAAGCTCGTGGCGCTGGCGGGTCTCGCGGTGGCCGTCTGGTCGCTGGTGCAGGCCTACGGGGAGCACTTCGGGGTGGCCCTGGTGGGCTGGGGGGCGAGCCGCGTGGTCGGGACCCTCGGCCTCGAGGGACCGCTCGCGATCTACATGCTCCTGGGGGCGGCCGTCGCGGGGTACCTGGCGACGACGGCGTCCGGGAGGCTGGAGCGCCTGGCCTGGGGCGCGGTGGCGGCGCTCGACGCGTGGGTCGTGGTCCTCACCGGGACCCGCTCGGTCCTGGCGGCGGCGATCGCCTCGGCGGTCCTGCTCGCGGCCTGGGCCGTCCTCTTCGCCGAACGCGGATCGGAGGTCCGGAGCGCGGCCGGCCGGGCGCTCGTCGCGCTCGTCGGCGCGACCGTCGGCCTGTTCGTCCTGGGCGAGACGGTGCTCCCGGCCGCGGGCCGGCTCGTGGACGTCGGGACGGAGGCCCTCACCTCCCGAACCCACCTCTGGCGGGCGGCCTGGGACGGGTTCACGGCACACCCTGTCCTGGGCGTGGGACCCGAGACCTTCGACCTGGTGTTCGACCGTCGATTCCGGGCGGAGGACTACCTGGCCGCCGGGGCCGTGCACCAGGATCGCGTCCACAACGTGCTGTTCGGAGCCCTCGTCGGCGGCGGGATCGTGGGCCTCGCGGGTTACCTCGCGTTCTGGGCCGCCGCCTTCCGGGCGGCCCTGGCGGCGCTCCGGCGCGCGGGCGACGCTCCGGCCCTCCTCTGGCTGGCCGCCGCCGTCGTGGCCTACTTCGTCCATCTCCAGTTCTGGTTCGAGGACCTGGCCTCCTTCCACGTCCTGCTCGTGATCCTGGCGTTCCTGGAGAGCCGTCGCCTGCAGCGGCGACCCGCCGGGGAAGGAGGCGGCGAGGTCACCGGCACGGAGAGCGATCCGACGGTCGCCGGCCGGGCTTCAGGCCCGGGACGCTGGGCCGCCGTCGGCGGGATGGCGGCTCTCTTCGTCGGTCTCGGGTGGTATCACGTCCAGGTGGCGGGAGCCGCGCGGGAGGCACGCGCGGGCCTGGCGGCCGCGTCTCCGTCGGTAGCTTTCGGGCACTTCACCCGCGCGCTCCGGTTCCGGACGGCCACCACCCACGAGATCACGAGCCGCTACGTGGCCAAGTTCGACGGCCTGACCAGCCTGGTCGCGGCGGGTCGCATGGAGGTGAATCCGGACTCCGTCGACGCCTTCTTCAGGCGAGGAAAGACGGCCGTCGAGGGGGAGATCGCCCGCCATCCCGACCATTCCCCTCCCCACGCTCGCCTGGCGCGTCTCTACCAGGCGCGCTGGCGCTGGTCGGAGGCAGAGCGGGATTTCCAGGCGGCCCGGCGCGAGCTGTACCGGGCTCTGGAGGCCAGCCCCGGCCGGATCCGCTACCAGCATCGGCTCGCGCGGCTGCACAGCCAGCGCGGGGACGAGGCGCGGGCGATGGAGGTGCTGGACGAGGCTCTCGAACGCTTCCCGGCCTGGTGGGAGACGTACAACACCATGGCGCAGGTCCAGTGGGACGCGGGGAACCGCGAGCGGGCGGTGGAGCTGCTGCTCCGCGCGGCCCGCACCGACGTGCGCTACAAGACCGCCGGCACCGGGACCCAGTTCATGGTCCGGGCGGGCTCGTGGCTCGAGGCCCGCGGCACGCCCATGCAGGCCGTGGAGCTCTTAGAGGCCTACCTCGGGACCCGGTACCCGGGATGGGACGAGCCCGGCGGACCGGTGGGAACCGAGGTCCCCGCCGCGGCCCTGCCCATCGCGGCCCGCCTGCCCATCACCCTGATGCACGCCGGGCGAATCGACGAGGCCGGGCGGGCCGCCCGGCGGCTGCGGGAGCGGCTGCCGCCCCACCTGCGCCGCCCCGTGGTCACCGACCGGCTGGACCGCTTCGTCGCCGACATGGAGGCGGGCCGGGTGGACCCGTGGCGGGACGCCTGGGGCGTCCTGCCCACCGACGTCCCGCTCGGGAGCTGAGGCCCCGTGGGCCGCCGGGGTCTCGCGCGGGCGATCGCCCGCGTGGCGGGCGCGCTACTGGTGGTCGTCCCCTGGCTCCCCCTGCCGCGGATCTTCGGCCCGCTGGAGGGGGCGGGGGACCTGGTGCCGCCGGGGGAGTGGGCCCTGGGGCTGGCCGTCTTCGTGCCGGCGGCGTGGCTGACGGCGCGGACCGGGACCATGGACCGAATCGTCGCGGCCGCCCGTGGTCTGCGGGACCGGGCCGCGGCGGCGGGGGTCGGGTCGTCGGTGGCGGTGGCAGCGCTGGCGGGGCTCGTGGCCGCGGGCCTCGCGCTCGCCGCCGCCGGCGTCTACGGCGGCGCGCCGCGGCTGGTGGACGGCACCGTCCAGCTCTTCCAGGCCCGGATCTTCGCGGGCGGCGCGGCCGCGGCGCCGGTCCCGCCTGGGGAGGCCTTCTTCAGCGCCACCAACGTGATCGTCGGCGAGGGGGGCTGGTACACCCAGTACCCGCCGGGCCACGCGGGCCTGCTGGCCGCCGGCGTGGCGGCCGGCGCGCCCTGGCTGGTGCCGCTGGCCCTCTCCCTGGGCTCGGCGCTCCTGCTGTTCCGGTTCGCCGATCTCGCCTACGGCCGGACCGTCGGGCTGGTCACCCTGGGCCTGGCAGCGATCTCCCCCTTCTTCTGGTTTCTGGGCGCCGGCTTCATGAGCCACGTGCCGGCGCTCTTCTTCGCCAGCCTCCTGCTCTGGGCCCTGGCCCGGGCGGAGGAGGTCGACGGCGGGGTTGCGGCCCCGGCGGCCGCGGGGACGGCGCTCGGGGCGCTCTTCCTGTGCCGCCCCCTGACGGCCGCGGCGCTGGGGCTCGGATCGCTCCCGTTCGTGGCGGACTGGTGGCGCGGCGGCGGGACGGCCCGCTGGCGGCGGCCCGCCGCTTTCCTGGCGCCGGCGCTCGCCGCGGCGGGCCTCTTCCTGGCCTACAACGCGGCCACCACGGGCCATCCCTTCCGCCCCGGCTACCTGGAGCTGTGGGGGGCGGCCCACGGCCTGGGCTTCCACGCCACCCCTTGGGGCGGGACCCACGCCCCGCTGGATGGGCTGGCCAACGAGCTGCTGGACCTCTCCCTGCTGAACCTCTTCCTCTTCGAGTGGCCCGTGCCGGCCCTGCTCCCGGCCGGGGCCGCCCTGGCCGCCGGGTGGCTGGACCGCCGCTGGGATCGGCGGCTGACGCTTCTCTTCCTCGCGGTGCCGGCGGCCTACTTTTTCTACTGGCACCGGGACGCGCTGATGGGCCCCCGCTTTCTGTACGCCGGGCTGGCGCCGCTGTTGCCGCTCACCGGCCGGGCCCTGGTGGAGGGCTGGCGCCGGCTGGCGGGTCGGGAGATCCGGGCCTTGCCGGGGCTGGCACCGGTCTCGGCCCGGTCGTGGGCCGCCGGCCTCCTGGGCCTCTGCGTGCTCTACGGTGCGGTCGTGGGAATCCCGGGACGCTTCCGGGTGCACGCGTCCGGCGGCGCCGCCTTCGAGACGGACCTCCGGGCGGAGGCCCGCCGGGCCGGGCTCGACCGGGCCCTGATCTTCGTCCCGGTGAGCTGGGGCAGCCGGCTCATCGCGGGGCTCCGGGGCCTGGGCGCGCCGGCCGGGTTGGTGGAGCGGGCCTACCGGTCCACGGACCACTGCGAGCTCGACGGGCTCGTCCGTCGGGCCCGGGAGGAGGGCTGGAGCGTCGACCGCCTGCGCGAGGGCCTGGAGACGCTCGCCCGGGAGGCCGGCGATGTGGTCCGCACCGACCGCCTCAACGGCGACGGCACCCTGCGACTGGCCCGGGACCGCCCCTCGCTCCCCCGTCGGTGCCGGGAGGAGCTGGCGCACGACCGGAGCGGCTGGACGAGCTACGTCCCGCACCTCCCGGAGAACGACCCCTGGCTGGAGGCCCCGTTCGTGATCGCCCGGGACCTCCGGGGGAGGAACCAGGAGCTGCGGCGGGCCTTCCCGGATCGCCCGGCCTACCTCTACCGGGAGGGACGGCTCCGCCGACTGGAGGATCCGGATGGATGAGGGAAGGTTGAGCGCCCGGCTCACCCTCCTGTCCCCGTCCGTTCCGTCCCGCCGCGGGCGCCGGAGCCGGCCGTCGCCCGGGCGGCCGGGTCCAGCCCGGGAGGTGCGCCGTGGCCCGCGTCCGACCCAACGTCCACCGTCCGTCCCGGCCGGCCCGGTCCGGGCGGCTCCCGTCCCCGCGCGATCCGGGCCCGGAAGCCGGGCTCACCCTGCTGGAGCTCCTGGTCGTCCTCGTGATCCTCGGGGTCGTCGGGGCCCTGGGCGCCGCGGGCCTGGAGAGCTACCGCCGGGCCGTGGTCCTGGACCGGGCCGCCGAGAGCGCGAGGGGCGCGATGGGCCTGGCGAGGATGCTGGCCATCACCCGCCGCGAGGTGGTCAAGCTGGACCTCCGGCCCGGCGGCCGCCTGTACCTGAGGACCCGCGACGGCCGGGCCCTGAGGCGGATCGACCTGGTCGACGACCCCACGGCGCTGGACTCCGCGCGGCTCCGTCCCTGGTGGATGCGCTACAACCCCAGGGGACAGGCGTCCCCCGGGAGCCTATATTTGTACGCCGGCGACCGGGGCGTCCGGGTGGTGTGCAACTTCATCGGACGCGTCCGGATCGAGCGCTTCGGGCTGTGAAATGTTTGCATCCGGGTGCAGGCGATGCATCGTACGGGTAGGGTCGGAGGGCCGGAAAGCCCGGAGCTGCGCCCTCCACGGGGCGGCCGGCATCTTGCGCCTGGTGTCGGGAGCCGATCATGCGGAAGGAGCCGCGAGACGATGGAGAGAGCTGACCGGAGGCGTCCGCCCCGGACGACGGAACAGGGGGGCTTCTCGCTGATCGAGGTGCTGATGGTGCTGATCCTCCTCTCCATCGTGCTGGGGATCGGCGCCCAGGGCATGCAGGGCTTCAACGAGGCTAGCACCGCCACGCGAGCGGCGAACGCGGTGGCCGGCGACATCACCCTCACCCGGAGCTACGCCGTGCAGAGGCTGAGCGAGGTCAGGCTGATCGCGGACGAGGCCGCACGGACGTACGCCATCGTGGACGTCGGCGCCAACCCCGACGACACCCTGTTGACCCGCCGGTTCTCGGCCTCCTCCGACCTGCCGCTGACGCGCCTGGACGTGGGGACGGGCGGGAACCACGTGGCTTTCAACTCGCGGGGGATGGTCGTCACCGGCGGATCGGTGGGCACCGACACCATCGAGGTGGAGCGCCTGGACTCGGGCCGGCGGATCGTGATCTCGCCGCTGGGCCGGACGCGCGTGGAGACGCTCCCGTGAGCGGCGCGGCGGCGGACGACGGACGGATCGGCGGCGAGGGACGGGCACGCCGGGGCCGGGACGCCCCGGGCGCCCCGGCCGACGACGGCGAGGCCGGCTTCGGGCTCGTCGAGGCGCTCATCGCCGCGATCCTCCTGGCGGTGGGCCTGCTGGCCGTGGGCGGAATCGCCGTGTACGTGGCCGGACAGACCCGCTCGGCGGCCATCCGGACCGACCAGACGATGGCGGGCCAGCAGGTCCTGGAGATCACGGTGAGCCAGCCCTATGCCGACATCGGCTCGGGGGCCTCGGACACCACGGTGACCGTCGGCGACCGGGACTACCAGGTCACGCGGAACGTCACCGCCGCCGGCGGATCCATGAAGGAGGTCGAGGTGATCGTCGCCGGGGCCGGCAACGTCGGCTCCACCACCTTCCGTACCCGCGTCCATCTGCCCAAGACTCTGTGAGGAAGATGGAGAATCCGAAGAGGTTCCGGTGTGACGCGTCGAGCCGCCATCCCCCCGCGGGCACGGCGGGCTTCACCCTCATCGAGCTGCTGGTGGCCCTGGTGGTCACGGGCATCCTGGCGGCCGGCGTGGTGAACCTGCTCCTGGAGCAGAACCGGTTCTACAACCAGCACGACGAGATGATCTACGCCGAGCAGAGCCTCCGGGGCGTGGCGGACCTGGTGTCCCGGGAGCTCCGGATGGCGGCCCAGCAGGACGTGATGTACGCCGGTGCCGACTCGGCCCTCGTGCTTTCCGACCTCCATCGGGGCGTGGTCTGTCGGGTGGCGACCGACATGGTGACCTACTACGCCTACGAATCGCCGGCGGCCAACCTGACGGGCACCGTGGGGACGGCCTACCAGGACCCCGCCACCGCCCACGCGCCTTTCACCTACGACCGGGACTTCGACGGCCGGGGCAGCGCGGAGACCTCCGTGACCTCCAGGGTCACCGACTGCGTGAACAACGGGGCCCCGGACCCGAGCCTCAGCGGCATCAGCGTCTCCGACTACCGGACCGTGGACTGGAGCAGCTCCGGCTTCGCCAGCACGCCGGCCGTGGGGGCGGCAATCCGGGTCTACCAGCGGCTGGCCTACAGCTTCGCCCCGTCGAGCTTCTCGAACGGGCTGGCCCTGATGCGGAACGGCCAGGAGCTGGTGGCGCCCTTCGAGCAGGGGGCCGGCTTCGAGTACGTCACCGACTCCGGCGTCCAGACGAGCCCCGGCGCGGGCCCGTTCGGGCCCAACCCCCCGAACAACGGGACCCTGCTCGAGGCGATACGGGTGAACGCCACCGCCACCGGCACCGGCAGCCAGCGCTTCGACGTGAGCCGGGACCTGAGCTACGAGCTCCGGCTCCGGAACTGAGGAGGCGCCGTGCGCGACGCGACGAGAGGCTCCGAGCGAGGCTTCGCCCTGGTGGCGGCGCTGGTGGCCCTGACCGGGCTCACGGTGCTGGCAGCGGGCGGCTGGTACCTGTCCGACGCGGAGCGGCGCACCGCCGACGCCTTCGAGCGGTCGGTGGACGCCTTCTACGTCGCCCAGGCGGGGCTCAGCCGCTTCCTGGGCGAGCACCGGGGCGTGCCCTCCTCGACCCGGAGCTACGCCTTCGCCGGCGGCGAGGCCCGGGTGGAGGCCCGGCCCCTGGCCTTCGACGGCGACGACCGGGAGATCTACCTCGTGGAGGCCGAGGGACGGGCGGACGGCGGAGCGACCCGGCGCGTCACCCGCCTGGCGGTGCTCGATCCCCTGGTGGCGAACGCGCCGGGCACGCTGATCTCCGGGGCCGGGGTCATCAAGAACGGCTCCTCCGGCACCATCGACGGGGACGACGCGTCGAACCCGAACGACTGCCGCGTGGGCGGCCGTCCCACCGGACCGGGTCTCTACGTGAAGGACGACGGCCAGCCCGGCTACTCCTCCGTGCCGTCGACCGTGCCCGAGGGGGATCCGCCGATCGAGGAGCTGTCCGACCCGCTGGCCCCCCTGGGGCTGGACTGGCAGGCGGTGGTGGACGGGAGACGGCTGATCCCCGACTACAACGTGCCCCGTGACGGGTGGCCGAACTTCTCGTCGCTCGACGCCGACGACTATCCGGTCATCTACGCCGACGACCCGGGCGGCTACGCCGTCGGCGGCAGCGACGACGGCCGGGGCCTGCTGGTGGTGCGGGGGGACCTCGAAATGAACGGAAGCTTCCGCTGGGACGGGCTGATCCTGGTGGGCGGGGCCATCATCAGCGACGGCCGCCAGCACATCGCCGGCAGCGTGGTGACGGGCCTGAATGCGACGCTGGACCCGCCCGAGACGGTCGACGACACGGACCTGGGCAACGGCAACATGACTTTCGGCTACGACGCCTGCGAGATCTGGAAGGCCAGCCGGGCCGCCGGCGTGCTGGTCGAGCGGGCCTTCACCTGGAGCGAGGTGTTCTGATGTCCCCCGAAAACCGAGAAGCGCCCCACGACGAGAAGGCGGTCCCCGAAGAGGCGGGCTACGCCCTGCTGGTGGCCCTGCTGGCCATCATCGGGCTCACGGCGCTGGCCACCGGCGGCTTCCTCCTCTCCGACGCCGAGCGGGCCACCTCCGGGGCCTACGGCACCTCGGTGGACGCCTTCTACGTGGCCGAGGCGGGCCTCCACCAGTACCTGGCCACCACCTCGGGGGCGCCGAGCGCTCCCCAGACCTACACCTTCAGCGACGGCACGGCCACCGTATCGGCCGCCCGCATGTCCGAGACCGGGACGAGCGGTCAGTCCGTCTACCGGATCGCCTCCGTCGGCCGGGTGGACGTCGCCGGGGGGGGGCGGGCGGACCGCGAGGTGAGCGTCCTGGCGGTGCTGGATCCCTTCATGTCCACCAGCCCCGGGGCCATGGTCTCGGGCACCGGGCTCAACAAGAACGGCAGCTCGGGCGAGATCGACGGCACCGACGCCTGCGGCGGCGATGACAGCGCCGGCCTCTACGTGCCCCCCGGCGGCGCCGACGGCGTGGACGAGTCCATCACGTCCGGCGACCCCGAGGTCCAGGAGGACTCCGACCCGTTCAGCGGGCTGGAGTGGGACTGGCGGGACGTCATCGAGGGGCGGGAGATGAACTTCACGCACGTGAACAACAGCAGTTCGCCCAGCTCCGGGATGTGGCCCAACTACGACAGCATCCCCTCCACCGAGTACCCGGTGATCTACGCCGACCAGTACCCGGACCAGGAAACCCAGAGTCAGGACCAGCAGACCTTCAGCGTCGACGGCAACGACGACGGCCGGGGCACGCTCGTCGTCCGGGGCAACCTGGAGATGAACGGCAGCTTCGAGTGGAACGGGACGATCCTGGTGGGCGGCCGGATCATCAGCGACGGCAACCAGACCATCACCGGCACGCTCATCACCGGCCTCAACGAGTCGCTGGACCCCTCCGAGTCGGTGGCGACGGGGGAGGTGGACCTGGGCAACGGCACCTTCACCATCCAGTACGACTCCTGCGAGGTGCAGAAAGCCGGCCAGGGCGGCGCCTCGCTGGTGGCGAAGGACCACACCTGGTCGGAGGGCTTCTGATGCTGGCGACGATCTGTCACGTACGTACGGGTTCGGTGGAAGGGTTTGACAGCCCCTCCCCGGCGGGGTACCATGGGGTCGTCCTGCCCATTTTCCGCGCTGAATCTTATCAGCGGCGGCCATCCCTATGCCTCTCTTCGGCCTAGGCCGCGCGAAGCGGTCCGTGGGCCTGGACATCGGCAGCGGTGTCCTCAAGCTCGCGGTCGTGGACCACGGCAAGGACGAGCCCCAGCTCGAGCAGGCGGCCCTGCGGCCGTTGCCCGGCTCGGCCATCGTGGAAGGTGAAGTCGTGGATCCCGGCCTGGTGGCCGACACGATCCGGGACCTCTTCGCCGAAGTCGAGCTCGAGACCGAACACCTGGTGATCTCGGTGGGCGGTCGGGACGTGATCATCAAGCTCATCCGGATGGACCGGATGGACGCCTCCGACGCCCGCGAGGTGATCCGCTGGGAGGCCGAGCAGCACGTGCCCTTCGACATGGAGAACGTGCAGCTCGACTTCCAGATCACCGACCCGGAGGGCGAGGGGCTCCAGATGAAGGTGCTCCTGGTGGCCGCCAAGCGGGAGCTGGTGGACAACAAGATCGCCCTGGTCCGGGAGGCCGGGCTGGAGCCGAAGGTCGTGGACGTGGACGCCTTCGCCCTCTACAACGCCCTGCAGGCGAACTATCCCGACGCCATGCAGGGGATCTGCGGGCTGGTGAACATCGGCCACGACTCCACGACGGTGAACATCCTGGACCACGGAGTGCCGGTGCTGACCCGGGACCTGAGCTTCGGTACCCGTCGGCTGACCCAGGACCTCCAGCGCGAGCGGGGTCTCACGGGCGAGCAGGCCGAGGCCGTGCTCCGGGGCGAGGGCGACGAGGGCGACCTCACGGGCTTCCTGGCCGAGCGGGCTCAGGAGGTGGCCCGGGGCGTCGAGCGGGCCTCCGCCTTCCTGGAGAGCCAGGACGTGGAGGAGGGCATGAGCCGGCTCTTCCTGTGCGGCGGCGGCGTGGCCGTCCCCGGCCTGCCCGGGGCCCTGGCCGAGCAGATGGGGTTGGAGTCGCAGGTGGCCAGCGCGGTGGACGGTGTGCAGGTGAAGCCCGACGTGATGGCCACCCTGAACGAGGACCTGGACGACGTGGGCCCGATGCTGATGCTGGCCGCGGGCCTGGCGCTTCGACGGCCGGCGTGAGCGGACGGCGATCGGGGGACCACGAATGATCGAGGTCAACCTGCATCCGGGCGGCGGGAAGAAGAAGCGCGACGGGGGCGCCCTGTCGGGCCTGTCGATCTCCCTGCCGGACCTGGACGAGATCGGCGGGCTGGACACGCTCCGGTCCGACCCCTGGCACGGGTCGTTCGTCCTCTTCCTGGTGATCGTGCCCCTGGTGGTCGGCTTCCTCTGGTACCAGCAGTCCGAGCGGGCCGAGCGGCTCGATCAGCGGCTCGAGTCGGCGCTGGCGGATTCGGCGCGGCTGGCCGACCTTCGGACCCTGAGCGACAGCATCACCAGCCGCCGCCAGCTCATCCAGGAGCGGATCGCGCTGGTGCGGGAGCTGGACCAGAACCGGTTCGCCTGGCCCCACCTGATGGACGAAGTCAGCCAGGCTCTGCCGAACCGGGCCTGGCTCACGAGCATCACCCGTCAGAGCGGCCTGCCGGACCTCCGGGTCCGGATCGAGGGGGCGGCCACCTCGCCCCTGGTGATCACGCAGTTCGTACGCGCCCTCGAGGGCTCGAGCTTCGTCTCCGACGTGCGAATCGAGAATAGCCAGCGGGGGGACGCCGAGGGGATGGTGACCCAGGACTTCGAGCTCTCCGTGGGCTACCGCACGCCGCCGCCCTCGGCGGTGGAGCGCCGCCCGCTGGCGACGGGAGGCTCCTGATGGCCCTGCTGCCCGACGACCAGCGGAGTCAGCAGCGCTTCCTGGGCATCCTGCTCCTCGTGGCAGCCGCCGGGGCGTTCTACATCTACGTGTACTCGCCGCGGGCCACCGAGCTCGCGGAGCTGGAGGACCGCATCGCACAGGTGGAGCACCAGAACGACCTCGCGGAGGCCCGGACGGGGAACCTGGACCAGGCCCGGGCGGATCTCGAGGAGGCCGAGCGCCTCTTCGGGGCGCTGCAGGCGCTGGTGCCGAACCGGGCGGAGGCGACGGAGATCTACGAGTCGCTGGCCGCCCGGACCGAGGGGATGGGGCTGGAGATGGTGAGCGTGGTGCCTGCCAGTCCGGAGCCCACGCCCGAGGGATACTACCTTCGCCAGCACTGGGACATGACCGTGGAGGGAGGCTACCACACGGTGGGCAGCTTCCTGGCCCACGTCGCGTCCTTCGAACGGCTGGTGCGGCCCCAGGTCTCGTCGCTGGAGCGTGTCGGGGGCGACGGAGAGGACGAGCTGACGCAGATCCGGGCCGTCTTCGGCCTCGAGACCTTCGTGCTGGCCCCCGACACCGCGCAGGCCGAACAGGAGCAGGGAGGGGATTCCGGTGGCCCGACCTGATCCTGCGACGACGGTCCGGATGTCCGTCCTCCCGGCGGTCCTGCTCGCCCTGGCGCTGGCGCCGGGCACAGCGGAGGCGCAGCAGGAAGGTGGAGACTCGCCGGCGGATACCGCGGCCGTGGACACGACGACCGTCGCCGACACGGCGGCGGACGTCACCTATCGGCGGGAGGTATTCACCTATCCGACCGGCGCGCGCCGCGACCCGTTCCGCCCGCCCCAGCTGGGCGTCGGGACCGGGCCCCGCTTCGAGGACATGTCGCTGGCGGGGCTCATCCACGCGCCGGAGATCGGGAGCGTGGCGATCCTGAGGGACGGGTCCACCGGCGATCGGCACCGCGTCCGGGACAGCGAGCGCCTCGGGAACTTTCGGGTCGTCGAGATCCGCCGTGATGCCGTCGTCTTCTCGGTCCAGGGGGCGTCCGGCCCGCGCCGGGAGGTCCTCCAGGCCACCAGGGAAGAGCAAGAGGAGAACCCGTGATGATCGCGCGAACCGTATTGCCCCTGCTGATGGCGCTCCTGGCCGCACCCGCCCCCGAGGCGGAGGTGGCCGAGGTCCGGATCGCCCCCCAGGGCGAGCAGACCGAGATCAGCATCCGGACCGGCGGCGACGTACAGGTTCGGGACTTCCTCCTGGAGGAACCTGTCCGCCTGGTGGTGGACCTGGAGGGCGCGAAGCACGCGCTCCCCCGGCACGTCTACGAGGGGATCGGCCGTGGCGGCGTGGTCGGCCTGCGTACTAGCCAGTTCCGGGACGAGGTCGTCCGTCTGGTCTTCGAGCTGAGCGGGCCCACGGACTACCGGGTCCGCTCGGGAGAGGGCCGCGTGCGGATCGTGTTCTCCAACCCCGACAGCGAGTTCCAGGTCTGGAGCACCGCCTCGGGGTCGCCGGGCCTCTCCGAGGAGGTGGCGCAGCACCTCCAGCGGGCGGAGAACGGGAGCGCGCCGGACGCCGGTGACCAGACGGAGCAGGGCGTCACGGCGGCCGACCAGGAGGCGCAGCAGAGCGCCCAGCCGCGGATCTCGGTGATCTACGACGAGGCCAACATGCTGGACGTCCTCGCCGGCTTCGCCGAGTTCTCCGGTACCTCCATCGTGCCCGGCTCCGGGGTGGCCGACATCACGGTCCGGGGCGTCGACATCCAGAACCAGCCCTGGGACGTGG
>CAYVFM010000033.1:6900-13002 GCA_964450995.1 uncultured Gemmatimonadota bacterium | reverse complement strand
CTCGGCGATGGACTCGCCCATCTGGGGCATGATGACGTCGACTTTGGACATCTCGGCATCCTCGTGGGGTGCGCGTCTCCGACGCGGTCCCGCCCGCGGGGGCGGGGCCGCGTGCGCGCCGGGGACCCTCCCCGGCGTCGGTTCGGGGCCGGTCCGGACGCTCCGGCCGCCTCCTGTGTCTGCACTCTCTATGCCGGCGGCCGTCCCGGGCGTCCGGCCCGGGCGTGCGTCCCGGCGCCGGCCCCGGGCCTCAGTAGGCCAGCAGCCAGCGCGCCGCCGTCACCACGTCCTCCGGCTGCGGCAGGTAGTAGTCCTCCAGCGGAGGCGAGTACGGCACGGGCGTGTCCAGGGCGGCCACGCGCCGGACGGGGGCGTCGAGCCACTCGAACGCCTCCTCGTTGATCACCGCGGCCAGCTCGCCGGCGAACCCCCCGAACTTCGGCGCCTCGTGGAGGAGGAGCGCCCGCCCGGTCTTCCGCACGGTGGCGGCCACGGCCTCCGTGTCCAGGGGGCGGAGGCTCCGGAGGTCGAGGATCTCGACCTCCGCGCCGTCCTCGCCGGCCAGCGTCTCGGCCGCCTCGGCGGCCCGGTGGACCATGGCCCCGTAGGTGATCACGCTCAGGTCCGACCCCTCCCTGTGGATCCGTGCCTCCCCCAGCGGCACCTCGATCTCCTCGTCGGCCGGCAGCTCCTCCTTCAGCCGGCGGTAGAGGAGCTTGTGCTCGAAGTACAGGACCGGGTCCGGGTCCCGGATGGCGGCCCGCAGGAGCCCCTTGGCGTCCCGGACCGTGGCCGGCGCGACCATCTTCAGGCCCGGCACGTTCGCGAAGTAGGACTCCACGTTCTGGGAGTGGAAGGGGCCTGCCCGGGCGCCGCCCCCGCTGGGCCCGCGGATCACGATCGGCGCCCCCTGGCCGGTCCGGTAGCGGAGCTTCGCGGCGAAGTTGACGATCATGTCGAAGGCGGGGGAGATGAAGTCGATGAACTGCATCTCCGCCACCGGCCGGAAGCCCATCTGGGCCGCCCCGATGGAGGCGCCCACGATGGCCGCCTCGCTGATGGGCGTGTCCACCACGCGCTCCTCGCCGAACTCCTCCAGGAAGCCCTCGGTGATCTTGAAGGCCCCGCCGTAGGCGCCGATGTCCTCGCCGAGGAGGAAGACCGACTCGTCCGTCTTCATCTCCTCCCAGAGCGCCTGGCGGATCGCCTCCAGGTAGGTGATCTCCCCGCCGCCCCCGCCGTCCCCCTCAGCCATCGTCTCCCCCTGTCTCGGCCGCATCGTCCCCCGCCCCGGGTCCGTCCCAGCCCTCGACGCCCGCGGGCAGGTCCGCGTAGCCCACCACCTCCCGGCGGGTCCACGGGACGGCGGCGTCGGCCTCGCCGCCGCCGTCCTCCCCGTAGACGTCGGCCCGGGCCTCGGCGGGCCGGGGGCGCGGCGCCTCCCGGGCCGAGGCGGCGGCCTCCTCGACCCGCTCCCGGACGGCATCGCGGACCTCCTCCAGCCCGCTCTCCGATTCGAAGCCGTATTCCACCAGGTAGTCCTCGAAGCGGTCGACGGGATCCCGCTCGCGCCAGGCCTCCAGCTCTTCCTCGTGCACGTAGGGCTGGCCGTCGTGCTGGGCGTGGCCGAGCATCCGGTAGGTCTCGGCCACGATCATCGAGGCCCCGCCGCCGGCCCGGGCCCGGTCCACCGCCTCGACGGTGGCGTCGTAGACCTCGAGCACGTCGTTGCCGTCCACGTGCCGGAGGGGCAGGTCGTAGGCCCCGGCGACGTCCGCCCACGACTCCACCGCCCCCTCCTTCTCGCTGGGGGTGGAGTACGCCCAGCGGTTGTGCTCGAGCACCAGCACCAGGGGGGCCTCCTGCACCGCGGCCATGTTCGTCCCCTCGTGGAAGACCCCGGCCCGGCTCCCCCCCTCGCTCTGGTAGGTGAGGCAGACCCGGTCCGAGCCGGCCACCCGGAAGGCCCGGGCCATGCCGGCCATCACCGGGATGGCGGTGCCCATGGGGCTGATGGGGCCCAGGATCCCGAGCTCCGGGAGGACGAAGTGCGTGGTCGTGTCCCGGCCGCCCGTGAGCGAGGGGCCCTTCGCCATGTACTGGAGGAACATCTCCTCGGGGTCGAGGCCCCGGGCGAAGAGCGCGCCCAGGTCCCGGATGGCGGGACAGACCCAGTCGCCTTCCTCGAGGGCGAAGGCGCTGCCCACGGCCGTGGCTTCCTGGCCGAGGCTCCGGTAGAGGTTGCCGACGACCTCCCCCTGCTTCACCAGCCGCTCCAGCTCCTCCTCCACCGCGCGGGTGAGGAGGAGGGCGCGGTACAGCTCGCGGAGCTCGTCTCGGGTCAGGGTGCCCATGGGCCCTCGCGGTGCCGTGGTCGGCTTCGTCCGCCGGCGCCCGGCGGGGGCCGGGGCGGGCGTCGGCCGGGCGCGGGGGGGCGCCGGCGCGGGCAACATAGAGGTCGGGACCGACCAGTTCAACCGCGGGCCGTGCCCGCCCCCGGCCCGCTTTACGTTGACGTAAAGGGAGAGGCTCCCGGGAAGGGCAGCTCCACGACCTCGGCGTCGGCGTCCGCGTCGGGGCCGGGGGCGACCCGGTCCCCAGGCTCGACCGACCGGTGGAGGTAGCCCAGGGCGACGGCCCCGAGCCGGGGGGACCGGACGGCGGTGGTGATCCACCCCCGGGAGCGACCGTCGTGGTGGAGCTCCGTCCCGGCCGCCGGCGGCTGCCCGTCCCCCGGCAGGCGGAGGCCCCGCAGGTGCCGGTTCACGCGGCCCCGGTAGTGGATCTTCGCCACCACCTCCTGGCCGGTGTAGCAGCCTTTCTCGTAGCTGATGGCCCGGTCCTCCTGGCCCGTCTCCTGGGGGAGGACCTCCCCGGTGATCTCGCGCCCTCCCGCGGGCTCGCCCCTCTCGACCCGCGCTGCCTCCCGGGCCGAGAGGCCGGCAGGTCCGCCGCCGGCTTCCCCGGCCGCCGAGGCCAGGGCCGACCAGACCCCGGCGGCGCGGTCGGCCGGGACGTAGAGGTCCACCCCGCCCCCCTCCACGGCTTCCCGGCGGACCGCCCGGACGGGATCCGGCAGGTCCGGCAGCGTCAGCGGCCGGTGCGCCAGAGGGGTCGGCGGGAGATCGGCGGGATCGGGTCGTGCCTCAGCGAGGGCCTCCTCCGCGGCGGGGCCCGTGAGGCCCAGCCGGACCAGGTCGTCACGCTCCTCGCGCCGGGCGAGCCGGGGCGGGAGGTAGCGGCCGAGGTGCTCGAGGGCCGCGTCCCCGCAGGGGCCGGGCAGGTCGACCAGGATCCGATCGTCCCCTTCCTCGGGCTCCAGGCAGAGGGCCCGGAGGTCGGTGACCGGCCGCCCCTGCGCCGTGAGCATGAAGGCGTAGACCCCTTCGCCGGGGCGGGCCCCCTCGAGGTGGTTGGTCACCAGGCCGCCGAAGTGCTCCAGCGCCGCGCCGCCGCGGATCTCGAGCAGGCGCCGGTCGGCGTCGTCCACCGCGGCGGCCGTCTCCCCGAGCCGCCGGTGCTCCTCCGCGGCGTCGCCGAAGTCGAGGGGCCCCTCGCGACCGTGGAGCTCGCCGGTCCGCCCCCCGGCTTCCTCCTGGCGCGCCCGGAGCTCCTCCCGGCTCAATACAGCCTCCCGCCGTCCGGGACGGGACGCTCCGGGACCACCAGGATCGGCTCGCCCTCCTCGTCCGGCACGCCCAGGGTCAGGCACTCGGAGGTGAAGTCGGCGATGCGCCGCGGCGGGAGGTTGACGACGGCCAGCACCTGCCGACCCTCCAGCTCCTCGAGCCCGTAGCGCGGCTCGAGCCGGGCGGCGGACCGCAGCACCCCGGTCTCCCCGCCGAAGTCGAGGCGCAGGCGCACCAGGGGCTGGCGCGCCGACGGGAAGTCCCGGGCCTCGACCACCGTGCCGACGCGGACCTCCAGCGCCTCGAAGGCCTCGATCTCCACCGTTTTCCCGTCGCTCACGGCGCTCCTCCCGGCCGTGTGGGGGGGCGGCCGTCTCCGGCCCCCCCGAAAAGCGAAGGGCCCCCGGTTCGCCCCGGGGGCCCTGTCGTCGCCGGCCGCCCGCAGGGGCGGCCCCGGGCGCGGCCGGTCACATTCCGCCCTGGCCGCCCCACTCGATCACGAAGGTGACCCGCCGGTTCTCCAGGCCCTGCTGACCCGGGCCCTGCTCCTGGCTGACGAGCCGGTCGTCGGTCTCGCCGTAGCCCACCGTGCGGATCATGTCGCCGCTCAGGCCGCCGTTGCTCACGAGGTACTGCTTGACGGCCTTCGCCCGCTCCAGGGAGAGCCGGTCGTTGTAGGCGTCGGAGCCCGCCGGATCGGCGAAGCCCTCGACGGTGAGGGTGGCGCCGGAGTAGTGGTTCTTCACCACCGAGGCGAACCGGTCCAGGAGCGGACGGTCCACCGACCGGATCTGGGCCGCGTCGAACTCGAAGTGGACCGGCATGGCGAACTTCAGGCCCTCCTCGAGCTCGGTGATGCGGGCCTGGAAGTTGTTCCGCAGGTCCTGCAGGTCGCTCTCGAGGTCGCTGACCCGGCCCTCGAGGTCCTGGATGGCGGACGCGTTGTCGCTGATCCGGCTGTCGTGGTCGTCCAGCGTCGACCGGATGTCGGCGATCTCCTCGTCGAAGGTCTCCTGGTCGACCTTGCCCGCGCAGCCGACCAGCGCGACCGCCAGGAAGAGCGCGAGGGCGCCCGTCAGCCGTCGACCGATGATGTTCCTCATGCTTCCCCCTTGCTGCTTCGTTCGTCTTCCGAGTCGAAAGGCGCTTCCCGTCGAAACGACGCGCCGGGTGCGTCGAGCGTCACGGGCGGTCGTTCCGACCCGTCCGGCTCGGCCGCCGCCCCGCCTCGCAGGCCATCCAAGCTACGCAAGGAAGACGCCAGGGCCAAGGGATGTCCGGGTCGGACCGGCTACCGGGGGCCGGCACCGGGGCGGGGCCGGCGCAGGGCCCGGCGCCACCCCTCGCGGGCCCCGACCTCGGGGCGCCACCCCAGCTCCCGGCGGAGCCGCGCCGCGTCGAAGGGATCCGGGCGGCCGAGGAAGGCCACGCGGCGGGCGTTCCAGACCCGGGAAGGGCCGTCCGGGGCCAGGGCGGCGATCCGATCCGCCGCCCTGGCCAGCGCCTCCACCCCGCCGCGGGGGAGCGGGACGAACGCGGTGCCGGCGGGTGCCGCCTCCTCCAGGAGCTCGCGCTGGGTCGGTCCCCCTTCCTCGGCCACGTTGTAGACCCGTCCGTGGGCCTCCTCCCGCGTGGCGGCCAGCCGGCAGGCCTCCGCCACGTCGCCGGCGTAGACCACCGGGAGCGGGTTGTCGCCCCGTCCCACGGTGGGGAGGATCCGCCGGTCGGCCAGCGCCGCCACCCGCGGGGCGAAGTGCCGGTCCCGCTCCCCGGTGACCACCACGGGCCGCAGGATCGACCAGGAGACCATCCCCTCGGCAGCCCGCCGGACGACGGCCTCGGCCATCCGCTTGGACCGCTCGTAGTGGTCCCGCGGTCCCAGGGGGGCTTCCAGGGGGGTCGTCTCGTCGATGGGTCGGGAAAGATCCGACGGGTCGCCGTAGACGGCCACCGAGGAGACGTGCACGAAGCGTCGGCAGCCGGCCCGAACCGCCTCCGCGAGGACGTGCCGGACGCCCTCGACGTTCACCGCCCGGAAGCGCTCCCAGGGGGCCGACCCCCCGAGGAAGGCGGCGGCGTGGACCACGACCTCGCAGCTCTCGGCGGCGCCGGAGAGCGTCGCCGGCTCGGTCACGTCGCCCAGCACCACCGTGGCGCCCAGCTCCTCGAGGAAGCGGACGTCGCTGGCGGGTCGGGCCAGGGCCCGGACCCGCCAGCCCCGCTCGCGAAAAGCGGCGGCCGCGTGGCTGCCCACCAGCCCGGTGGCGCCGGTGAGGAAGACCGTCCGGACGTCGTCGTCGCCGGCCTCCGCGCCCCGCCCCGCCGACGCAGACGCCGCTTCCGCCTCGTCGTGGCTCAACCGCCGCGGCGCGCGCGGGCACAAAAAGAAAGGGCGCGGCCGGCGGCCGCGCCCTTCCTCGCTGCGACGGAGTCGCCGATCAGGGCTGGAAGTGCAGCCGCAGCCCCGCCTGGA
>CAYVFM010000033.1:0-6800 GCA_964450995.1 uncultured Gemmatimonadota bacterium | reverse complement strand
CGCTGCGACGGAGTCGCCGATCAGGGCTGGAAGTGCAGCCGCAGCCCCGCCTGGACCGGGAAGCTCCAGATGGTCTCCGGAGCCTCGAGGCTCCCGTCTAGCTCCCCGAAGCCCGCGAGGTCCTCGGCGTCGCCGGGCACGAGGTACGCGTCGCCGCCCACGAAGGCGGAGACCGCGTCGGTGAAGTGGTAGCCGAGCGTCAGGCCGGCCTTGGCGCCCAGGTAGCCCTGGGACACGTCGATGTTCTCGACATCGGATCCGCCGGCCTGGAACTCGAAGTTGTCGGTCGTGATGATGTGGTAGCCGCCGCCCACGTCGGCGTCCACCCAGAATCCGCTACCCATGGAGGGCTGCACGGCGTGGAAGATCAGCCCCACGTCGAGCCGGGTGAGCGTGACGTCCGGACCCTCTAAAGTCGGACTGTCGGGGTTACCGGTCGGATCCGCGAAGGTCTCGGTCTTGTAGAGGTCGGCGCCGCCCTCGGTCCGGATCGAGATCATGTCGTGGACCCGGAAGTTGACGCCGACGGTGAATCCGGGCCCGACGCCGACGAAGTCGGACAGGTCCCCGGAGGGCACCGCGATTCCGCCTTCGAAGTCGGCCGTGACGGCCTGCTGGGCGTGGGCCGACTGGGGCACCAGCATCAGCGCCGCGCCGGCGAGGACTGCGAGGACAAACGAGCGTACGTGATTCATCTGCTCCCTCCTTCTGTGTACGATCCGGCTCCGCACGCGCGGACGCGGAGGCCCGCCCGTGTCGAAGCCCGCGTGAACACCCCTTCTTGCAACGATCGATCCCCGACGGCGCTCCGCCCGGAACCGACCTTCAATATCCCGAAAGCTCCGCTCGTTGGGAAGGGTCTCCGGTCAAACAGGTCCATTATATGGCCCCGTCCGGCGGTTTCGCCAGTCCGGGCGCCCGCGGGCCCCACGTACCGGGGTGGGCACGCCCCTCGTCCCCTCATCCGGCCCGGTAGAGCTCCAGCGCCGCCGGGAGGGGCGTCAGCTCGAGCCGCGGGAACAGCTCGCGGAGCGCCTCCAGGTCGGCCACCGCCTCCTGGGTGGCGAACTCCAGGGCCTGCCGGCTCATCGGCCGCCCGGGCAGGACCTCGGCCACCGCCGCGCCGGTCCGGGCCAGTCCAAGGGGCACGTGAACGATGGGCTTCCGGCGGCCCAGGGCGTCCATCACGGCCCGCACGACCCCGTCCATCGTGTAGGTCACCGGGCCGCCGATCTCGAAGGTGGCCCCCCGGGCCTCGTCCGATTCGATCGAGAGCACCACCGCCCGGGCCACGTCCCGGACGAAGACCGGGTTGATCCGCTGCCGGCCGTCGCCGAGCTGCGGGAAGACGCCCGGCACCCAGCGGACCAGGCGGGCGAAGAGGTTCAGGCTGGCGTCCTCGGGCCCGTAGACCCAGGAGGGGCGGATCACGGTGTGGTCGGGCTCGGCCTCCCGGACGGCCCGCTCGGCCATCCGCTTGGCCTCGAACCAGGGCTGCTCGCCGCCCCCGTCGACGCCGACGCCCGACAGGTAGACCAGCCGGTCCACCCCGGCGCGTGACGCCGCCTCGGCCATGTTCGCGGTGCCCCGGCCGTCCACCTCGCGGAAGGTCCGGCCGCGGGCGGGATCCTCCACCGGGAAGCCGGGGAACTGCACCGACTGGACGACGACCTCCACCCCCTCCAGCGGCTCGCGCAGGGTCTGCGGCCGGGTCACGTCGCCCGCCCGGGCCTCGACCTCGCGCCCCGGGAAGCGGGAGGAAACTTTCTCCGGGCTGCGGGAAAGTACGACGGGCCGGTGGCCGCGGTCGGCGAGCGCGCGGACGAAGGCGGCGCCGAGGAAGCCCGTGCCGCCGGCGACCAGCACCGTCCTGGAGCTCTGGCTGGATTCCATGGCTGACGCCGGTTCCGGGTCGTGGCAGGGCGGGGCCGGGCTCCGCGGGCCGCTCGGCTCCGCGGGGCGGCCGCCCCGCCCGGACGCGTCCCCATGGCAGGCGCAAGGCCCGGACCACCGGAAAGGGGGAGCACGACCGGATGCCCGACTTCCGAGAGGCCCTGCGCCAGGGAGAGGTGCTCCTCTTCGACGGGGCGATGGGCACCGAGCTCTACCGGCGCGGTGTCTTCATCAACCGTTGCTACGACGACCTCTCCCGGACCGAGCCCGAGATGATCCGGGAGGTCCACCGGTCCTACGGGGAGGCCGGGGCCCGGGTGCTGGAGACCAACTCCTTCGGGGCCAACCGCTACCAGCTCCAGGCGTACGGGCTCGAGGAGGAGGCCGCGGAGATCGCGCGGTCGGCGGCCGCCCTGGCCCGGGAGGTGGCCGGGGACGACCTCTTCGTGGCCGGCAGCCTCGGCCCCCTGGGCGTCCGCCTCGAGCCCTACGGCCCCACCGCCCGCGACGAGGCCCGCGCCGCCTTCCGCGAGCAGGCGGCGGCCCTGGCCGAGGGCGGGGCCGATCTCCTGGTGTGCGAGACCTTCAGCGACCTGAACGAGCTGTGCGAGGCCGTCGCCGGCTGCCGCGAGGCCGCCGACCTCCCGGTGCTGGCCCAGGCCACCGTGCAGCCGGACGGCGAGACCAGCTACGGCGACCGGCCCGCGGAGGTGGCCCGGCGGCTGGAGGAGACGGGCGCGGAGGCGGTGGGGCTGAACTGCAGCGTCGGGCCCGCGGGGATGGTGGAGGCGATCCGCGAGATGGCCGGGGCCACGGGGCTGCCCGTCTCCGCCATGCCCAACGCCGGGCTCCCCCGGGAGGTGCAGGGGCGGAAGATGTACCTGGCGTCGCCCGACTACATGGCCGGCTACACCCGGAAGCTGGTGGAGGCCGGCGCCCGCCTCGTGGGCGGATGCTGCGGGACCACGCCCGAGCACACGGGGCGGATGGCCGACCAGCTCCGGGCCATCTCCCCGCGGCGCGTCGAGGTGCGGGGCCGGACCGCCGGGCGGGAGGACCGGGAGGAGGCGGAGTCGGGCAGGGAACCGATCCCCCTGGCCGAGCGGTCGGACCTGGGTCGGAAGCTGGCGGCGGGCGAGACGGTCCTGACCGCGGAGCTCCCGCCCCCCCGGGGCTCCGACACCGGCGACTTCCTCGCGGCCGGACGGCGGCTCCGGGCCCTGGGAGCGGACGCGGCGCTCGTCTCGGACGCGCCCCGGGCCACGGTCCGCATGGACGTCGTGGCGGCCGCGTCCCTCCTCCAGCGGGAAGCGGAGCTGGAGGCGGTGGCCGAGTACACCTGCCGGGACCGGAACCTCCTGGCCATGGGGGCGGACCTGCTGGGGGCCCAGGCCATGGGCGTCCGGAACCTCCTCCTGGTGACCGGGGATCCGCCGAAGACGGGCCCGTACGCCGAGTCCACGGCCGTCTTCGACGTGGACGCCATCGGCCTCGCCAACCTGGTGGGGCGCCTCAACCGCGGCCTCGACGTCGGGGGGCATCCGCTGGGGAGCCGGACCTCCTTCGTGGCGGGCGTCTCGGTGGACCCCGGGTCGGGCGACCGGGAGCGTGAGCTGGAGCGCTGGTACTGGAAGGTCGACGCCGGGGCGGAGTTCGCCGTGACCGGGCCCGTCTTCGACCTGGGGATGATCGGCGAGTTCCTGGAGGAGCTGGAGGAGCGGGGGACCCGGATCCCGGTCGTGGCCGGCGTGTGGCCCCTCACGGGTCTCCGCGAGGCCGAGTACCTGGCCCACGAGGTGCCCGGGGTCCACGTGCCGTCCGAGATTCGGGACGCCATGGAGCGATCCGAGGCGGAGGGGCCGGAGGCGGCGGCCGAGCAGGGGCGGGCCGTCGCCCGGCGGCTGGTGGAGGGCCTCTCGGACCTGGTGGAGGGCGTCCACGTCGTGGCGCCCGGCGGGCGCGTCGAGCCGGTGCTGGAGCTGCTCTCCACGCTGTAGGACCCTCCCCCCAGGGGTTCGCCCGACCCGGCGGCGCGTCCTACATTGAGCCCCCGGAGAGGCGGTCCGGATCCGGGGGGCGCTCCCGCCCGCCGGGCCGCTCCCCCCGACCGCCTCCGCAGCGCCGAGAGCCGCCACCCGTCCCACGGAGCCCAGATGCTCGAGAAGCTCATGCGACGCGACGTCCGGAAGCGCCCTTCCACCGTCCGGGTGCAGGGGCGGGTCCTCTTCCTCACCGAGGACCCGGAGCTGATCCGCCGGCAGCTCGAGGGGGAGGAGCTGGACTGGGACCCCTCGATCCCCCTCCGGGACGACATCAGCACCGACGAGATCACGCCCGGCTGGGTCTGCTACTACTACGACGAGAAGCTGGGCGAATACCCCTACGTCGGCCTCGAGACCGGCGGCGAGCGCCCCATCGGCCACCGGGCCCTGCTGGACCGGGGCTTCGTGGCCAGCGTGGCGGGGAAGCGGCGGGGCAAGGGGTCGAGCCGGGAGGCGGCCCCGTACGCCGAGCAGGCCGCCGGCCTCCAGATCGTCCTGGCCGAGAACCACGAGCGGATCTACCGTGAGAACTGCCAGAACCTGGGGATGCTGACCTCCACCGACTTCTCGCTGGTCGAGAAGATCCGACGGGGCGAGGAGATCCCGCTGGAGACCTTCATCCCGGACGACGCCGGCCCCATCGAGCGGGGGATCATCGAGCACGGGGGGCTCCGCGACTACGCGGTGGCCCGGCTGCAGGGGAAGGTCCAGGTGCCCGGCGTGGACACCCCGGCCGACCGCCCGCAGACGCTGGCCGAGAAGATCCTGGCCCGACACTGGGTGACCGACCTCCAGTCGGACGAGGTGGGGGTGGAGGCGGTGGCCCCGGGCGACACCGGGTTCGTGCGGGCGGACATCCGGTTCAGCCACGAGTACGTGACCCCCATGGCGTCGACCTTCTGGGAGGAGTTCGCCGGCGAGGACGCCGGCCTGAACGAGCCGGAGTCCATCTACTTCTTCCGCGACCACCTGGCCTTCCTGGACGAGGTGATCAGCGAGGAGAAGAAGGAGCAGGGGCTGCTGGACGCCGCCCGCGGCCTCCACGACCGCCAGCGCGAGTTCGCCGAGAAGCAGGGGGTGACGCTCCACGGCGAGCTCGAGGACCGCAAGGGCAGCGAGGCGATCTGTCACGTGATGATCCAGGACCGCTACGCCCTCCCGGGCCAGGTCGTGGTGGGGAGCGACTCCCACACCCCGCACGCGGGCTCGCTGGGCAACGTGGCCTTCGGCGTCGGGACCACCGCCATCGTGAACGCCTGGGCGACCCGGGACGTCCGGGTGGAGGTGCCGCCCTCGGTCCGGGTCCGCGTCGACGGCGAGCTGGGTGCGGGCGTCACCGCCAAGGACCTCATCCTCGAGATCCTCCGCCACCCCTACGTGAAGGAGGGGCGGGCCATCGGGAAGATCCTCGAGTACACGGGGCCGGCGGTGGAGCGGCTGGGCGTCGACGAGCGGACCACGCTGACCAACATGGCCGCCGAGGTCGGGGCGTTCACCGGCATCGTGGCCCCCGACGAGACCACCGCCCGGTGGCTGGCCGAGCACCGGGACATGGAGCTGGAGGAGGCCCGGGAGCTGTGCGAGGGCCTCGACAGCGACGACCGCGCCGAGTACGAGTGGACCATGGAGCTGGACGCCGGCGAGATCCGGCCGATGCTCGCCGCGCCGGGCGACCCGGGCAACGGGCTCCGCGTGGACGAGCTCGAGGAGCCCGTCGAGCTGGACATCGTCTTCGCCGGCTCCTGCACCGCGAGCAAGCGCGACGACATGGAGATGTACGCCCGCGTGCTGGCCGAGGGGCTGGAGCGGGGTAAGACGGTGGCCCCCGGGATCGACTGCTACGTCCAGTACGGCTCGGTGAACGTGGAGGAGGAGGCCCGGGAGCGCGGGTGGGACGAGATCTTCCGCCGGGCCGGGGTGGAGGTCCTGGCCCCGGGCTGCGGCGCCTGCATCAACGCCGGTCCGGGGGTGAGCACCTCCCCGGGCCAGGTCACCATCAGCTCCATCAACCGCAACTTCCCGGGCCGGAGCGGGCCCGGCAAGGTCTACCTGGCCAGCCCGTACACGGTGATGGCGTCGGCCCTGGAGGGCCGGATCGCGGCCTGGGAGCCCTCCTGAGGGCGGGACCGCGGTGAGCGGCCCGGTGGCGCGCGGTGGGGGAGCGGCGGGGGTCCGGAGCGCCCGCCGGGAGGAGGACCCCGTCGCCTCCCTCCTGGAAGACCTGCGAGCCCACCTGGAGGATCGGCGGCGCGATCTGCTCGAGCGGACCCACGAGGGGCTGTGGGAGCCCCTGCGCCGGTCGGCCGACCGCCTGGGCTCGCTCCGGGACGAGGCCCTGCGGGCCGAGGACTCCCTCCGGGACGCGGGCCGGGCGGTCCGGGTGCTGTGCGACGAGCTGGAGGAGAGCGACCCGGCGGGCACGCTCCGATCGGAGCTGTCCCGCCACCTGGAGCAGGTCGGCGAGTTCGCCCACACCGTGCCCCGGATGATGGAGCCCGGTGGCCGCGGGGGGCGGTCCCGCACCGTGCTGGCCCGGCAGGCGGTGCGCGCGGTCCTGGCCGCCGACTACCCGGACGTCCTCCGGGAGGAGCTCGACCCAGGCCGGCTGGTGGAAGCGCCGGGCCGCGCGCTCCCACCCTCCCCCGCGGACCTCCTCCGGCCGGAGGACCACACCGGCCGGCTCACCGAGGCGGTGGACAGGGCGGAGCGCCACCTCCGGCTGGTGCTGGAGGAAGCGGCGGAGCGGGCGGTGGACGAGACGGCCGGCCTCCTCCGCCGGGACCGTGCCCTGGATCGGGTCAGGCTCCGCTGGCGGCGCAGCCGCGCCCCGGCCCGGCGGCGGGCGACGGGGGCGGCCCTGGCGGG
>CAYVFM010000032.1:0-13226 GCA_964450995.1 uncultured Gemmatimonadota bacterium | reverse complement strand
GCTCGCCGGTGGCCGGGTTCGTGGCGCAGGTGGCCAGCGGGGCGACCAGGGCCGCTACCAGCAGTGATCGCAGCATGCGTCGATAGGGTTTGCGCACCTCTGCCTCCCGTTTTTCTCCCGCGGCCGATGAGCCGACGAGTGCGAGCGAAGAAAATCGCAAGACGGATACCCGACCGGCACGGGGGGGAGAGAAGCGAGGCATCCCCTGTCGTACCCGGATGGTGAGGGGACCGGTGACCGTCCCCGCCCCGCCCCGTGTGGCAGACTGTCACGGATCGGGCGAGACGGGAGACAGCTTGCGACATGAACGGTGTTCGGCGACGTCGGGCGGCTCCTCCCCGATACGCCGAAAGCCCCTCTGGACGGGGGCTCCGAATGGGCCGGGCTGGAGTTGAACCAGCGACCTCACGCTTATCAGGCGTGCGCTCTAACCAGGCTGAGCTACCGGCCCCGGTGCGTCGGCGCCGCGTCCGGCCGGCGGCGGGAGCGCCGGGTCCCGGCCGGAGACACGGACGGCGAGCCGCGGGGGCTCGCCGGGGGCGGGCCAACCTATCGGCCGGCCCGCCCTAGTCAACCCGGCCGCCCCGCCATCGTTCCTCGATGTTGCCCCTTTAGCACCCGGGGGCTATCTTGCCCGCGTCGTCCCGCCGTCTTGAACTTCGGCGGGCCGTTCAGGTACGGAAGGAGGCCGTCGGCCGGGCGCGCAGATCCGCTCCCGGGGCCGGCCTGGCCGAGCGCCACGCGAGACGCCGCACCACCGCACCCACCGAGGACCGAGACCATGACGCGATCTCCGCTCCGATTCGCCGCCCTCGCCCTGACCGCCGTCCTGGCGGCCTCGGCCTGCTCCTCGTTCGAGTCCCGGATCACCAACCCGAACGAGGGCGAGCCGCTCTTCGACGTCTTCTTCCAGATCCCCGAGACCCAGGCGGCGAACCGGTCGCCGAACTTCGCCGTGCAGCTCGACGACGACCAGGGCAACTCGCTCAACATCACCGGCGGGCAGCTCGTGATCCGGGAGATGGAGCTGGGCCGGACCACCGGCGAGTGCGTCGAAAACGAGGACCCCTCCTCGGACGACGGGGACGCCTGCCACGAGATCACGGTGGCGCCGCAGCTCCTCGCCCCCCCGGTGGACCGGGGCGAGGTGCGGATCGTCAGCGCGCTCCCCGTGGAGGCCGGCGCCTACGACCGGCTGGAGTTCGACCTCCACGTCGCCACGGCGCAGGACCAGCAGATCGTGGGCTCGAACCCGCAGCTCGTCGGCGAGAGCGTCCTGGTGCGCGGCTCCTTCAACGGCAGCAGCTTCGCGGCGACGTTCAACCCGGACCTCTCGCTGAGCCTGCCCTTCGCCACGACCGTCCAGGCCGAGCCGGGGGCCACGAGCCGGATCACGCTGGTGGTGGACCTGGCCGACTGGCTGCGTCGGGACGACGGGTCGCTGATCGATCCCACCCAGGTGGAGGACGGCTCGCCGACGGACGAGGCCATCGACGCCCGGATCGAGAACTCCTTCTCCGTCCAGCTCGGCCCGCCGCAGTAGGGCAGGGGCCGCCGGGACGGGCCCGTCCCGGCGGTGGGCTCAGCCGCCGGGGGCGCCCAGCTCCTTCCGGTCCTTCTTCCGCCCCGGGGCGGTGAGCGAGCGCTTCCGGAGCCGGATCTCGTCCGGCGTCACCTCCACCAGCTCGTCGTCCTCGATGAACTCGAGGGCGAACTCCAGCGTCACCTCCCGGGCCGGCTCCAGCTCCACGGCGTCGTCGGCGCCGGCGGCCCGGACGTTGGTGAGCTTCTTCTGCTTGGTGACGTTGACCTCCAGGTCGTTCTCCCGGGCGTTCTCGCCCACGATCATGCCGTCGTAGACCCGATCGCCGGGACGGACGAACATCCGTCCCCGCTCCTGCAGGTTCCACAGGGAGTACGCGGTGGCCTCGCCCCGGGCCATCGACACCAGCGCGCCCGTCCGGCGGGTCTCCAGGGGGCCGGCCCAGGAGCCGTACTCGGCGAACTGCCGGTGGAGGGTCCCCCGGCCCCGGGTGTCGGTGAGGAAGGCCGACCGGTACCCGGCCAGCCCCCGGGAGGGGACCCGGAAGCGGAGCCGGACCTGTCCGGCGGCGTCGCGCTGCATGTCCACCATCTCGCCCTTCCGCTCGCCCAGCCCCTCGATGACGGTGCCCATCGCCGACTCGGGGACGTCGGCCACCACCTCCTCGTAGGGCTCCAGCGTCCGGCCCTCCTCCTCCCGCGTGATCACCTCGGGGCGGGAGACGGAGAACTCGTAGCCCTCGCGCCGCATCTGCTCCATCACGACCGCCAGGTGCAGCTCGCCGCGGCCGGACACCCGGAAGCGGTCGGGCTCGTCGGTGGGCTCCACGCGGAGCGCGACGTTGCTGAGCGTCTCCCGGTCCAGGCGCTCGCGGATCTGGCGGGAGGTGACCTTGTCGCCCGACTGGCCGGAGAAGGGGGAGTCGTTGGGGCGGATCTCCACGGCGATGGTGGGGGGCTCGACGGCGATCCCCTCCAGCCGGCCCGGGTCGTCCGGCGGGCAGAGGGTGGCGCCGATCTTGGCGTCCTCCATCCCGGCCACCGCCACGATCTCGCCGGCGCCGGCCTCCTCGACCTCCTGCTTCTCCAGGCCCTCGAAGGCGTAGAGCTTCGGGACCTGGACCTCCAGCGTCGGCGCGTCGGCCTCCAGGGGCCAGACGGCCACCCGGTCGCCGGTGCGCACCCGTCCCGACTCGATGCGTCCCACCGCCAGTCGGCCCAGGTAGGGGGAGTAGTCCAGGGTGGAGACGAGCAGGCGGAAGGGACCGTCGGGGTCCCCGCCCGGCGCGGGCACCGCCTCGTACACGGTCCGGAAGAGGGGGTCCAGGTCGCCGGGCAGCTCGGCCACCGGTCGGCGCGCGTCCTCGCCCGAGTCGGCGCCCTCCCCCCCGGCGACGGCCCCCCGCAGCTCCCGGGCCCGGTCCAGGTCGTCGGTGGCCCAGCCGTCCCGGGCGGAGGCGTAGAGGAAGGGGGCGTCGAGCTGGTGGTCGTCGGCCTCCAGCTCCAGCAGCAGCTCCAGCACCTCGTCGTGGACGCGCTCGGGCTCGGTGTCGGTCCGGTCCACCTTGTTCACTACCACCACCGGCTGGTGACCCAGCTCGAGGGCCTTCCGGGTGACGAACCGCGTCTGCGGCATGGGCCCCTCGAAGGCGTCCACCAGCAGCAGCACCCCGTCCACCATCCGGAGGATGCGCTCCACCTCGCCGCCGAAGTCGGCGTGCCCGGGGGTGTCCACCAGGTTGAACTTCACCGTCTCGCCGCCGGCGCGTTCCCACCGGACCGAGGCGTTCTTGGAGAAGATGGTGATCCCCCGCTCCCGCTCCTGGGGGTCCCGGTCCATCACCCGCTCCCGGACCTCCTGCCCCCGGCGGAAGGTGCCGGTGGACTGGAGCATCCGGTCGACCAGGGTGGTCTTCCCGTGGTCGACGTGGGCGATGATGGCGATGTCGCGGAGCGCGGTCACGGTCGGGGCCCGGGGGTTTCGAGGACGTCGGGAGGATCCGGCGCGGTCCCTACCTACCCTCGCTCCCGGGAGGAGTGCCGGCGGCTCCCGATCCATTGCTCGGCGACGGGCGCGGCGGCTACTTTTCCGGCGCGAGCAGGCTCCGCCTCCAGGCCGCTCCTCCCGCCCCCGCCCTCATGCGCCCACGCCACCGGACGTTCCCGTTGCTGCCCGCCCTCGCCGCCCTCCTGCTGGGCGGCGCGGCGACCGCCGGGTGCGGCCAGCAGCAGGCGCTGGGGAAGGCCAACAGCGTCATCGTCGTCAGCTCGGACGACTCCCTCTGGCAGGAGGTGCGCGACACCACCTTCACGGTCCTGGAGCGGCAGATGTTCACCGTGCGGCCGGAGAACCGCTTCTACGTCCAGCCCGCCGACACGGCCGAGGCGTCCGACTTCCAGAAGCTCCGGACCTTCCGGCAGGTGGTGGTCTTCGGGACCCCGGACAACCGCTTCGTCCGGGAGGTGCTCGACGAGGCCGACGCCGGACGGACGACCCCGCCGGCGATCGTGACCGCCCGGGACGTCTGGGCCCGGAGCCAGTCGGTGACGGCGGTGGTGCTGGACCCGGACGACCCGGCCGGCTCCTGGCGGTCCCAGCTCGCCGGGCTGGCGGACCGGATCGACGACCACTACAGGGACTTCGTCCTCTCCCGGATGTACGCGAGCGGGCCCGACACGTCGGCCATGGACTCGCTGCGGGACCGCTTCGGCTTCGGGATGGCCTTCCCGCAGGTCTACGACGTGAGGATCCGCGGGGAGGGAGGGGGACCGGTGATCGTGCGGAACGACAACCCGAACCCGGCGGACCTGATCCGCCAGGTGCTGGTGGACTGGCGCTCCCCGCCGCTGGACAGCCTGACGCCGGAGGCCGCCTACGGGTGGCGGGCGGCGGTGGACAGCCTCCACTACGGCGTGCCCCAGGCCATGGACACGGCCCGGAGCCGGGTGAGCCGGAGGGAGGTCGACGGCCGGCCGGCCCTGGAGGTCACCGGGGCCTGGAGCGACGAGGGCACCGAGTACCCGGCCGGCGGCCCCTTCGTGTCCCGGCTGGTCCAGTGCCCGGAGCGGACCTACTTCCTGGACGCCTGGGTCTACGCCCCCGGGGAGGACAAGTACCAGTACCTCCTCCAGGTCCGCCACGTCCTGGACTCTTTCACCTGCGGCGCCCCGCCGTCCCTGCCCGGGGCGGCGACGGGCGGCGACTGAGCACGCGATGTCCTTCGTCCACCTCCACACCCACAGCGAGTACTCCCTGCTGGACGGCGCCAACCGCATCGGCGACCTGGTCGACCGGGCCGCCGAGTTCGGCATGCCCGCCCTGGCGCTGACCGACCACGGCAACCTGCACGGCGCCTGGGAGTTCCAGGAGAAGGCCCGGGCGGCCGGGATCAAGCCGATCATCGGCTGCGAGGCCTACGTGGCCTACGGCGACCGCCGGGAGAAGGAGGCGCCGCCCGACGCCCCGGCCAACGCGGCCCACCTGGTCCTGCTGGCCGCCGACCGGACCGGCTACGACAACCTCGTGAAGCTCTCCTCGGCCGGCTACCTGGAGGGCTTCTACCGGAAGCCCCGGATCGACCACGACCTGCTGGAGGAGCACTCCGAGGGGCTCGTCGTCACCAGCGCCTGCCTCTCCGGCGAGATCGCCGCCTACCTGCAGGAGGACCGCTGGGAGGACGCCCGGGAGACGGCGGAGTGGTACGCCTCGGTCTTCGGCGAGGACCGCTACTTCCTGGAGGTCCAGGACCACGGCATCGAGGGCCAGGAGAAGGTCAACGACGGGGTCTTCGAGCTGGCCGACGAGCTGGGCCTGGGCGTGGTGGTGACCAACGACGCCCACTACCTGCGGCGCGAGGACCACGACGCCCACGACACCCTCCTCTGCATCGGCACGGGCAAGGACAAGGACGACCCCGACCGGCTCCGCTTCGAGAGCGAGGAGCCGTACTTCAAGTCGCCCGAGGAGATGCGCCAGCTCTTCCCGGACCGGCCGGACGTGGTGGAGAACACGCTGGACATCGCCGACCGGTGCGGCTTCTCCTTCGAGGAGTCCTACCACCTCCCCAACGCCCCGGTGCCCGAGCGCTTCGAGGGCGACGACGCCTACCTGCGGCACCTCGCCCGCGAGGGCGCGCGGGGTCGCTACGGGGAGCCCCTCTCCGACGAGGTCGTCGACCGTCTGGACTACGAGCTCGGGGTCATCGCCGAGACCGGCTACGCGGGCTACTTCCTCATCGTCCAGGACTTCATCGCGGCCGCCCGGGAGATGGACGTGCCGGTGGGCCCGGGCCGGGGCTCGGCCGCCGGGTCGCTGGTCTCCTACTGCCTGCGGATCACCGACGTCGACCCGCTCCGCTTCGACCTGATCTTCGAGCGGTTCCTGAACCCCGAGCGCGTGTCGATGCCCGACATCGACATCGACTTCTGCTACGAGCGCCGGGGCGAGGTCATCGACTACGTCCGGGACAAGTACGGCGAGGACTCGGTGGGCCAGATCATCACCTTCGGCCGGATGAAGGCCCGGGCGGTGGTGCGGGACGTCGGCCGGGTGCTGGGCTTCACCCCGTCGGAGACCGACCGGCTGGCCAAGATGATCCCCTCCGGGCCCGGCTACTCGCTCACCGTGGACGAGGCGCTGGACGAGGTCTCGGAGCTGGGCGAGCTGTACCGCGAGAGCGACCGGCACCGGGAGCTGCTCGACTACGCGATGAAGATCGAGGGGCTGGCCCGCCACAGCTCCGTCCACGCCGCCGGCGTCGTCATCGCCCCCGGCCCGCTCACCGACTACGTACCCGTCTGCACGGACGCGAAGGACGGCGAGGAGAGCGTCGTCACGCAGTTCGAGATGAACGCTCTCGAGCAGGCGGGCATGCTGAAGATGGACTTCCTGGGCCTGCGCACCCTCACCGTCATCGACGACGCGGCGCGGACGGTGGAGGAGCGCCACGGCGCCGAAGTCGACTGGGACGAGATCGGGCTCCAGGACCCCGACGTCTACGACATGCTGGCCTCCGGCGGGACGGCGGGCGTCTTCCAGTTCGAGTCGGCCCTGGCCACCGAGAAGCTCCGGGCCATGCGGTGCGACCGCTTCAACGACCTCGTCGCCGTGAACGCCCTGATCCGCCCGGGGCCGCTCGATTCCGGCATGACCGACCGCTACATCCAGCGGAAGCTCGGCCAGGAGGACGTCCGGTACCCCCACCCGGACCTGGAGGAGATCCTGGAGCCCACCTTCGGGATCATCGTCTACCAGGAGCAGATCATGCGCACCGCCCAGGAGCTGGCGGGCTACTCCCTGGGCGAGGCGGACGTCCTCCGGAAGGCGGTGGGCAAGAAGAAGCAGCAGCTCATCGAGCGGGAGCTGGGGAAGTTCGTCGAGCGGGCCGTCGAGCGGGGGGTCGAGGAGCGGACCGCCCGGGAGATCGCGGACCTCATCCAGACGTTCGGCCGGTACGGATTCAACAAGGCCCACAGCGCGGCCTACGCCCTCCTCTCCTACCGCACCGCCTGGCTCAAGACGCACTACCCGGCCGAGTTCATGGCCGCCCTGCTCACCTCCGAGATCGGCGACACCGACAAGGTGGTCGCCTACATCGGCGAGGCGCGGTCGCTGGACATGGAGGTGCTGCCGCCCAGCGTGAACGAGTCGGGCTACAAGTTCACGGTGGTCGACGACGACCGGATCCGCTTCGGCCTGGGGGCCATCAAGGGGATCGGCGAGTCAGCCATCCGGTCGATCCTGGAGGCCCGGCGGGAGGAGGGGGCCTTCGAGTCGCTCTTCGACTTCTGCTGCCGGGTGGACCTCCGGCTCAACAACAAGCGGGCCATCGAGGCCCTGATCCAGGCGGGGGCGCTGGACGACCTGGGCCCGCGGGCGGCCATGGCCGCCGGGCTGGAGGACGCCATCTCCGAGGCCCAGCTCCGGAAGCGGGAAGAGGAGACCGGGCAGGGGTCGCTCTTCGGCAGCCAGGGGGAGGACGGCCCCGGACGGCCCGAGCCCGAGCTGCCCGCGGTGGAGGACTGGCCGGAGAAGGAGCGCCTGGCCCGGGAGAAGGAGGTGCTCGGCTTCTACATCTCCGGCCATCCCCTGGACCGCTACGAGGAGATCGTCCGCCTCTTCGCCGCCGACGTGAACACCGCCGGCTTCGAGGAGCACCGCGGCGAGAAGGTGCGGGTGGCCTGCGTGGTCACCGAGGCCGACGTCCGCACCTCCCGCCGCAGCGGGGACGAGTTCGGCCGGCTGACGCTGGAGGACTACCACGGCACGGCCCAGGCGCTGGTCTTCGGCGACACCTGGCAGCGCTACAAGGCCCTGCTCACCCAGGACGCGCCCGTGCTCCTGGAGGGGCAGGTGTCGGACAGCTCGCGCGACGAGGAGGATCCCCCCATCTTCGTGGACTCGGCGCGCCGGCTGTCGGAGGTGCGGGACGCGGGGGACCTGGCGGTCTGCATCGAGCTGGATCCCGGCCACGACCTCCCCTCCGGCGTCTTCGGCGAGGTCCGCGACCGCCTCGAGGCCCATCCCGGCGAGGGGCCGGTCTACGTCGACTGGCACGGCGACGGGAACGGGCGGCGGGCGGCGCGCCTCACCTCGCGGTCGCTGACGGTCGAGCCGAGCGCCGAGCTGCTGGCCGAGCTGAAGGCCCTGCTGGGCGGCGACCGCGTGCGCTTCGACCAGGTGCCACGATGAGCATCGAGGAGCAGCACGAGCGCTTCGAGGAGCTGCGGGGACAGATCCGCGAGCTCCGGCGGATGTCAGACCGCCAGGGGGTGGACATGTCCGAGCAGATCGAGGAGCTGGAGGAGCGGCTGGAGGAGGAGCAGGGCGAGGCCTTCTCCGAGCTCTCCCGCTACGACCGGGTGAAGCTGGCCCGGCACCAGGACCGTCCCTTCACCCTGGACTACATCGAGCACCTCTGCGAGGACTGGCTCGAGCTGCACGGCGACCGGGCCTACCGGGACGACCCCTCGGTCGTCGGCGGCTGGGCCACCTTCCGCGGCCGGACCGTGATGGTCATCGGCCAGCAGAAGGGCCAGGACATGAAGGAGAACCTGGAGCGCAACTTCGGGTCCCCCCACCCGGAGGGCTACCGGAAGGCGGCCCGCCTGATGAAGCTGGCCGAGAAGTTCGGCAAGCCCGTGATCACGCTGGTGGACACCCAGGGGGCCTACCCGGGCATCGGCGCCGAGGAGCGCGGCCAGGGCGAGGCCATCGCCCGGAACCTGTTCCTCATGTCGGGCCTCCGGACCCCCATCGTCACCTGCGTCATCGGCGAGGGCGGCAGCGGCGGGGCGCTGGGCATCGCCGTGGCCGACCGGGTGCTGATGATGGAGAACGCCATCTACTCGGTGATCTCGCCCGAGGGCTGTGCCGCCATCCTCTGGCGGAGCCGGGACGAGGCGGAGAAGGCGGCCGAGGCCCTGAAGCTCACCGCCCCCGACCTGCTCGAACTGGGGGTGATCGACGAGATCGTCCCCGAGCCGCCGGCCGGCGCCCACAGCCGGCCCGGGGAGGCCGCCGGGGCGCTGGGCGAGGCGCTGGAGCGGCACCTGGACGAGCTGACGGACGTCGACCCGGACGAGCTGGTGGAGCGGCGGCGGGAGAAGTACTACGCGATGGGCGAGTGGGAGGAGCCGTCGTGACCGGCGATCCGCCGCGTCCCCCGCGCCCCGGCGGCGGGGGCGCGCCTCCCGCCCCGGGCGCCGGCGACCTGGACGAGGACCTCCAGATCGTCGAGGTCGAGTTCAAGGGCCTCCGGACCGGACACTTCTCCTTCCGCGATCCCCATCTCCTCCGCGAGCGCGAGTACGTGGTCGTGGAGGCCGACCGGGGCCGGGACCTGGGCCGGGTGAAGCGGGCGGTCTTCGCCGCCGGGCACACCTGCGACGGGGGCTGCGAGCACGCCGGCGACCACCCCGTGACCCCGCCGTCCAGCCGCATCCTCCGGCGGGCGGCTCCGGTGGACGTCCAGCGCCTCCGCGAGCTCCGGGCGGAGGAGCCGGAGGTCCGCCGGAAGACCCGGACGATGGCCCGGAACCACGGCCTCAAGATGAAGGTGAGCGAGGCCGAGTGGCAGTGGGACCGCAACAAGCTCACGGTCTACTTCACCGCCGAGAAGCGGGTGGACTTCCGGTCGCTGGTCCGGGAGATGGCCTCCACCTTCCGGGCCCGGATCGAGCTCAGACAGATCGGCGTCCGGGACGAGGCGAGACGCGTGGGCGGGATCGGACGCTGCGGACGGGAGCTCTGCTGCCGGACCTGGCTCAAGGACGTCGAGCCCGTCTCGCTCCAGCTCGCGAAGGACCAGGGGCTGTCGCTGAACCCGTCCCAGATCTCGGGCGCCTGCGGGCGGCTGATGTCCTGCCTCCGCTACGAGCACGAGGACTACCGCCGGGCCCGGAAGCGCTACCCGCGAGAGGGGCAGGTGCTGGAGACCCGGCGGGGCAAGGAGAAGGTGACCGGCTGGAACCATCTCAAGGAGTCGATCTCCCTGGTGGACGAGGAGGGCGAGGAGCGGACCGTCTCGCTGGAGGAGCTGAAGGAGGAGACGGGGCGGGCCCGCTGAGGCGACCGGGCCGCAACATTTGCGGCCGACCTGCAAGGAAGGCTCACCCGCCCGTCCCGCCAGACCCCGGACACGGCCGCCCGGTTGGCGCTAGAACCCCCGGAAGCATAGGCTTCCGGCCGGGTTCCGCCGCGCATGGCGCACGCCTTGCGGCCACCGGCCAGGGCCTGGACGACCGCAGCGAGCGAAGCGAACCCCCGACGGGAGCCTCATGAGCGACCGCTGGACGGTCCAGATCATCCCCGACGACGGCGGGCGGACGCGCAGCTTCCGCCTGGGCCGCGGGGGCGCGCTCGTGGCCGTCGTCCTGGCGGCCCTGGCGGGCGCCGCGGTGGCCGTGTGCGCCGCCCTGCTGGCCGACGGCGCGATGGAGTCGGCCCGGGCCGAGCGCCTGGCCGAGCAGAACCGCGAGCTGGCCGCCGAGCTCCGGGGCGCCGAGCGCCGGACCGGCGAGCTGGCCCGCGCCCTGGACGAGCTGGCGGCCCGGGAGGAGCGGTTCCGCCTGCTGGCCGGGCTCCCGCTGATCGATCCCGAGGTCCGCCAGGTGGGCGTCGGCGGGCCCGGGGGCGCCGACGGCTCCGCCGGGACGTCCCGGGAGCTCTCCCGGCTCCTCCGCCGGGCCGACCTCGTGGCGGCGAGCCTGTCGGAGGCCACCGACTCCCTGCGGGTCCACCGCGAGGTCTTCCTGTCCCGACCCTCGATCCGGCCGGTGGCCACCGAGGACGCCTGGATCAGCTCCGGCTACAGCAACAGCCGGCACCACCCGATCCTCCTCCAGAGCCGCCCCCACACCGGCATCGACATCACCGCCCGGGCCGGGGCGCCGATCCGGGCCTCCGCCCGGGGGACGGTCACCTTCGCGGGGCGCTCGCCCGGCTACGGGAAGATGGTGGAGATCGACCACGGCTACGGCTACCGCACCCGCTACGCCCACGCCTCCCGCCTCCGGGTGGCCGAGGGCCAGGAGGTCGACCGGGGCGACGTGATCGCCGAGGTCGGCCAGACGGGCCTCACCACGGGCCCCAACCTGCACTACGAGGTGCTGGTGGGCGACGAGCCCGTGGACCCCCGTCCCTTCCTGCTGGACGACCGGCTCCTCCGGTAGCCGACCCCCCGTCGGCCCGGCGTCGGGCGCCGCCCCCGGCGTTGATTCTCCCCGATGGGCGATCTACCTTGCCGGAGATTCCCGGGGTGCCCCTCGCGCCCCTCCGCATCCGCCGGCCCGCGCGGGCGCCGGCGTACGACGGAGCGCTCACCCGAAGACATCGGAGCCTGCTCATGCGTGCACGCCCCCTCACACTCGTCCTCGCGCTCTCGGCCAGCGTCCTGCTCGCCGCCTGCGGCGGCGGGGAGGTCGTCGTGAAGGCGACCGCCTCCACCCAGGCCGGCGAGCCCTCGCCGGTGGAGGACATGGTGGTCACCTTCCTGCCCTACGACCGGGACTCCATCTTCGACGCGCTCGACCGCCAGGCCGACACCTCCCGCCCCGGGATCCCCCAGTCGCTGCGGGACCAGTTCGACCAGGTCATCGAGGCCCAGCGCGAGTGGCGCAGCGCCGAGGACGAGTGGAGCGGCGTGCGGGACAGCCTGGAGGGGCTCTCCCAGCAGATGGAGGGGATGGACCAGACGAGCACCGAGTACATGCGCCTCTTCGACCAGTTCGAGGCGCTCGAGGGCCGCGTGGGGGCGCTGGAGCGCCGGAAGGACCGTCTCTTCCAGCGCTTCGACAGCCTCCAGCGCCAGGTCGTCGAGCGGTCGGACTCCGTCCGGGCCGAGATCAACACCTGGGAGGAGGACGCCTACCACGGCTACATCGACCTGACCGACAGCATCCTCCGGGCCGAGGGCGTGGAGATCCGGACCGACACGACGGACGCCGAGGGCATCGCCCGCGCATCCCTCCCGGAGGGCGACTGGTGGGTCTACGCCCGGACCGCGCCCGGCCCCTACGAGGAGCTGTACTGGAACATCCACGTCGTGCCGGGCGAGGCGGACACGCTCCGGCTCTCCCGCGAGAACGCCGAGATCAGGCCCAGCCTGTGACCTTCCGCTGCGAGGTGGACGCGCGGGGCGTCGCGCGGGTCACCATCGACCGGCCCGACGGCCCGGTCAACCTCCTCGACACGCCCGCCATGGAGGAGCTGGACGGGCTGATCGGCGACCTGGAGGGGCGCGCCGAGGCCGGGGAGCTCGCGGCCGCCGTGCTGGCGAGCGGCAAGGAAGACAGCTTCGTCGCCGGCGCGGACGTGAACGAGATCGCCGACCTGACCGACCCCGACGAGGCCGCCTCCAAGGCCCGCCAGGGCCAGCAGGTCTTCCGGCGGCTGGAGCGGCTCCCGGTGCCCGTGGTGGCCGCGATCCACGGCACCTGCCTGGGCGGGGGCACCGAGCTGGCCCTGGCCTGCGACCACCGGATCGCCTCCGACGCCGACGCCACGAAGATCGGTCTGCCGGAGGTGAAGCTCGGCATCCTGCCCGGCTTCGGGGGCACCGTCCGCCTCCCCCGCCTCTGCGGCATCCAGAACGCCCTGGACGTCATCCTGGCCGGCAAGTCGGTGGACGCACGGAAGGCGGCCCGGATCGGGCTCGTGGACCGGCTGGTCGACGCGGGGAGCTTCGAGGCCGATGTCGACGGCTTCCTGGACGAGGTCCTGGCCGGCGAGATCGCCCCGGGCGGCTACGAGAAGTCGCTCATCGAGAGCCTGCTGGAGGACACCGCCCCGGGCCGCTGGCTCCTCTTCCGGATCGCCCGGAAGAAAACCGCCGAGCGCACCGAGGGGCACTACCCGGCGCCGCTGCGGGCGCTGGAGGTGGTCCGCGAGACGTACGGCCTCCCGCTGGACGAGGCCCTCCCGATCGAGGCGCGGGCGCTGGGCGAGCTGGCCGTCACCCCCGAGTCGAAGAACCTCACGCGCATCTTCCTGCTCACCCGGCAGGCGAAGCGCGCCCTCCCGGAGGAAGTCATGGAGGACCGGCGGGAGGTCGAGAAGCTGGGGGTGCTGGGCGCCGGGGTGATGGGCGGTGCCATCGCCGAGCTGGCGGCGGCCAACGACGTTCCGGCGGTGATGAAGGACATCGACCGGGACGCCCTGGACGACGGCCTCCGCCACGCGAAGG
>CAYVFM010000031.1:0-13295 GCA_964450995.1 uncultured Gemmatimonadota bacterium | reverse complement strand
GTTCACATGCGGCTTCGTCCGCTCGAACTTCTCTTTCGCCATCGGTGCTCTCCTCTATGTCGTGCGTGACCGGTCAGGGTCCTTCGCTCGTCTCGATCCCGCGCCTCGCTCCTGGCGGCGGCGCCGGCTCGTCCAGTGGTGGGGGGAGGATTCGAACCTCCGAAGGCATAAGCCGGCAGATTTACAGTCTGCTCCGTTTGGCCGCTTCGGTACCCCACCCGATCCGAAAGACGCGGTCGTCCCGCGTCGCCTCGGCGGCCGGTGCTCGCGGCGCTCCGCCCCGAACACGGAGGGGAAGCCGTCTCCCGCGCCGCGAACGGCAGAGTGAGCTGACGGTGGGACTCGAACCCACAACCTCCGGATTACAAATCCGACGCTCTGCCAGTTGAGCTACGTCAGCAACGGGAGATCGGCAACATAGGCCCCACCGTCGGGACTGTCAATCAATCACCCCGGTCGTCCCGCGTGGTTCCGGAGCCGAGGGCCGTCGGGTCGTCGATCTTCCAGCGGGTGCCCTCGGGCGTGTCCTCGAGCAGCACGCCCCGGGCCTCGATCTCCTCCCGGAGCCGGTCGGCCCGCTCCCAGTCGCCCGCCTCCCTGGCGGCCTCCCGCTCCTCGACCCGGGCCTCGATCCAATCCCGGACCTCTTCCGGCACCTCCCGCCGCTCCCGGTCGCGGAGGGCTAGCACGCCGAAGACGCGGTCGAAGTCCTCCAGGACCGAGAGCGCTTCCTCGATCCCGGGCCCGGCGGCCCGGTCGCCGGAGGCGTCCAGCCCCGCGTTGCCCTCGCGGACCAGCTCGAAGACCGCCGCCAGCGCCTCGCTGACGTTCAGGTCGTCGTCCATCGCCTCGACGAACGCCTCGCGGGCCCGGCGGGCCGCCGGCTCGAGGTCGGCGCCCCCGCCCTCCCCTGCAGGATCGAGGCCGCGGAGCCGGTCCCGGAACTCGACCAGCCGGTCCAGCGCGCGGTCGGCCCGCTCCAGACCCTCGCGGGTGAAGTTCAGCTCCGAGCGGTAGTGGGCGCTCAGCAGAAGATATCGGATCGCCGAGGGCGCATGGCCGTCCTCCAGCAGGTCCGGGATCGTGTAGAAGTTGCCCTCCGACTTCGACATCTTGCCCCCCTCCACCCGGAGGTGAGCGCCGTGCAGCCACCAGCGGCTGAAGGTCTTCCCGGTGGCGCCCTCGGCCTGGGCGATCTCGTTCTCGTGGTGGGGGAAGACGAGGTCGATCCCGCCGGCGTGGATGTCGATGGTCTCGCCCAGGTTCGCCATGGCCATCACCGAGCACTCCAGGTGCCAGCCGGGCCGGCCCGGCCCCCACGGCGAATCCCAGGTGGCCACGTCGCCCTCCTCCTCCCGCTCGCCGCCCTTCCAGAGGACGAAGTCCCGGGGGTCGTCCTTGCTGTACTCCTCGTCGCCCTCGGTCCGCTCGGCCGACCGGACGTCCTCCGGGTCCAGGGCCACCAGCCGCCCGTAGTCGGGAAAGCTGGAGATGTCGAAGTAGACCGATCCGTCCGCCTCGTAGGTGTGGCCGTTCTCCTCCAGCCGGCGGACCAGCTCGATCATCTCCCCGACCGTCTCCGTGGCCCGCGGGTTGTGCTCCACCGGCTCCATGCCGAGCGTCTCCCAGTCCTCGAAGAAGGCCTCCACCACCGGATCGGTGACCTCCCGGAGGCTCACCCCGCGCTCGGCGGCCTCCCGGATCGTCTTGTCGTCCACGTCGGTGAGGTTCATCACCTGCTCCACCTCCCACCCCCGGAAGCGGAGGTACCGGCGGAGCAGGTCCTGCCAGAGGAAGGTCCGGAAGTTCCCGACGTGGGCCCGGTCGTAGACGGTGGGCCCGCAGGTGTACATCGCCACCCGGCCCTCACGGAGGGGCTCGAACGTCTCCTTCTCGCCGCTGAGCGTGTTGTGGAGGCGAAGGGTCATGGGGCCGCGGGTCGGTCGTCGAACGAGGTCGGCGCGGAGATCGTCTCGGGGCGGTCACCCGGGCTCGCCGGGGAGCGACGCCTCCCGGCCGGTGTCGCGGCCCGGCCGGGGGGCGGAGCCGTCAGCGTCTGGACCGCAGGCTTCGTTCCCCCGACGCGTCCGAGCCCTCGTCGCCTTCCGGGCCGCCGGACTCGAAGGCCCGGCGACGCCACGTGCGGTAGGCCTCGACGGCGTCGGCGTTCCGCCGGCTCCAGCGGGAGCGGCAGCGCTCGGAGAGGGTGGTGTCCCCCAGCTCCACCACCAGGGCCGGCAGGTGACCGGCGTCCCGCGCGAAGGCGAAGGCGTCCAGGGCCGGGAAGGCCGGGCCGCCGTAGAGGACCCGGGACACGATCCAACCGTCCACGAAGGCCGAGACCCGCTCCACCTCCCCCTCGACCGAGGCGGTGCAGCTCGTCGCGGCCCGCCCCGATCGGATCCACTCCATCCGGACCACCGCGTAGTTCTGGTAGGCCCGGCCCGCCTCGCGGTGGTTGCCCGGCGCGGCGACCCGCACGGCGGAGTCGCTCCGGACGGTGACCCGGTTCCAGGGGTAGGCCGCGGCGGGCGAGTCGGCGGGGACGGGATCGCCGGCCCCCACGTAGTAGATCACCTCGGGGTCCTGCTCCAGGATCGAGCGCAGCCGCCGGGTCCGCTGGAGCATCTCCCGCACCGAGGCGCTGTCGAAGGCCAGCGTACGCCCCGAGGGCGCCTCGATGACGTACTGGGCGGCCAGCGGGGCCGGGAGGAAGGCGGCCGCCAGGAGGAGGAAGAGGAGGCGGCGGAGCGGCGGCGGGCCGGACCCCCGCCGGCCCTCCCCCGGGATCACGGCCGGCTCAGGCGCCCCGGCGGGCGCCGACACCGGCGTCCCGCTCGACACCCTCGTCCTCGTCCGCCTCCATGCGGTCCAGCAGGCCGGCGAACCGGAGCACGTCGTCGCCCGCCGTGCCCAGCAGCTCCTGCTCCCGGCCCAGGAGCCGCTCGGAGGCGGCGTGGGCGGAGACGTCGGCGCTCCAGCCCTCCTCCAGCACGTCCCAGCCGAGCTGCTCGGCCAGGCGGGTCGCCACGTAGGCGCAGCAGAAGATGTCGTCCAGGTAGCCGTAGGCCCCGACCTCGTCCTCGGGAATGACGTCGTCGGGCGTGACCAGGTAGGCCAGGGCCGCGTCCACCAGCAGGCGCTGCTCCCGCGAGACCCGTGGATCCTTCAGCAGGTGGAGCATCAGCGAGGCGTAGGCGGGGGCGAGCAGGACGACGTCCTGCCCGGTCCCGGCGTAGCGGGCGACCTGGTCCTCGAGGGCCTGGACGAAGTCCGACACGGGGCCTCTCCGAGCTGCGATGACGCGGCCGTGGGGGCCGCGAGGGGTGCTCCACGGGTTCGTTCGGGTGATACCCGCGTGGGCGGAGCGCCGTTCCGACGCCTGCGCTCCGGCTTTCCGCGGACGAGGAGCAACCTAGAGGCCGCGGGGCGACCGGGCCAGCGCCCCGCGGGGATCACTCCACGGTGACGCTCTTGGCCAGGTTGCGGGGCTGGTCCACGTCGCAGCCCCGGATCACGGCGATGTGATAGGCGAGGAGCTGTAGGGGGAGCGAGGTGAGCACCGGCTGGAGCATCTCCAGCGTCTTCGGCACCGTGACCACGTGGTCGACCTTGTCCGCCAGCTCGTCGTCGTCCTCGCTGGCGACGGCGATGATCCGACCGCCCCGGGTCTTCACCTCCTCGACGTTGGAGACGACCTTCTGGTAGACCGAGTCGGTGGGGGCGATGACCACCACCGGCATGTCCTCGTCGATGAGGGCGATGGGGCCGTGCTTCATCTCGGCCGCGGGGTAGCCCTCGGCGTGGATGTAGCTGATCTCCTTCAGCTTGAGCGCCCCCTCCAGCGCCACCGGGAAGTTGAAGCCCCGGCCCAGGTACAGGAAGTTCGCGGCGTCTGCGTAGGCCTCGGCCACCTCCCGGATCGCGTCCTCCTGGGCCAGCACCTGCTGGACCCGCTCGGGAAGCCGCCGCAGCTCCTGCACCACCTCGCGGCCCTCCACGACCGAGAGGCCGCCCCGCCGGCGGGCCATCCTCAGGGTGAAGAGAGCGAGCACCGTGAGCTGGCCGGTGAAGGCCTTGGTGGAGGCCACCCCGATCTCGGGCCCGCTGTGGGTGTAGACGCCGCCGTCGGTCTCCCGGGCGATGGTCGATCCCACGACGTTGACGATCCCCATCGTGGTGGCCCCCCGCCGGGATGCCTCGCGGAGGGCGGCCAGGGTGTCGGCCGTCTCCCCCGACTGGGAGATCGCCACGACGACGGTGTCGTCGTCGATGACCGGGTTCCGGTAGCGGAACTCGGAGGCGTACTCCACCTCGGTCGAGATGCGGGCGTACTCCTCCAGCATGTATTCGCCGATGAGGGCCGCGTGCCAGCTCGTGCCGCACGCGGTGAGGACGACGCGGTCGGCGGAATCCAGGGCGTCCGAGATCTGGTCGAGGCCGCCGAGCCGGGCGGTGCCCTCGTCCTCGAGCAGCCGGCCCCGCATGGCGTCCCGGACCGTCTCCGACTGCTCGTGGATCTCCTTGAGCATGAAGTGCTCGAAGCCGCCCTTCTCGATCTTCTCCAGGTCCCAGGAGATCCGGCGGACCTCCTTCTCGATGGGCTCGGGCGGCCCGTCCTCGTCCCACTCCCCCACGTTCAGCGTCTCGTAGCCCTCGGCGGTGAGGACGGCGAGCTCGCCGTCCTCCAGGTAGATCACGTTCCGGGTGTGGCCGAGGACGGCGGCCACGTCGGAGGCCACGAAGAGCTCGCCGGCCCCGTCCTCCCCGATGCCCAGGAGGAGGGGCGAGCCCTGGCGGGCCGCCACGATCTTCCCGGGATCGCGAGAGCTGATGACGGCCAGGCCGTAGGCGCCCTCCACCTGGGTCAGCGCCGCGGCCACCGCCTGCTCCAGGTTGCCGTCGAAGGCCTCTTCCACCAGGTGGACGATCACCTCGGTGTCGGTCTCGCTCCGGAAAGAGTGGCCCAGCTCCTCCAGCTTCTGCCGGAGGACGTCGGCGTTCTCGATGATGCCGTTGTGGATGACGGCGATCTCGCCGGAGCAGTCGGTGTGGGGGTGGGCGTTCTCGGTGGTGGGGGCCCCGTGGGTGGCCCAGCGGGTGTGGGCGATGCCCAGCCGCCCCTCGACGGGGTCGTCGGAGACGTGCTGCCGGAGCTCCTCCAGCTTCCCCGCCCGCTTGCGGACGGCGGTCCGGCCGTTCTCCTGCACGGCCAGCCCCGCGGAGTCGTAGCCGCGGTACTCCAGCCGCTTCAGCCCCTCCAGCAGGAGGGGCGCCGCGTCCTCGTCACCGATGTAGCCGACGATCCCGCACATGGTCGTTCCGCTCTTCCTTGCTTGCCTGAGTGACCCGCGCGGCCGTCAGCCGCCCGCCCGGGTCCGGAGCACGTCCATCGCCCATCCGGCCAGCCGCCCCGCCTCCTCCTCGTCCGGCGCCTCGGCGATGACTCGCACGATGGGCTCGGTCCCGGAGGGCCGGACGTGGACCCAGCTCCGCTCGTCCGGCCAGTCGAGCCGGAGGCCGTCCTGGCGGTCCTGCTCCGGGGTGCCCGGGGCGCCGTCGACCAGGGCCCGGTAGACCGGCTCCAGGCTCCCATCCGGCCGGGGCGCGCGGCGCTTGGCGATCCGGTAGGTCGGGAGGTCGCCCGCCACCTCCGCCAGCGTGGCGTCCTCCCCGGCGAGCGCGCCCAGCACCAGGACCGAGGCCAGGGGCGCGTCCCTCGTCAGATGCAGGTCCGGGACCATCACTCCCCCGTTGCCCTCGCCGCCGATGGTCGCACCCACCTCGCGCATCCTCGCGGCCACGTTCGCCTCGCCCACCGGGGAGAGATGGACCTCGGCCCCCGCCGCTTCCGCCACGTCGGCCACCACCCGGCTGGTGGAGAGGTTGGTGACCACCGGGCCCGGCCGCCGCGCCAGGACGTACCGGGCGGCCAGCGCCAGGGTCAGGTCCTCGCCCACGGGCTCGCCGGACGCGTCGGTCAGCGCCAGCCGGTCCCCGTCCGGGTCCAGGGCCAGCCCCAGGTCCGCGCCCGACGAGCGGACGGCCTCGCCCAGCCGTCCCAGGTTCTCGGGCCGGGGCTCGGGCTCTCGCGGGAAGCGACCGTCGGGCTCCAGATCGACCCCCACCAGCCGGCATCCCAGCTCGTCCATCAGCCTCCGCATGATCGGGCCGCCCGCGCCCCGGACCGTGTCGACGGCCACCGTGAAGCCGGCGGCCGCGATCGCGTCCCGGGGGGCGAGCTCGAGGTCCAGGATGCGGGCGACGTGGTGCTCCACCGCGCCGGGCGCCTCCGAGCGCTCGCCCAGGCCCTCCCAGTCCGACCAGGCCGGCCCCTCCTCGAAGACCTCCTGCACCCGGCGACCCCGGGCCGGCGAGACGAAGGTGCCGTCCGCCCCCGCCAGCTTGAGGCCGTTCCACGGGGCGGGATTGTGGGAGGCGGTGACCAGCACCCCGCCGCGGGCCGCCTCGTCGTCCTGCACCGCCAGCAGGCCCGTGGGGGTGGTCACGACGCCCAGGTCCGCCACGTCCCAGCCCGCGCCCCGGAGCCCGGCCGCCACCGCGTCGGCCAGCATCGGGCCCGAGGTGCGGCTGTCCCGGCCCACCAGCACCCGCTCTCCCGACCCCGGCGGGCCCTCCCCGCGGAGCACGGCGCCGAAGGCCGCCGCGTAGCGGGCGGCATACGGCGGATCGATGCCGGCGCCCACGACGCCGCGGATCCCGGAGGCGGAGACGATGGGGGTTTCGGCCATGTGGGGAAGGGGTGCGAGACGGGGCGTCGGGCCCGGCGGGACGGGAGCCGCGCTCGGCCGCGGAAGATTAGGGCGCCCCGAGCCCCGGCGTCAACTGTCGGGCCGCCAGGCTCCGGGCTGCCAGGACCCGCTTCTTCCGCCGGACGTCGCCCGGCCCGACGGTGGCGGCCGCCCACCCCCGGGCCCATCGCACCGGCTCGGCCCGGCGGACGGCGGCCTCCGCCGACCCCCGCTTCAGCCGCCGAGCCACGGCGGCCACGGCGTGGACGGGCTTGAGGCGTACGAGCAGGTGGACGCGGTCGGCCGCCGCCGCCACCTCCAGCGGCTCGACGTCCAGCCGGCGGCAGAGCGCCACGAGATGGCCCTCCAGGGCCAGGGCCTGGCGCGGCCCCACCAGCGGCAGGCCGTCCAGCGTGCTCCAGGCGAGGTGGACGTAGAGGCGGTGCCGGGCGGGTTCGGCCCCCGGCCCCGGACGGGCGGGGCCGGAGCGGGCGAGGGAAGTCGGGGGCGATCCGGGGGGCTCCATGCCCCCGATCTGGGCCCGCTCCTCACCGGGGCGTCAAGCGCGCCGGAGGGGGATCGCGCCCGCTGTCGTACGCCGGCCGGCCCGCCTACCTTGCCCCGCCGCGGCGCGCGGCCGGCCGCCGCCCTCCGCCGCCGCGGCCCGAGCCCCCACCTGCAACCCACCCCGGAGACGCCATGACGGACCCCGACCAGGACGGCTTCGCCACCCGAGCGATCCACGCGGGACAGCGGCCCGACCCCTCCACCGGCGCCGTGATGACCCCCATCTACCAGACTTCCACGTACGTCCAGGACGGCGTCGGCCGGCCGCGGGAGGGCCACGAGTACGCGCGGGTCACCAATCCCACCCGGAACGCCCTGGAGGACAACCTGGCGTCGCTGGAGGGCGGCGCCGTCGGCGCGGCCTTCGCCTCGGGGCTGGCCGCCATCGAGGCCGTCCTGAAGGCGGTGCTGGAGGAGGGGGACAGGGTCGTCTGCGGAGCCAGCGTCTACGGGGGGACCGAGCGCATGTTCCGACAGGTCTGGGCCCGCTTCGGGATCGAGTTCGACTTCGTCGACACCTCCGATCCGACGGCGCTGGAGGCGGCGCTGGACGACCGCGTCCGGCTGGTCCACGTCGAGACCCCCACCAACCCGATGATGGGCCTCACCGACCTGGAGGCCGCCGCCCGCCTGGCCGCCGACGCCGGGGCCCTCCTCTCCGTGGACAACACCTTCGCCACCCCGGCCCTCCAGCGGCCCCTGGAGGCGGGGGCCGACCTGGTCGTCCACTCCACCACGAAGTACCTGAACGGGCACAGCGACGTGGTGGGCGGTGCCGTCGTCGCCGCCGACGCGGAGCTGGGCGGGGAGATCCGCTGGCAGCAGAAGGGGACCGGCGGGGTGCCGGGGCCGATGGACTGCTGGCTCGTCCTCCGGGGCACCAAGACCCTGCCGGTCCGGATGCGGGCCCACTGCGACGGGGCGGCGCGGGTGGCCGGGTTCCTGGACGAGCACCCGGCCGTGGAGCGGGTGCTCTATCCCGGCCTCCCCCATCATCCGCAGCACGACCTGGCCCGCCGCCAGATGGACGGCTTCGGGGGCATGATCAGCGTCGAGACCGGCTCGGCGGACGCGGCCCGTCGGCTGGCCGAGGGCACCCGGGTCTTCGCCCTGGCCGAGAGCCTGGGCGGGGTGGAGAGCCTGATCTCGGTGCCCGCCGCCATGACCCACGCCTCGGTCCCCGAGGAGCGGCGGCGGCAGATCGGGCTCACCGACGGGCTGGTCCGGCTCTCGGTGGGCCTGGAGGACCCGGACGACCTCGTGGCGGACCTGGACCGGGCCCTGGGCGGCTGATCCCGGGCGGGCCGCGCCCCGGACCGGTCCCGGGCGAAACCGGGGGCCGTCCGCCCCCGTAGGGGAGCCCGGAGCCGGGCCCCGCCCGGCCGGAGCCCACGAACGCCGGGTCGGGTCCGCCCCGCCCGGCCCCGACCGGACCCGAGAGGTGACGCCCATGTCCGACGACCAGCCCGCCGCGCCCGACGAAGCCGGAGGCGAGGAGACCCGCCGCATCCTGACCGGGATCAGCCCGCTGGCCTGGGAGCACCCGGCCGACCGCGCCGCCCTCCAGGCCGTCCGCAAGGTCCCAGGCTTCGACCTGGCGCTCCGCAAGGTGTTCGGCATGTTCGGCGAGCGGGCGCTCCGGCTCGCCTTCCAGGCGAACGCCGTCCGCGTCTCCGAGGACCAGTACGGCTGGATCCACGAGCGCCACCTCCGGGTCTGCCGGACGCTGGACGTGGAGGACGTCCCCGAGCTCTACGTGTCCCAGGAGCCGGTGGTGAACGCCGGGGCGCTGGGCGTGGACGATCCCTTCGTGGTCCTCAACAGCGCCATGGTGGAGGTCCTCGAGCCCGACGAGCTGGAGGCGGTGATCGGGCACGAGGTGGGGCACATCGTCAGCGGGCACGCTCTCTACCGGACCCTCATGGTCCTTCTGCTCCGGCTGTCGCTCTTCCGTTATCCCGTGGCCGGGGTCGCCGTCCGCCCCATCCTCTACGCGCTGCTGGAGTGGTACCGGAAGAGCGAGCTCTCCTCCGACCGGGCCGGGCTCCTGGCCGTCCAGGACCCGGAGGCCTCGATGCGGGTGCTGATGCACCTGGCCGGCGGCGCCCGGGGTCACGCGGAGGACCTCGACCTGGACGCCTTCGTCCGGCAGGCCGACGCCTACCGGGAGGAGGGCGACCTGCTGGACTCGGTCTACAAGGTCCTCAACGTCCTGGGCTCCACCCACCCCTTCGCGGTGGTCCGGGTCGCCGAGCTGCGGTCGTGGATCGAGTCCGGGGACTACGAGCGCGTGCTGGAGGGCGACTATCCCCGGCGGGGCGAGGAGGACCGGCGGCCCTACCGCGAGGACCTCGCGGAGGCGGCGGCCGGCTACCGCGACTCGGCGAAGGACCTGCTGGACCAGGTCGACGCGGCGGTGGACCGCTTCCGTGAGCGGATGGCCGGCGCCTGGCGGGGCGAGGGAGGCGGACCGGAGGAGCCCCCCGCCTGAGGCCGGCCGCGCGCCGGGCGGACGGGCCCGAACCGCCGGTTGCGCGCCCCGGCCGGCCCGGCCACCTTGGCCGCCGGGTCGGCCCCCGCGGGCCGGGCGCGCCGACCGATCCGAGCCCGACGTCCCCTCCCCCCGAGCCACGGACGGTCGCCCGATGAAGATCCTCGTGGTGGGCGGCGGTGGGCGCGAGCACGCCCTCGCCGCCACGATCCGCGACGACCGCCCCGACGCGGACCTCCGCGTCGCCCCGGGCAACCCCGGCACCGCCCGCATCGCCGACAACGTCCCCCTGGCCGACGACGACCTGGACGGCCTCGTCGACTACGCCGAGCAGGAGGGCGTGGACCTGACGGTGGTGGGGCCCGAGGCGCCGCTGGCCGCCGGCCTCGTCGACCGCCTCGCGGCCCGGGGCCTGGCCGCCTTCGGCCCCACCGCCGACGCCGCGCGGATCGAGGCGTCCAAGGCCTTCGCCAACCGGCTGATGGTGGAGCACGGCGTCCCCACGGCCGAGTTCGAGGTCTTCACCGACGCCGACCGGGCCCTCGGCCACGTCCGCGAGCGAGGGGCCCCGGTGGTGGTGAAGGCGTCCGGCCTGGCCGGCGGCAAGGGGGCCCTCGTGTGCGAGACCCTCGAGGAGGCCGAGAACGCCGTCCGCGAGCTGATGGTGGAGCGCCGCTTCGGCGAGGCCGGCGACCGCGTGGTGGTGGAGGAGCGGCTCGAGGGCCCCGAGCTCTCGGTCTTCTTCCTCTCCGACGGGCGGCGGGCGGTGCCGCTGCTCCCCTCCAGGGACCACAAGCGGGCCGAGGAGGGCGGACGGGGTCCCAACACCGGCGGGATGGGCGCCTACGCGCCGGTGGAGGACGCGCCGGCCGAGCTGGTGGAGGAGGTGCGGCGGACCATCGCCCTGCCCACCCTGGAGGCGCTGGCCGACCGGGGGAGCCCGTACCGGGGGTTCCTCTACTGTGGCCTGATGCTCACCGACGAGGGGCCGAAAGTCATCGAGTTCAACTGCCGGATGGGCGACCCCGAGGCCCAGGTGGTCCTGCCCCTCACCCGATCCTCCCTGGTGGAGCCCATGGCCGAGGTGGCCCGGGGCGGCTCGCTGGAAGGCTGGAAGCCCGACTTCCGGGACGGGGCGGCCCTCGTCACGGTCCTGGCCAGCGGCGGCTACCCCCTGGACTACGAGACCGGCTTCCCGATCCGGATCCCCGAGGGGCTGGAGGGCGAGGAGACCCGGGTCTTCCACGCCGGCACCGCCCGGCGCGACGGCGAGCTCGTGACCGCGGGCGGCCGGGTGCTGGGCGTCGTGGGGCTGGGCGCCCATCGCGAGGAGGCCGCCGAGCGCAGCCGGGCGGCCTCCGACCGGATCCGGTTCGAGGGCAAGCACTGGCGCCGCGACATCGGCCGACCCGGCGTGGTCGGATGAGGCCGGACGCGTGAGCGGGGGCGCGGGGCCCCGCCCGTCCCGCCGGCGGGGCGGCTGACGTGCCCGAGCTGCCGGAGGTGGAGACGATCCGGCGGGACCTGGCCGACGAGGTCGAGGGACGGACCGTCCGCTCCACCCGGGTCCACCAGCCCGACATCCTGATGAACCTCCCGTCGCCGGACGCCTTCCGACGGGAGGTCGCGGGCCGGTCCGTCACGTCGCTGGACCGGCGCGCCAAGTACCTCCTCTTCCGCCTCGACGACGGCCGGGTCCTCCAGGTGCAGCTCCGGATGACGGGACGGTTCGCCCTGGGCGCGGAGCGGCCGGATCCCGGGGAGTTCAGCCACGTGGCCGCCGAGCTCGAGCTGGACGACGGCCGCACCCTCTGGTACGACGACGTCCGCCGCCTGGGGGGCTTCCGGCTGCTGGAGGCCGACGACTGGGCGCGCGAGTCGCGGCGGCTGGGGCCCGAGCCCCTCGAGGGGTCGTGGGAGACCGGGGCGCTGGCCGACGTCCTCGCGGGCCGGCGGGCCCCGGTGAAGAACCTCCTGCTGGACCAGGAGCTGGTGGCCGGCGTCGGGAACATCTACGCCTCGGAGGCCCTGCACGCCGCGCGGATCGATCCCCGGCGGGCCGGGGGGACGCTGGACGGCGACGAGGTCGAGCGGCTGCACGGGGCCGTCCGGTCGGTCCTCCGGGAGGCCCTGGCCCACGCCGGCACCACCTTCCGGGACTACCGGGCGGTGAACGGCCGCTCGGGCCGCTTCCAGGAGCGGCTCTCGGTCTACGCCCGGGAGGGCGACCCGTGCCGACGCTGCGGGGAGCCGGTCCGGCGGGTCGTCCTGGCGGGGCGGGCCACCTTCTTCTGTCCCGGCTGCCAGGGATGAGGCGGTCGCGGGGCGCGCCGGGGGGCGCGACTCAGCTCGCCGGCTCGAAGGGCTCCCCCGTCAGCAGGTCCCGGAACGCCGCCTCGGCGCGCCCCTCCCGGACGGTGGCGCGGGCCGCGGTCACCGGGTCGTCGAAGCGGCGCGGCCCCGCGCTGCCGGGGTTGAGCACCAGCGCCCCGTCCAGGCGGCGGGAGGTCGGGACGTGGCTGTGTCCGTGGACGATCAGGCCGGCGCCCGGGAACCGGCCCGGGAGCCCGTCGTAGTCGGGCACCTGGTGTCCGTGGATCACGGCCCAGCCGAGGCCGGCGATCTCGCCCCGCCGCTCCTCGGCGGTGCGGTCCCGGACCTCCCAGCCGTCCACGTTGCCCCACACCGCCTCCACCGGGGCGATCGTCTCGAGGCTCGCCAGGATGGCCGGGTCCCCGACGTCGCCGCCGTGGAGCACCAGGTCGACGCCTTCGAAGAGCCCGAACAGCTCCGAGCGCAGGAGCCCGTGGGTGTCCGACACGATCCCGATCTCGGCCACCTCGTCCACCAGGGCGCGCCCCTTCCCGCCGGCTCTCTCCCGCTCCCGCGGCCGGCGGGGGCCGGCCCGGGGCGACGCCACGGAAGTTGCCGGCGCCGGGCCGGGGGCCACAAGCTCGGGACCGGGGGACGAAACCCGCCCGATCCGGGCATCGTAGGGAGGGCCGGACTGAAGCGTGAACCCGCGGGGGACGTCGGCGACCGGTGAACGAAGACAGCCGGAGCGACAAGGAGCTCGTTCGTCTCTTCCTGCAGGGCGACGAGCGCGCCGCGCACGAGCTCGTCTCCCGCTTCGAGCGGCCCGTCTTCTCGCAGGTCCAGCGCATGGTCCGCGACCGGGAGCTGGCGGAGGACCTGGCCCAGGAGGCCTTCGTCCGCGCCTTCGACCGCCTCGACCAGTACGATCCCTCCTACAAGTTCTCGTCCTGGCTCTTCAAGATCGCCCACAACCTGACCATCGACCATCTCCGCAAGAAGGAGCTGGACACGGTCTCCATCCACGGGGCGCCCGACGCGACGACCCCGGACGAGCAGGAGGCCACGGCGGTGACGCTGGAGAGCCGGCAGGAGCGGCCGGACGAGCGGTTCGAGGCCGAGGCGCTGGGCGAGGAGATCGAGGCGGCCATCGGCCAGCTCCGGCCCGACTA
>CAYVFM010000030.1:3447-13386 GCA_964450995.1 uncultured Gemmatimonadota bacterium | reverse complement strand
CCTCCTGGATCACCGCCAGGCGGTCGCAGAGCGCCTCGGCGAACTCCAGGGTGTGAGTCGAGACGAGGATCGTCCCGCCGCGGTCGGCGAAGCCCCGGAGCAGCCGCTTCAGCAGCCGGGCCGAAGCCGGATCCAGCCCCACCATCGGCTCGTCGATGACCAGGACCGACGGGCGGTGGACCAGCGCCGAGGAGAGGATCAGCTTCTGGCGCATCCCGTGGCTGTAGGACTCCACGAGCTGGTCCCGCCAGGGGGTCAGGTCCCACAGCTCCAGCAGCTCGTCGATCCGCTCCTCCACCCCGTCGCCCCGCTGGCCGTGGAGGCCGGCCACGAAGCGGAGCAGCTCGGCGCCGGTGAGCTTCTCGTAGACGAACGGCCGGTCCGGGACGAAGCCCAGGCGGTCCTTGGCGGCGTAGGGCTCCTCCACGACGTCGTGGTCGTCCACCGCCACCCGGCCGCCGTCGGGCTCCAGGATGCCCACGATCATCCGGAGCGTCGTGGTCTTGCCCGCCCCGTTCGGGCCGAGCAGGCCGTGGATCCGGCCCGGCTCCACCTCCAGGTCCAGGCCGTCGACGGCCGTGAAGTCCCCGTAGCGCTTGGTCAGGTTCTCGAGCCGGATCACCGTCGCTCCTCCCTCTCGTCCCCGCCGTCCCCCTGATTCAGGCGCCGGACCGGGCCGTGCCGGATCTCCCGCCCCCGCGCCCCGTCGTAGGCCAGCTCGTAGGCCGTCCGGCTCAGGCGGAGGCCGCCGCCGGACCGGACCTCCAGGTACCGGCCGTCGCTGTCGATCCAGAACTCCATGCTGCGCCCGGCCAGCTCCCGGCTGATCCGCCACGCCAGCACCGTGTCCCGCCGGCCGACCCTCCAGCCGGAGCCGGCCGTGTCGCGGACGGCGCTGTCCGGGTAGGTCATCATGGCCCGCTCCTCGATCCCCACCGTCCGGGTCACCCGGCCCATGCTGGCCGGATCGAAGGTCTGGATCCGGTACCGGTCGCCCGGCGACACGGTCCCCTCGGCGGCCAGCCGCAGCGGGAGGGCGGTGGCCAGCACCACCTGCCCCTCGAGGGGCACCCGCCGGACGGTCACCGACCCGCCCCGCTGGACGGCCATCACCAGCGACGTGTCTCCCTCCACGGCCCCCTGGGCCGACACGCCGTCGAACAGGCCCTCCGCCCGCAGGGAGAAGGACCGGAGGTCCAGCGCCGGCCCGAGGAGCGCCCGGCTCCGCAGCTCGGCCCGACCCGGGAGGCCGAAGGCGCCGAGCTCGAGGTCGAGCCGGTCCCGCACCAGGAAGCCGCCGTCCCCGGGCAGGGTGTCGATGCTGCTCTGCGCCCAGCCGATCTGACGGTCGTCCTGGAAGACCGCGTAGTAGGCCACGCCCGGCGGGATGGTGCGGGCGCCGGCGGCCAGCCGCTCGGCCTCGGGCCGCAGGTACAGGCGCTTCGCGTGCCAGGCCATCACGGCGCCCCAGACCACCAGGACCGCCACCGCCGCCGCCGTCCGGCGGCGGCGGCGGGCCTCCCCGCCCGGCCGGTCCGCTCCCGATGTCGCGCCTCGTTCCACGTCCGTCCCCCTCCGGGAGGTCGCGGCACGGCGAGCCCGTCCCGCTCAGGCCGGACATGGTACTCCGGCGGCCGGGACGCCGCCAAGCGACGCCGGCGGGGTGTTGCGCGCGTCGGAGAGTGCAGTAATTTTAACATCGAGATTACGAATTTCCCCGTGCTCCCATCGGGAGGTCCACCTTGCGAGCATCCCTTCGATCCCGCGTCGCCCGCCCCTCGGCCGCGGCGACCTTCCCCCTGGCCGCCCTGGCCGTCGCGGCGCTCCTCCTCGGACTCCCCGATCTCGCCGCGGCCCAGCAGGGCGGCGGTGACGGCGGAACCACGGCCCTGGTCGGGACGGTGATCTCGGCCGAGGAGGAGAAGCCGATCGCCGGCGTCGAGGTGATGCTGGTCGGGAGCGGCCAGGCGAAGACCACGGACGAGCAGGGCGAGTTCGTCTTCGAGGACGTCACCCCCGGCGAGGTCAGCATCCGCTTCAGCCGGGAGGGCGTCGCCTCCCGGACCATGCAGGCGAGCCTCCAGGAGGGGGCCACCACCGACCTGACGGCGCGGATCCCCGCCGAGCCCGTGGAGGTCGAGGAGCTCCAGGTCGAGGTCAGCGGACAGGTCCGCAGCGGTATCGTGGCCGCCGCCCAGCAGCGGGCCTACCGGTCGGCCGGCATCTTCTTCGGCCCGGAGGAGCTGGCCAGCTCCGGGGGCAGCGGGCTGGCGAACCTCCTGAGGCAGCAGTCCCGCGTGAAGACGCAGCGGTGCCGCGCCGGCGGCGACGCGGGCCGGCCGCAGACGGACCGGGGGTCGGGCAGCTCGTTCGGCGTCGGGCCCGAGGACCAGGAGCACGAGCCGGGCGCCGGCCCGCCGGACAACCCGGACAACCCGCAGATGGGCCGCTCCTACGAGGGCGACGAGGGCCCGGAGGGCGGCTTCGAGGGCCGGTACATCCCCGGCTGCCAGCGGGTGGTCGTGGGAGGCGACTGCGAGCCCCGCTTCTACCTGGACGGCTCGCCGCTGCCGAAGGACGACCCGGAGATCGCCCGGAACCTGGGCAACATGAACCCCGCCGCCCTGACGGCGGTGGAAGTCTACCGCTCGCCCTCCGAGATCCCGGCGCAGTTCCGGTCGGCCGACGCCTGCGCCGTGGTCCTGCTCTGGAGCCAGCGCGGGGCCGCGCAACGCTGACGCGCGGCCGCCCGGGCCAGCAGCGCCCGGCCCGGGGCCGCGCCGGAACGTCCCTTGCCGCTCTCTCTCGGGCGGACGCCCGGACTCGCCGGACGTCCGCCCCTTCCCCCCCGCACAGCGACGGGAGCGGCATGGCCATCGTCCTGGACCGGACGTTCGAGGTCGACGCGGAACCGGAGGCGGCCTGGGAGTTCCTCACCGACCCCGGGCGGGTCTTCCCCTGCATCCCCTCGGGCCGGGTGGTGGAGCGGCTGGACGACCGCACCTTCCTGGGCAAGCTCGGCTTCACCCTGGGCCCCTTCGGCGCCGAGTTCCGGGGAGAGATGGAGCTCGATCGGCTGGATCCCGACCGCCTCCGGGTTCGGATGACGGGCGAGGCGGAGGACACCCGGCGGGACGCCCGGGCGACGCTGGAGATGACCAGCAGCCTCTCGGAGGGGGACGACGGCGGGACGCGGGTGGAGATCACCCAGCGGATCGGCCTGGGCGGCAGCCTCGAGGGGATGGCCGGCGGCGGCCTGGCCCGGAACACCGCCGACATGCTCTTCGGGCGGTTCGTGGCCTGCGTGCGGAAGAAGCTGGGCGGCCGCTGAAGGCGGCGTTCCGCTCCTAGCCCAGCTTTCGGATCTCCTCGGTCAGCCGCGGGACCACCTCGAAGAGGTCCCCCGTGATCCCGTAGTCGGCCACCTCGAAGATCGGCGCCTCCGGGTCCTTGTTGATGGCGACGATCACCTTCGAGGTCCGCATCCCGGCCAGGTGCTGGATGGCGCCGCTGATGCCGATGGCGAAGTAGAGGTTCGGCGTCACCACCTTGCCGGTCTGGCCCACCTGCTCCTCGTGGGGCCGCCAGCCGGCGTCCACCACCGCCCGGCTGGCGCCCAGGGCCACGCCGTCGCCGAGGGCGTCGGCCAGCTCCTCCAGCAGGTGCCAGTTCTCGGGACCCTGCATCCCGCGGCCGCCGGAGACGACGATGGAGGCCTCCGCCACGTCGAGCTTCTCCTGCTCGCCGGTCTCCACCGGACGGAAGTCGTGCCGGGACGGCTCCGGCGAGACCTCCATCGGCCGGACCTCCCCGTCCACCGGGGCCTCCTCGGCCAGGAACACGTTGGGCCGCACGCTGACCAGGGCCGGCGAGGCGTCGAACGCCACCCGGGCCAGCGCCTTGCCGGCGTACTGGGGCCGGACGGCGGTCACCCGGCCGTCCTCCACCGCCAGCTCCACGACCTCCGTGGCCAGGGGGACGCCCGCCCGGGCCGCCGCCCGCGGCGACAGGTCCTTGCCCCGGGCCGAGCCCGGGAAGACGACGGCCTCGACGTCGCCCTCCGCGAGCAGGGCGTCCAGGGCCCGGAGCGCCGCGTCGGGCGCGTAGGCCGAGAAGGACTCGTCCTCGGCCACGTGGATCCGCGCCGCCCCGTACGCGTCCAGGCCGGCCGCCGCGTCGGCGATCCCCGGCGGGCCCAGGACGAGCGCCTCGACGTCGGCCCCGAGGCCGTCGGCCAGCTCCCGGGCGGCGGTGACGGTCTCCGCCGCCACGCCGCGCAGCTCGTCCCCGCGCGTCTCCGCGTACGCCAGCACCCTGCCCATCACAGCACCTTCGCTTCCTCGCGGAGGCGGCGGGCCAGCTCCGGCGCCGCCTCGGGTCCGTCGCCCAGGATCTCGCCGGCCTCCGGCTCCGGGGGCTCCTCCAGGCGGATCAGCTCCAGCCCGGACGGCTCCAGGTCCGCTTCCTTCTCCTCCAGCGGCTTCTTCTTGGCGGCCATGATCCCCTTGAGGCTGGCGTAGCGGGGCTCGTTGAGGCCCTTCTGCGCCGCGATCACGGCGGGGAGCTCCAGGACGACCTCCTCGTGGCCGCCCTCGACCTCCCGGACGGCGGTGGCGCGGCCGTCGCCGACCTCCAGCTCGACGACGACGGTGGCGCAGGGAAGGCCCAGCAGCTCGGCCACCATCGCCGGCACCTGCATGTTGTCGTCGTCGATGGCCTGCTTGCCGAAGAAGAGGAGGTCGAACTCGCGCCCCTCCAGCTCGGCGGCCAGGGCCCGGGCCACCGCCAGGCCGTCCGAGGGGACCGCGTCGCCGCCGGGCTTCAGGAGGACCGCGTCGTCGGCGCCCATGGCCAGGGCGGTGCGGAGGGTCTCCTCGCTCTCGTCGCCGCCCAGGCACACGGCCGTGACGGAGCCCTCGCCCGCCTCCTCCTTCAGGGCGATGGCCTCCTCCAGGGCGAACTCGTCGTAGGGGTTGAGCGTGTACTTGACGCCGGACGGGTCGATGCTGCGCCCGTCGTCGGCGATGCGGATCCGGGTGTCCGACTCGGGCACCCGCTTCACGCAGACGATGGATCTCACGGTTATCTGCCTGCCTTTCCGGGGATGGTGTTCGGGACGGGCCGGGAGGGCCCGTGGGAGGTTACCAGCAAGGAGCGTGCGGCGGGGTCGTCCTCGACGCGGGGCCGGGGCTCGTGCCGGGACTCAGCCCCGGACGCGCTCCAGCTCCCGCGGGTCCAGGCCGTAGAGCCGGCCGGCCACGAGGTCCAGGAGGTCGTCGGTGATGGCGGCCTCCCGCCGGGCACGCTCGCGCTCGTGCGCGTCGTCCGCCTCGTAGCCGCGGAGGTCCCGCAGGCGGGCGGCCAGCCAGAGCAGGAAGTCCCGGACCACGTCGGGGTGGTCGTGGGAGGCGTCCTCCCCGACCCCGCCCGGCCCCGGCACCAGGGCGTCCACGAAGGCGAGCAGGCCGGGGAAGACCATCTCGGTGAGCTCGCCGTCGCTCACCCTCTCCTCCTCGGTGAGCTCCTCCCAGTTCAGCTCGTTGAGGTAGAGCTCGCACGCCTCCTCGAAGAGATACGACCGGGACTCCGACGGCGTGGCGCCCTCCCGGTCGCCCGCCGGGGACGATCCGCCGTCGGCCAGGGCGCGGATCGGGCGGAGCCGCTCCTCCAGGAGCTCGCGCGCCTCCTCGGCGCGCCGGCCCTCGGGCAGCGCGATCTCGCGGCCGTCGAAGGGGCTGTCTTCCTCCACGGGCTCCTCCCGCCGGTGGCGCTCCCGCCCGCGGGCGGCACCCGCGGGCTCCTCACGCGAGCAAGATGCGCGGGCGACGGCCCGGGCGAAAGACGCCGGCCGGCAGCCGCCGGAGGCGCTCCCCCGTTGATCACGGCTTGAGGGGCGGGCGGATATCTGCCCGGGAAGCGGGGGCGGCGCCGGGCGCTGCCGACGCCGCACCATCGCCGTCGTCGCCGCACACTTCGACCCCTGACGAGGAGGACGACATGCTCGCGTCCGCCGGACGGACCACGCGACTGCTGGCCGCCGCGGCCCTGCTGGGCGCCGCCCTGGCCCTCCAGCCCGCCGCGCCCGCCCCGCTGCGGGCCGGCCCCGACTGCACCACGCAGTACGAGGAGTGCATCGCCGAGGCCAGCCTGAAGAAGCCGATCCTCCGGGAGATGGCCTACATCGAGTGCCTCACCGAGTGGACGGGCTGCGTGCTCGAGAAGCTCTAGGAGGCCGGCCGTGACCCGCTGCCCCCGCCGCTTCCCGCCCCTCCGGCCGCTGGCCGCGGCCGTCCTCGCGCTCGCCTGCGGCTCCGGCGCCTCCCCGGCCGGAGAGGACGGCGCGGACAAGCCCGCGGCGCTGCCCGAGCCCGCCGGCGAGCTCGCCTGTCGGCGGCTGCCCGACGCCGACGGACGCGAGGTCGCCGACCTCTTCCCGGCGGGCGAGGGCGCCTTCGGGGCGCTCTACGCCCGGGACCGGATCGTGGAGATCCGCGGGACCGATCCGGCCGACCGGCGCACGGTGGTCCTCGACCGCCAGGGCCCGCTGGGCGTGGTGGATCCCGCCGGGGCCGCCCTGCTGGACGACAGCCTGCTCGCGGTGGCCGACCGCCCCCGGGGCCGGATCAAGCTGGTCACGGTGGACGGCGCCGACGCCGGCTTCGTCGACCTGGGCTTCCCGCCCCAGGCGGTGGTAGCCGCCGGGGGGCGGCTCTTCGCGAGCCCCTTCGTGCTGACGCCCGACCGCCGGGAGCTCCTCCACCGGGTGGAGCCGGGCCCTCCGGGGCCGCCCGTCCGGCCGGCGGGCGTCGCGCCGCTGGCGTCCGACGACCCCGGCTGGACGGCGCTCGGGAACATGGTCGCCCTGGCGGCGGCCCCGGACGGATCCCTCCTGCTGGCCCACCGGCTGGCGAGGGCCCGGGCCTTCGTCCTGCCCCCCGGCGGGGGCGCGGCGCGGCCCCTGCGGCTGGCGATGGACGGCCGGGAGGCGTCCCGCCTGGGGGTCCGGCCGCCGACGCCGTTCGGGGAGGAGGCCCTGGACCGGATCGCGGTCCCGGTGGTCGACGCCGCGGGCGGACCCGGCCCCGGGGCGTTCGCCTACCTGACGCGGTCGGGGGAGAGGCCGGCGGACGGGACGCCGCCGAAGCTGCTGGTCCGGCTGGAGGCGGACGGGACGGTCCGGGCGGTCCACCGGGTCCCGGTGGACGCGCGGCTGGTGGTGGGCGCCCCCGGCGGCGGCTGGGTGATCGCCGACGCCGACGGCCTCTGGCGCTGCGAGGGACCGCGGGACCCGGCCTGAGCCGCCCCCGGCTTCAGCCGGCGGCGAGCCGGCGCAGCACCGCCAGGTTCCGCCGGTCGTTCGCCTCCGCGTCGTCCCCCTTGGGCGTCTCCAGCACCCGGGGGACCGACCGGAGCGCCGGGTCCCGCATCAGCCCGGTGAAGCCCGCCTCCCCCATCGTCCCCTCGCCCACGTGGGCGTGGCGGTCCACCCGGCTGCCGCGCTCCGACCGGGAGTCGTTGACGTGGACGAGCCGCAGCCGCTCCAGCCCCACGGCGCGGTCGAAGGCGTCCATCACGCCCCGGTAGTCGTCCCGGAGGTCGTAACCCGCGGCCCAGACATGGGCGGTGTCCAGGCAGACGCCGACCCGGTCCCGGGCCCCGGTCGGCAGGGCATCCAGCAGCTCGGCCAGCTCCTCGAAGCGCCAGCCCAGCGCCGTGCCGCTGCCGGCGGTGGTCTCCACCAGCACCTGCGTCTCCCCGGGCACGGCCTCGACGGCCTCCCCCAGCGCCTCCGCGTTCCGGCGCAACGCCGCGGGGCGGTCCCCGCCGGTGGCGTTGCCCGGGTGGGTGACCAGGTAGTCGACGCCCAGCCGTACGCACCGCTCCAGCTCGGCGCGGAAGGCCCGCCGGGACTTCCGGTAGAGGTCCTCCTTCTCCGAGGCCAGGTTGATCAGGTAGCTGTCGTGGGAGGCGACCACGCCCACGGGGCTGGCCTCCACTGCCTCGCGGAACGCTTCCGCGTCCTCCTCCGCCAGGTCGGGCTCGGCCCAGCGCTGCGGCTGCTTGGTGAAGACCTGGAGGGCCGTGGCGTCGATGGCCCGGCCCCGCTCGACGGCCCGGGCCAGGCCGCCGGCCACCGAGACGTGGGCTCCCATCGGGGGCAGCCCCCCGGCTCCGTCGCTCTCCTTCGGCACCTTCCCCCCTTCTCTCCCTTTCCACCCGGCGCCGCAAGACTGGACCGCGGCCGCCGGGGCGCGCAAGCGCGGCGGGGTCGCGGGGCGCCGGAGCGATTTGCCCCCGTCGCCCGGCCGGGCTTAGCCTGCCCGCCGACGGCCCTCGGACCTCAACGTCGACCCGCGGGAGCGTGTTCTCTTGGTCGTAAGCGGAGGCTCCGGTCGGGAAGAGATCCCGGAAGCGGAGCTGGTGCGTGCGGTGCAGGCAGGGGACGAGCGCGCCTTCGGGCGCCTCGTGGAGGCCTACCTGGACGAGGCCCACGCCGTGGCGACCTCCATCCTGCGGAACCGGCACGACGCCGAGGACGCGGTCCAGGAGGCGTTCATACGTGCGCTGGAGCGGATCGACCACCTCTCCGAGGGCAGCCCCTTCGGCCCGTGGTTCTACCGCGTCCTGCGCAGCACCTGCCTGAACCTGCTGCGCCACGAGAAGCGCCGGGACCACGACCCGATCCCCCACGACGCCTCGGGGGGGTCGGATCCGGAGTCCGAGACGGCGCGGAAGATGGAGCGGGAGCGGATTCTGGAGGCGCTGGCCGAGCTGCCGGAGATGCAGCGCACCGCCGTCGCCCTGTACGACCTGGAGGGATACAGCCACCGGGAGATCGCAGAGATCCTGGACGTGGCGGAGGGCACCTCCCGGGCCCACGTCCACCACGGCCGGAACGCGCTCCGTGAGCTGCTCGAGGAGCGAGGAGAGGACGAAAGTGACCGACGCGAAGAATCCTGACAGCGACCGGCGGAGCTGGCTCGACCCGCTCCGGCCGGACGACGTCACGCGGGCCCGGATCGGCGCCGCCGTGCATCGCCGGGCGGCCCCGCTGCTCCGGCGCCGGCGGCGCGGCGCCGTGCTGGACACGGCCGCGTCGCTGGCCCGGCTCGTCGCGCCGGCGGCGGCGGCGGCCGTCCTCCTCTTCGGCTGGGTGGCCCACGAGGCCACGTCGCCGGCGCCCGAGGTTCCCGTCGCCGAGCGGCCGGTGCAGGTGGAGGAGCTGGTGCGGGCGGGGAACGGCTCGCCCCCGGCCCTGCTGACCTCCGCCTCCGCCCCCAGCGCCGACCTCGTGCTCGAGGCGACGCTCCGCCGGGGTGAGAGCCCGTGAGGCGCTCGACGGCGGGGGCCACCGCGGCCATGGCCCTGGTCTTCGCGGCCGGCGTGGCCGCCGGGGTGGCCCTGGACCGGACCTGGCTCGCCCCCGGAGACGACGGGGCCCGCGCGGAGGCCGCGGCGGAGCAGCGGGAGGCGGAGCGGGACGACGACCACGGCGACCGGGACCGGGACCGCGAGCGGACGGTCATCGAGCGCTTCTCGGAGGAGCTGGAGCTGACCGAGCGCCAGCGGACCCGGATCGACACGATCCTCGCCCACTTCCGGGACCGGATGCACGAGATGTGGTCGGAGGTCCGTCCCCGTTACCGGAGCCTCGTGGACTCGGCCCGGACCCGCATCATCGAGGTCCTGGACGAGGAGCAGGCCCGGCGCTACCGGGAGCTGCTGGAGCGGGAGGCCGAGCGGCACGACGGGGACTGGGACGACGACCGACGGGACGACAGCGCCGGCGACGCCCCGGGAGGCGGGCGTTGAGCCCCGGGCGGGCGACGAGCGGGCCGCCGGGCGCTGTGACGATCCTGCTGGCGGGCTTGACGGCCCTCGTAGCGGCGCCCGCGGCCGCCCAGGAGGGGCCCGGCGAGATGCCGGAGACGCCCCCGG
>CAYVFM010000030.1:0-3347 GCA_964450995.1 uncultured Gemmatimonadota bacterium | reverse complement strand
GCGGCGCCCGCGGCCGCCCAGGAGGGGCCCGGCGAGATGCCGGAGACGCCCCCGGTGGTCGATCCCGACGCCCGCCGGGTGACCCTGGACGAGGCGGTGGAGCTGGCGCTCCGGAACAACCCCGCTCTGAGGCGGGCCGACACGGACGTCCAGGTCGCCCGCCAGGATCGGCTGGGCGCCTGGGGCGATTTCCTCCCCGACCTCAGCCTCGGCTACGGCTTCAGCAACGCCAGCACCGCCCGGCTGGACCCCACCCAGCAGTCGCTCACCCGCACCAGCTACACGCTCCAGCTCGGCGCCAGCTACGAGATCTTCGACGGCCTGCGCCGCTTCGAGAACCTCGAGAGCGCCCGCCGGGGCCTGGAGGCCGAGCGGGCCCGACGGGAGCGGCAGCGCTACGAGACCATGCTCCAGGTCAAGCGGGCGTGGTTCGACGCCGTCGCCCGGCGGGAGCTGGCCGAGGTCGAGCGGGATCGGGTCCGCCGACAGCGGGAGCAGCTCGAGTTCGTGGGCCAGCAGATCGAGGTGGGGCGGGCCAACCGGTCCGACCTCCTGCGGTCGCAGGTGGACCTGAACAACGCCCGGCTGGACCTCGTCAACGCCCGGAACAACGCCCGGGCCGCCACCTTCGCCCTGGCCCGGGAGATCGGGCTCCAGAGCCAGGTGGCGCCGGTGGAGGAGGCGAGCCTCGAGGTGGACTCGCTCCCGTACGGGCGGGAGGAGCTGATGCGGATGGCCGTCCGGGCCGGCCCCCGGGTGACCGCCGCCCGCGAGGCCGCCGAGGCGGCCGAGTCGCGGGTGGGGACCGCACGGTCCGCCTACCTCCCCAGCCTCACCTTCCAGGGCGGCTGGGCCTGGCAGAACGACGTCTTCCCGCCCGAGGACCGGAGCTGGAGCCTCTCGCTCCGTGGCAGCTACCCGATCTTCAACGGCTTCGACCGGGAGACTGGCGTCGCCCGGGCGCGGGCGCAGGCCGACGCGGCCCAAACCCGCGAGCGGGAGGCGGTCCTCACGCTCCGGGCGGACGTGGACGACGCCTACAGCCAGGTGGAGTCCGCCCGCGCCTCCCTGGCCCTGGCCCGGAGGACGGTGGAGCTCGCCCGCGAGGACCTCCGGGTCACCCGGGAGCGCTTCCGCCTGGGGCTGGCCACGATCCTCGACCTGCAGTCCGCCCAGATCACCCTCAAGCAGGCCGAGGCCGATCTGGTGAGCCGCCGGTTCGACTACCAGATCGGGGTCGCCCGGCTGGAGTCGCTGGTGGGGCGCGAGCTGGAGACGGCCCCCGCCGCGGGGCCGGAGGGATAGAGACCGAGCCCCGCTCGCCCTACCTTGAGGATCCGCCGCCCGGACGGAGCAGGTCCGGCGCTCACCCCAGCATCTTCGAGGAGCCCCCGCGACGCATGAGCCCCCTTCCCGTCGACCGACTCCCCGACGAGAGCCGCGCCTGGATCTGGGGCACCCACCGGGTGCCCGACGCCGACGAGGCCGCCCGGCTGCTGGACGCCACCCGGGCGTTCCTCGAGGAGTGGGCCGCCCACGGGAGCCCCCTCCGGGCCGGCCTCGACTGGCGGCACCACCGCTTCCTGATGGTGGCCGTGGACGAGAGCCGGGCCGCCGCTTCGGGCTGCTCGATCGACGCCGTCACCGACCACCTCGCCACGCTGGAGGGGGAGCTGGGGATCGACCTGCTGGACACCTCCCCGGTCTGGTTCCGCGACCCCGACCGCGCGGGGCTCGTCCGGACGGTGAGCCGGGAGGCCTTCCGGCGGCTGGCGGAGGAGGGGCGGGTGGACGGCGACACCGTGGTCTTCGACCTGACGGTGGACCGGCTGGGCGACGTCCGGGCCGGCGCCTGGGAGCTGCCGGCGTCCGAGTCCTGGCACGCCTCGCTGCTGCCGGACCCGGCCGACGCGGCCGCGACCCCCGGCGGGGCCTGAGGCGTTGGCGGAGGGACCGACGCCGGCCCTCGTGCTCTCGGGCGGCGGCGCCCGCGCCGCCTACCAGGTGGGCATCCTCCGCTACATCGGCGAGCGCCGGCCCGACTGCAAGTTCCCCATCTTCTCCGGGGTCTCGGCCGGGGCCATCAACATCGCCCACCTGGCCTCGCACACCGGCGGCATGGAGCGGGCGACGGCCGACCTGGTCCGGGCGTGGGCCGACCTGAACACCACCGACATCTTCCGCTCAGATCCCTTCTCGGTGGCCTCCACCGCCGTGCGCTGGATCACCTCCATGGCCTCGGGCCGCCGCAGGCTGGGGCCCGAGGCGCGGAGCCTGGTGGACACCTCTCCGCTCCGGCACACCCTGGAGTCGCTCCTGGACATGTCGGGGATCGAGGAGAACCTCCGGGCCGGCCGGATCCGGGCGGCGGCCATCTCCGCCACCTCCTACCAGACCGGGCGGACGGTGACCTTCGTCCACGGAGGCGAGGACGTGCCGCTCTGGGAGCGCCCCCAGCGGCGAGCCGTCCGGGACGGGCTCACCGTCGACCACGTGATGGCCTCCTCGGCCCTCCCCCTCCTCTTCCCCGCCGAGCGGGTGGGCGAGCAGTGCTACGGGGACGGGAGCATCCGGCAGGCCGCGCCCCTCTCCCCGGCGGTCCACCTGGGCGCCGACCGCATCCTCTCGGTCTCCGCCCGCTACGACCGGAGCGTCGAGGAGGCCGAGGTGCCGGCGGTGGAGACGGGCTACCCGCCCCCGGCCCAGGTGCTGGGCCTCCTCTTCAACAACATCTTCCTGGACGCGCTGGACGCCGACGCCCAGCGCCTGGAGCGGATCAACGAGCTGCTGGCGTCCTGCCAGCGCTGGGACCGGCAGGTGGAGGACCTGCGCCGGGTCGAGCTCCTGGTCCTCCGTCCCTCCGAAGACCTGGGGATGCTGGCCACCGAGTACCGGGACCGGCTCCCCTGGATGGTGCGGTTCCTGGTCAGCGGCCTCGAGAAGGGCCGGCATCGCACCTCGGACTTCGTCAGCTACATGCTCTTCGAGCCCGGCTACCTGCAGCGGCTGATGGAGCTGGGGCGGAAGGACGCCGAGGCCCAGTGGCCCCGGATCCGCGACTTCCTGGGCTGGGAGGAGGAGGACTGCCGGGCGCCGGAGGGGGACCGGGACGAGGGGACAGGGGGCGCCGGCCCGGAGGAGGCGACCGCGGCCGGCGGCGGCTGAGCCGGGCCTACTCCGGCCGGGCCCGCTCCACCAGGGGGCTCGGCTCGGTGGGCGGGACCTCCAGGGCGTTGTTGAAGCGGTTGAAGTAGTTGAAGATCCCCGCCACGGCCGCGATCTCCACCACCTGCTCCTCCGACCACCTCGCCCGGACGGCCCGGTGGACCTCCTCCGGCACCCGGCCC
>CAYVFM010000029.1:0-14378 GCA_964450995.1 uncultured Gemmatimonadota bacterium | reverse complement strand
CGGCTCCCGGGCGGCGATCCGGTCCTCGAAGGACCGGGCCGTCTCCTCGAGCACCTGGCGCACGCGGCGCATGTCCGAGCCGTAGACGACCCCCACCGGGACCCGCAGCCGGTAGAGGTTGTCCCGGAGCGTGAAGTTCTTGACGGTCGACTGGACCAGCGTCGCGTTCGGGACGATCAGCTCCTCCTCGTCCCGGGACCGGCAGACGGTGGAGCGGATCCGCATGTCCACCACCCGGACGACCTGGCCGTCGACCTCCAGGACGTCCCCCGGCTGGATGGAGCGCTCCATCAGCAGGATCAGCCCGCTGACGAAGTTCTGCGCGATGTTCTGCATCGCGAAGCCCACCGCCACCGCCACCACGGCGCCGGCGGCGAAGAGGGCGGCGAGGTTGATCCCCATCAGGTGGAGCCCGAAGGCCACCGCCACGAGCATGATCCCGTAGTGGAGGAGGCGTCGGCTCACCTCCACCCCGGCGTGCAGCTCGTCGCCCTGCCGGTGGTGGCGGCCCACCGTCCGGTCCAGGGTCCGCTGGATCAGGCGGGAGACCACCCAGGCCCCGCCCAGGACCGCGGCGAAGACCAGCAGGCCTCCCACGGTGATCTGGGTGCCGCCCAGGCGGAAGACGCTGGCCGCCAGGAAGTCCCCGATCGCCGACATCGCCTCGGACCCGCTCACCTCGCCTCCGCTCCCGGTGTCGGACAGACCCGCACGGGACGCATTTTGCAGGTCGGGAGGGCCGACCGCCAGCGCGGGCGAGACGGGCCCGACGACTCACACGACGAGGAGCGATCATGTTGATACATCTGCTGCAGGTCGGACAGCTCCTGGAGACCATGGATGCCATGGCCCGTGGCTTCTTCGGCTGGCTCCCGGTCCTGGCGGTGGGCGTGATCGTGTTCGCCGCCTTCTGGGTCGCCGCCGGCTTCGTCCGCCGCGGGGTCCGCAAGCTGATGGAGCGGACGCAGCGCCCCCCGGGCGTCAGCCTGGTGGTGGCCCGCCTGGCCCGGTGGGGCGTCCTCTTCGCCGGGCTGGTCGTCTCGATGGCCGTGATCTCGCCCGGGATGGGCGCCAGCGATCTGATCCAGCTCCTGGGCGTCGGCAGCGTGGCCATCGGCTTCGCCTTCAGGGACATCCTGCAGAACTTCCTGGCCGGCATCCTCCTCCTGCTGAACGAGCCCTTCCGGATCGGCGACCAGATCATCGCCGGCGACCACGAGGGCACGGTCGAGGGAGTGGAGACCCGGGCCACCACGATCAAGACGTACGACGGCCGCCGGGTGATCATCCCCAACGGCCAGCTCTACACGGAGGCGGTGGTGGTCAACACGGCCTACGACCACCGCCGCTTCCAGTATGACTTCGGGATCGACTACGACGACGACGTCGAGCTCGCCCACGACCTGCTGGAGGAGACCCTGCGGGAGGTCGACGGCGTCGTCGACGACCCCGAGCCGGAGGTCTTCCCCTGGGAGCTGGGGGGCTCGAGCGTCAACCTCCGCGCCCGCTGGTGGATCGATCCCGCCGAGTCCAGCCTGGTCGAGGTCCGGGGCCGGGTGATCCAGGCGGTCAAGGAGAAGTTCGACGCGAACGGGATCGACTTCCCGTATCCCATCCGCGACGTCCGCATCACCGAGGGGACGGTGGGCTCGACCCTGGGCGAGGCGACGGAGGAGCTGACGTGAGGGCGACGGTGAGGCTGGCCGGCCCGGCGATCGGCCTTCTGGCGGCCCTGGCGCTGTCCGCGGCGGCGCCGGCCGCCGCCCAGGGGGACCCGAGGGAGACCCGCCCGGGCTTCGCGGCCGACGGCGCGGACGAGCCCGAGCTCGGCTGGCGGGGCAACGCCGACCTGGGCTTCACGCTCACCGAAGGGAACAGCGAGACCACCAGCCTCTCGCTGGCGGCCCGGGCGGTGTGGCGGCTGGAGGGGAGCCGCTGGACGGCGGACGCGACCCTGGTCCGAACCACCTCCGACGGCGAGACGGAGGCCGACCGGGGCGAGGTGGCCGCACAGTACGACTGGTTCGCCTCCGACCGGAGCTATCTCTTCGCCCGAGGGGCGGCCTCCTACAACCACCCGGCGGGCATCGACCTCCGGATCTCCCCGGCGGCCGGCGTAGGCTGGCAGGCCCTGGAGAGGCCGGGGGCGGCGCTGAGCGTGGAGGCCGGCGCGAGCTGGATCCGGGACGAGTTCTCCGACGGCTCGTCGGCCGAGGATCTCTTCCTGGTGGCCTCGGAGAGCTTCTACGTCCGGCTCGCCGACGACACCGAGCTCAGCCAGACGCTGACCCTGGAGCCGAACACGGCCGACTTCGGCGACTTCCTGCTGGAGGGCGAGGTCGCGCTCTCCACGATGATCACCGAGGCCGTGGGGCTGAAGGTGTCGTTGCAGGACCAGTACGACTCTGAGCCGTTCCTCGACCCGGCCACGGGCGAGCGGCGCGAGAAGAACGACCTCACCTTCGTCACCGGCGTCACCTTCCGGTTCTGAGCCGGGCAGGGCCCGAGGCCTACCGCTCGGCCTCCGGGCTCCAGGTGTAGCGGGCCGTGTAGGTCAGGGCGGCCGATCCGCCGGCGGGCACGCGCACCCGCCACAGGACCCGACCGGCGTCCAGCCGCTCGGGCGAGGCGGACGCGCCGTCCACCCGGGGGTCGACGACCTCCCACTCGGTCCAGCGGGCCAGCCTCTCGACCACCTGGACGGTGACGGGCTCGTCCTTCGCGTTCCGCAGCTCGACGCGGACGTCCTCCTCCATGGCCCGGAGGCTCCCCTCGACACGGACGGAGCCGGGTCCGCGGAAGTCGGTCACCGTCCGCTCGCTCACGATGTCGAAGGCCCGGGCCGTCTCGAGGCGCAGCGAGTCGCCGGCCGGCGTGTCGCCGATCCGGTCGGCGCCGGCCAGCAGCAGGCCGCCGTCGTCGTCGCGCCGGTAGACCCGGACCCGTCCCGCCGGCAGCGGTCGTCCGAGCCCGCTGGCCTCGACGTTGGCCAGGGCCAGCACGACGGCCGCGTGCTCCTCGGCGTGGTCGGGGCCGTAGCCCGGGCCGGTGATCGGCCGGGGCGGGGGCCAGCGTCCCGTCCCGCCGCCCTCGACGCGGTAGGTCCTCCGCACCGGCACCTCCGCGGCCCGCAGCAGGAGCGAGCGGACCGTCGTGCCGGCCTCCAGCGTCACCGGTCGGGGCAGCTCGTAGACGTGGAAATCGCCCACCGCCCGCTGCTCGGCCCCGCCGCCGCCGTCGGCCTGCGCCCGGACGGCCTGCATCATCTCCGGCTGCCCGCCCTCCTCCCGGCCCACCTCGCCGGCCACCAGCTTCACCCGGGCGTCCTCCCAGGTGCGGTCGGTGCCGTTGCGGAGCACGGCCCATCCCTCCAGCGACAGGCGGTCCTCTTCGGCCCCGAGCTGGAGCACGTACTCGGCGTCCCAGCCGGTCGCCCCGGTCAGGTAGCTCACCTCGGCCCGCCGCTCGCCGCCGCGCTCGGACCGGACGGTCCAGGCCACCTCCGACGCCGCCCGGTAGCCGGGGGCGAGGCCGGGCAGGCGGTAGCTGTCGATCCGATCGACGGGAACCACGACGATCCCGCCGGGTTCCCCGCCGTCGCCCTCCTGGCCTTCGCCCTCGGTCCGCAGCGTCACCGCGCCCCCTTCGGACGACACGAGCCGCCCCCGGTGGAGCTCCTCTTCGGTCCGCACGGCGATCACGCGGCCGGTCAACCCGGACAGCGCGGCGCCCGGCCCGGTCGCGGCCGGCCGGTGCACCGTCTCGAGCACCTCCGGCATCCGGGGTCCGGAGAAGGTGAGCGAGAGGCTGGCGGGATCCAGGGCGTTCGGGGCGTTCGTCCAGCGCACCGTGTCCGTGCCCGCCGCCATCTGCAGGCGGAGGCCCTCGCGGACCAGGGCGCGGTCGTCGGCGTAGATCGCCAGCTCCGGCCGGCCGTCGGGGGCCTGGGCCCCCTCGACCCCCTGGCGGAGGGCCCCGCCGAAGAGGGGCTGGGCCGGCTCCGTCGCGCCGGCCTCGGCCGGCGGGGCGGCGTCCCGGTCGGGCGGCTGCTGTGCGAGCGCCGGGCGGAGGGTCAGCACGGCGAGCGCCGCGACCAGGGCGGCCGTGATCGGGAACGGGCGGGAGGGGGAGGAGGGACGGGGCATGGGCCGCTCCCGGGCAGAGGTGGTTCTCGGGCGGGCGAGTCCTGCGCGTGAGATACGTGCAGGATGCTTGCCGCCGCCGGCCTCAGGCCTCCTTCACCTGGTCCACCAGCTCCGGGACCTTCTTCGCGGCGTCGCCGAAGAACATGAAGTTGTTTTCCCGATAGAAGAGCGGGTTGTCGATGCCGGCGAAGCCCGGGGACAGGCTCCGCTTGATGACGATGGAGTGGTCGGCCCGGTCCACCTCCACGATGGGCATGCCGGCGATGGGGCTGCCGGGATCGTCCCGGGCGGACGGGTTCACCACGTCGTTGGCCCCCACCACCAGCGCCACGTCGGTGTTCGACATCTCGGGGTTCACGTCCTCGGGCTCGTAGAGCATGTCGTAGGGGACGTCGGCCTCGGCCAGCAGGACGTTCATGTGCCCCGGCATCCGGCCCGCCACCGGATGGATGACGAACTTCACCGTCACCCCGCGCTCGGTGAGCTGCATCGCCAGCTCCTTCACGGCGTGCTGGGCCTGGGCCACCGCCAGCCCGTAGCCGGGCACGACGATCACCTGCCGGGCGTAGGCCATCATCAGCGCCGCGCTCTCGGCGTCGATCTCGGCCACCGACTTCTCGCCCTCCTCCCCGCCGGCCGCGGCCGGTCCCCCTCCGCCCCCGAAGGCCCCGAACAGGACGTTGGCCAGCGAGCGGTTCATCGCCCGGCACATGAGGGCCGTCAGGATCAGCCCGGACGCGCCCACGAGGGCCCCGCCGATGATCAGCCCCATGTTGGCCAGCACGAAGCCGGCGGCCGAGGCGGCCAGCCCCGAGTAGGAGTTGAGCAGGGCGACCACCACCGGCATGTCGGCGCCGCCGATGGGGATCACCACCAGCACCCCCAGCAGGAGGGAGGCGACGGCCAGCCCCAGGTACCACAGCGCCGGCCCGGCCGGCGGCGCTGCCACCAGCCAGACGGCGACTGCCAGCGATCCCGCCAGGATCAGAGAGTTGAGCGTCTTCTGCAGGGGGTAGGTGACCGGCTGCTCGAAGTGTCCCTGGAGCTTGAAGAAGGCCACCCAGCTGCCGCTGAAGGTGAGTCCCCCGATCAGGGTGCCCGCCATGATGGAGGCCCCGGTGTCGACCGGCAGGGAGGACAGCCCCCCCGCCGCGGCCGCGCCGGCCCCGAAGCCCAGCGGCCTCAGCAGCTCGGCCCCGGCCACGAGCGCGCTGGCCCCGCCGCCGAAGCCGTTGAACACGGCCACCATCTGCGGCATCTCGGTCATCTCCACCGTCCGGGCGAGCCAGGCGCCGAGCAGCCCGCCGCCCCCCACGCCGAGGATGATCCAGGTGAAGTCGAGGATCTCCTGGCCCACCAGGGTGGTGACCACGGCCACCAGCATGCCCAGCGAGGCGAGGGCGTTGCCGCGGCGGGCGGTGTCGGGGCGGGTGAGCCCCTTCAGGCCGAAGATGAAGAGGACGGCCGAGAGGAGGTAGGCGAGCTGGACGAGGGCGCTCCCCGTCATCGGGCGGCCTCCCCGCGCTCCTCCCGCCGGCTGCGGAACATCTTCAGCATCCGGTCGGTGACCATGAAGCCGCCCACGACGTTGATGGTGGCGAAGACGACGGCGGCCACCCCGAGGCCGACCAGCAGCGGCGACGCCTCCGACCCGGAGCCGGCGATCACCAGCGCTCCGACGATGGAGATGCCGGAGATGGCGTTGGCGCCCGACATCAGGGGCGTGTGCAGGGTGGGTGGGACCTTGGTGATGACCTCGAAGCCGACGAACATCGCCAGCACGAAGATCACCAGCAGCAGGATGCCGGTCATCGCGGGAACCTCACTTCGCCGTCGTGGGTGACGCAGGTGGCGTCGACGATCTCGTCCTCCAGGTCGATGGCGGGGCGGCCCTCCTCGTCGCTGACGTGCTTCAGGAGGGCGATCACGTTTCTCGCGTACATCTGGCTGGCGTGGAAGGGCAGGGCCGCCGGGAGGTTCAGCGGCGCGTGGACCGTGACGCCCTCGTGGCGGATCGTCTCGCCCGCCCGGCTGACCTCGCAGTTGCCGCCGGAGGCGCCGGCCAGGTCCACGATCACCGAGCCCGGCCGCATCGCCTCGACGGTCTCGCGGTCGACCAGGGTGGGGGCGGCCCCGCCCTGCACCTGGGCGGTGGTGATGATCACGTCCGCCTCGGCGGCGTGGCGGGCGACCATCTCCCGCTCCTTCCGCTGGGTTTCCTCGGAGACCTCCTTCGCGTAGCCGTCCTCGGTGGCGACGTCCTCCTCCATCCCCTCCAGCTCCAGGAAGTCCGCGCCCAGGCTCTCCACCTGCTCCTTCACCTCGGGCCGGATGTCGAACGCCTCCACCCGCGCCCCCAGCCGACGGCAGGTGGCGATGGCCTGGAGGCCCGCGACCCCGGCGCCCAGCACCAGCGCCTTCGCGGGCCGGACGGTCCCGGCCGCGGTGGTGAGCATCGGGAAGAACTTGATCAGCGAATCGGCGGCGAGGACGGCGGCCTTGTAGCCGGCCACCGTGGCCATCGAGGAGAGGGCGTCCATCGACTGCGCCCTCGTGATGCGCGGGAGCAGCTCCAGGCTGAGCGCGGTGATCCCCCCGCCTGCCAGCCGCTCCAGCAGCTCGTCGGATCCGTGGGGCTCGAGCAGGCCGAGGAGGAGCGACCCGCGTGGGAGGGCGTCGGCCTCGTGGAGGCCGTCCTCGCGCTCGCGGGGCGGCCGCACCCCGAGGACGGCGTCGGCGTCGGCGAGCGCCCCGGAGGGGTCGTCGGCGATCGCCGCGCCGGCGTCCCGGTAGGCCTCGTCCGTGAAGGAGGCGTCCTCGCCGGCGCCCGCCTCCAGGCGGACCTCGTGGCCGTCGGAGACGAGGCGCCCGGCCGCGTCGGGGGTGAGGGCCACGCGGGTCTCGCCCGGCGCGGTCTCCCGGAGCGCGGCGACGATCATCCCGGTCCCTTCCGGTGGGTGCGGGAGGATCGGGGGCGGAGCCGCCCCGCCGGGGGTCGGGGTCCGCCGCCGTGCCGCGGGGTCGTCACTGCTCGTCCAGGTGGAACCAGACCTTCACCTTGGCCTGCCACTCGGACACCGAGTCGCCCTCGACGTGGCCGCGGTGCTCGACGACCTCGAACCAGCGGAGGTCGCGCATCGTCTCCGAGGCGCGCCGGACCGCCGAGTCGACGGCGTCCTCGAAGCTCTCGGTGGAGGTGCCCACGAGCTCGATGGCCTTGTAGGTGGCGTCGGACACGGGGACTCCTTCGCTGGAATGGCTCGCCGGACGGGGCGCGCCCGGCGGATGGCGCCGGCCCGGGACCGCCCCGGGCCGGACGCGCGGTCCTTGCATGACGTGCCCACGAGAATGGCTCCGGGCCCGGGGGCGCCGCAAGACGCGGAAGCCGCCCCCGGCCCGGCATCGAGGAACGTCCGGCGACGGCTCCGCGTCGGTCGGGACGGGTCGTCCCGGCCGCCGTCGCCCGGACGGAACACCTTCGAACATCGGGAGGGAGATCGTGGCTCAGCTCGTCCGTCACCAGATGGGCGCCGTCCTGCTGGAGGAGCTCCGTCAGGAGGGGCTCGGCGTCCGGGACCTCTTCCAGGGCCGCCAGGAGCCTCTCTCCTGGCACTTCCGCGGCCTGGCCTACGACCAGTCCGAGCTGGACATCCTGGAATCGGGCGCCGTGGACGAGCTGCACGCCCCCTCGGCCCTGGTCGAGCTGGTGGTGGACGAGATGGCGCTGGCCTGCGCCAACCTGGGCCGGGAGGGCCTGGCCCGGTACCTGGTGGTGGAGACGCCGGAGGGCGACCCGGCGCCCCCCGACCCGAACTCCTTCCTCTTCCACCCGGAGGCCATGCTCGGGTGGCTGAGCCTGGACGTGGCGCCGCCGGCCCGGTGGCTCGAGGAGCGGGAGCCGGACCCGGACGCCAACGAGGAGCTCGCCGATCGGCTGGCCGACGTGGCCCACGAGCTGGGCGAGGGGACCGACGACGTGGAGGTCCACATCGAGGGGGCCGTGGACGCCGGTGGCGGCGGCTGGACCGAGATGGAGGGCCCGGGCCGGGTGCGGCCGGCGGGCGTGTCGCTCTACTTCAGCTTCGACCTGCCGCTGGAGGGCGCGAGCGAGCGCGAGCTGGCCCGCGTCTTCGGGCGGGCGGCCTCCGTCACGTCGGGGGCGCTGGAGCGGATGCGGGAGGTCTTCCGGCGCGCCTGAGCGGCCCGAGGGGCGGCTCCGGCTGGGTCCGCCCGTCCGCGGATCCGGCTCCCGGGGGAGGAGTCCCCGCCCCCCGCGCTACTGGCCGCCGCTCCCCCCGCCGGCGTCCAGCACGCTGTCCAGCACCGTCTTGAAGCGGTCGAGCGAGCGGGCGCCCTGGATCCCCGTCTCGTTGTTGATGATGAAGAAGGGGGTCGAGGAGAGCCGCGCCCGGGCCACCTGCTCGAGGTCCCGCACCTGGAGCTGCGCGGCCAGGTCGCGCTCCAGGCACCGCCGGTAGGACGCCTCGTCGATCCCGAGCTCCGTGGCGTAGCCCACGAAGGTCTCGATCGGATCCTCGGCCCCGGTCCACTCGTCCTGGTTCTCGAACAGGGTGTCGTGCATCGGCCAGAAGAGCCCCGCCGCGCCGGCGCAGAAGGCGGCCTCGGCGGCCGGCATCGCCAGGGGATGGTTGGAGTTCGGGTACACGACGAAGATGTACCGGGCCTTGCCCGTCTCGACGTAGAGGCTGTCGACGCCCGGGTAGGTCTCCCGGTAGTACTGCTCGCAGTACGGGCACTCGAAATCCGAGATCTCGATGATCGTCAGGGGCCGGGTGCTGTCGCCCTTCGCCCGTGCCCGGTCGGCCCGCTCCACCACCGTCGATCGGTCGGAGGGGACCACGGCCTCGCCGTCCGCCTCCTGGGCGGAGGAGGGCTCCCCGTCGCAGCCCAGGATCCCCAGGGCCAGGAGGAGGGACGCGGCGGCACGGAGCGGGAGCGATGCGCGCGACGATCGGCGATCGGCGGCGGTGCGGGAGGGAGCCATGGTCGGTCCGGAGTCGGGGCCCGGGCGGGCCGGTGCTGGGGTCGGACGAACGGACGCGCAGTTTAACGCACGGGCGGACGGCGGTCCAACCGGGGCGAGCAGGGGGACTTCGCGACCCGCCCCGTCCGGCTCCCCGCCCCTCAGAAGCTCAGATGATGACGCACCTTGAGGATGATCCGGTGGTCGGCGGGAGTGGTGACCAGCCGCTCGAGGCTCCGGCCCGGCCGGAAGCTGGACGTCGGGTCTCGTCGCCGACGATCCTGTTGCCAGACCAGGAAGAGCTCCGAGCCGGGCTGATACTCCCAGCGAAGGACCGAGTTGCCCCGCAGGGAGGCGAGACCGAAGTCCCGATCGGCGAACGAGAAGTCGGAGCGGGCGTCGCCGTCGAAGTCCACGTGGCGCCGTCCGTCCCGGGTGCAGGTGTCTCCGCCGCGGCAGGCCACCTCGCCGTCGCCGGTCACCACGGCGCGTCCTTCCCCGAACCGACGAAAGTCGAAGCTGCCCGGGCGGGCGAGCTGCTTGTAGGACGTGAAGTCGCCGGAGGCCAGGAGCGGATGCGCGAAAAGCTGGAGGCTGAGGTCGGGAGTGAAGGCAACCTCCAGCCGGGTCTCGAGCGACAGCTCGTAGCGCACCACGTCCGAGAACAGGTGACGGGTGCCGAAGGTGGGAGCGAAGGCGACGGCGTCGGTGCTCGCCACGAACTGGGCCGGGTCCCGGACCCGGCGGTAGGCGGGGCCGAGCCGGATCTCCCAGCTCGACGCGGGCCGAAGCTCGAGCGCGAGCCGGGTGGCCAGCTCGTCGCCCCCCCGGTTCCCTTCACGCCAGCCGGCTTCCGCGAAGAGATTCACCGGTTCCCGCGGGTCGGTCTGGACCGACCCCTGGAACGCCCAGGAGCCGGGGTCGACCATCAGCGGGCCGCCGCGCGTCTCCCGCTCGGTGCGGTCCTCCGGCGCCCATTCGGTGGAAAGCCGGAGATGCCAGGCGCCGGGCAGCTCGAAGCGTCCCCCGAGCAGGAATCGCCCCCCCTGGTGGCTGTCCGCCCACTGCGCGGGATCGAGGGGCGAAGCCATGAGGCTGTGGCGGAAGTTGTGGAAGGTGTTGAGCCGCACGCTCCAGCTTCGAAAGATCGGGCCCGGCGAGACTTCCTGGTACCGGAGCTGACCCCCGACGTCGATCCTCGGCAAAGTGCTGCCGGCGAAGCCCACCTCGTCGGCCACGTAGCCGGGCGAGACCTCGTTGATCCAGGCCTGCCAGGTCCAGTGCTCGGCGCTCCGACGCTCGATCTGGAGACGCCACTCCCGTCCGGACATGTGGGTGGCGGTGGAGTCGACGTCCTTGTAGCCGGCGTCGGGCCGCTGGAAGTAGTGGTTCGCGTCGGTCTGCAGGCGAACCATCGCTTCCGGGGTTCCCTGGACGTAGCTGCCGGAAAAGTAGCCCCACAGCGCGTACCGACGCTCGCGCGCTCCACCCCACTGGTGCTCGAAGTCCAGGCCCGCGGCGGCGGCCGTCTCGGGCAGGTGGTGGAGCGAGGGTGCGGACAGGTCCCGCCGGACGGCGGCCGCCATCGCTCCCACCGTGGTGGCTCCGCCCCGCAGGTCCTGGCGGATCCGCCCGGCGCCGTGGAACTCGCGTGGCTGGGCCACGAACGTCTCGATGCGGCGGCCGCCCCGGAAGAAGGCCTGTCCGGTCTCCTCGGCCGTCACGGCCCCCAGCAACCCCATCGTCGTGCCGCCCGCCGTCCGGCCGGTGGCCTTCGCCGCCCCGAGGATCGTCGTCGCGTCGGGGACGTCGACGAAGTCCGCCCCCGGCGGACCGCCGACCTCGGGCTCGCGACCGATCCTCCGGGTGTGGAAGAGAACCCGGTTGGCCCCCGAGAGCGGAAAGTCGAACAGGCGAGCGTCCTCCGTGAAGAAAGGACGCTTCTCGGGGAAGAACGTCTCGAAGGCACTCAGGTTGACGACGGCCGGATCCACCTCGACCTGACCGAAGTCCGGGTTGAAGGTCGCGTCGACGGTGAAGCTCGACGTGACCTTCCAGCTCGCGGTCAGACCGAGGCGCGGATCCAGCGAGGTGCCGTCGAAGAAAGGGTTCGCCGGATCCACCGGCCCGCTCCGTAGCCGCGAGGCGGCGTAGGGACGAAGCTCGACGGACGAGCCGCCCGGTACCCTCAGCCCCCGGAGCTCACCGAACTGGCTCACCCGGCCGCTCCGGGTCCGACTCCGCAGGGCCAGCATGCTCCGGGAGTCCGATGCCAGGCGTCGCCGGACGAAGTTCACGCCCCAGCTCCGGGAGTCCGACGGCGAACGGTAGTCGATCTGGGAGAGGGGAACCCGGAGCTCGACCGTCCAGCCCGCCGAATCCCGGTGGACGGCGGAGGGCCAGACGGCGTCCCAGCTGTCGTCGACCCGGACGTCCTCGTACAGGTAGGCGTCCCGCTCGGCGCCTGCGGCGCTGACCTGGAAGAGGTAGCCGGTCCTGTTGTCGTCGTTCGGGTCGAGCTCGACCCGGAAGAAGTCGAACGCCCCCAGGTCGTCCCGTCGCACCAGCTGATTCGCCACCGAAGAAGGGTCGTCGTGCAGCCGGGCTCCCACGTAGAGGGCCTCGTCATCGTACAGGACCCGGACAGAAGTCGGTCGCGCGGGCACCGCCCCTTCCCGGGGCGAGCTCTGGACGAACCTCCGGCTCACCGGAGCCGTCGTCCACGCGGGCTCGTCCAGGCGCCCGTCGATCCGGAGCGGACCCTCCCGGGCGACGGCCCGGACCGAAGGCGGCTCGCCCTCCTCCGCTTCCGAGGTCTGGGCCCGGACTTCGGTGGCCAGCAGGAGAGAGACCCACCCGAGGGTGGCGCAGAGCCGTCGCAGCGTCGTCGGTCGGACCATCGGGCGCTCCCGGTGCCGGGGGCGGCCCGGGGAGAGCGAGGGTCCCGGACCGATATATCTACAGGTGTCGTTGAACGGTCCGGAAGGTGATAGTTCTACACCTGTAGGTCAAGCCCCGAAGTCAGCTCCGGCGGAGGACGGGACTTCCGCTGTCCGCCGGGATGAGGGGGGACGATCCGGTCAGAAAGGGGCGATCGGATCGGGCAGATCGGCCGGCCCGAGATCCGGCCCGATTCGGAGCCATCGGCCGCCGACCCGCAGACCGATGTGGCGGATCCGCGGGGGGAGATGGAGCTCCCATCGGCCCTCGACGGGGCGGCGTACACGGACGGCGACGATCGAGCCGCCGTCGTCGGGACGGGGCGGGACAGCGAACCGCCGGGTCCGACCGTCCGGGGCCACGAGGCGGATCCGGTCTCCGCCCGGACGGAGAACGATGGAGCTCGCCCCGCCTACCGCGCCGAGCTCCACCAGGAGGCTGGCTTCCTCCCCGTCCAGGAGCTCCCCGAGGCGAGCTTCGGAGTCGGCCGGCGCTCCCAGGAAATCGACGATCCGGGCCGGCCCTTCGGCGGGCCCGGTCACGAGGACCTCCGCCCCGAGGGGGCGGTCCGGGGCCACGCCGGCCGTCGTCGTATCGTGGGCGGACAGGGGCACACGGGCGGAAGGGGCGGCGACGAGGAGAGCGGCCCCCAGCACCCCGACTGTCGCGAGCAGCGGTGCCCGGCCCCGGCTCCACGCCGCCGGGCCGGTCGGATCGGACGACAGGAGACGTCGGACCCGACGCTCGAGGGTCGACGTGCGGGCGAGACCGGCCGGCCGGAAGGGGCGTCGCTCGTCCCGCATCCACCGGCTGACGGCCAGCAGCCCGTCGGCCAGGGGGACACCCAGTCCGAGGCGGCGCACCCATTCGTCGGAGGCGGCTTCCGCGGCCTCCTCGAACCGGCGACGCGCCAGCCGGAGGAGCGGCTGAAAGAAGAGCGCTCGCCGCGCCGCCTCCAGCACGAGGAGCACTGTCGTGTCCCCCCGGGCGAGATGAGCGGTTTCGTGGGCGAGGACGGCGCGGAGCTGGTCCTCCTCGAGCTCCCGGAGGAGGCGGGCGGGGACGCAGATCTCCCGGCCCGGCAGGGCCACCGGCCCGTCGAGGTCGGGGCAACGGCTGAGCCGGACGCCGTCCGCCAGGTCCGCCTCGGACGCCGCCGCCTCCAGCGCGCGGCGGCCGGGTCCGGACCCCACCGGTTCGCGGGCGGCGAGGGCGGATCGAAGCCTTCGCGCACCGGCCGCGCCCCGGACCAGGAGGACGGCGGCGCCGAGCCCCCACAGGGTGACCAGGAGGAACGGCCAGTCATGGCTCAGGGACCGGTACCAGGCCGCCGGATCCAGCCGATCGGCGGTGTGGGGCCTGTGGACGACGGGGCTGAGGGGTCCGGCCCGGTTCGACGCCGCGAGCGCGGCGTCCGCCGGGGCCGACCCCCGGAGCTCGACCACGGCCTTTTCGGCCTGGGACGCCGTCAGCTCGACGCGCGGCCCCAGGCCGGTGGCGACCTGGAGGCTGGCCGAGAGGAGGGAAGCAGCCACGGCTCCGACCCAGAGGATCGACCGCGCCCGGGGGGCTCGGGTCCAGGGCGTCCGATTGTCCGCCAGCCAGGCGACGCCCAGCGCGAGGGTGCTGTGGACCAGGTAGGTGAGGGCCCAGCCGACGGCCACGGCCAGGACGGTCTCGACCGGGCCCGGGAGAAGCGACTGGAGCAAGGCGGCTCAGCTCCGCTGTTCGTCGACGAGGGCCTGCAGCCGCTCCAGGTCGGCTCCCTCCAGCTCCCGCTCCCGCACCAGGTGGTTCACCAGCTCAGCCGCGTCTCCGCCGAAGACCTGGTCCAGGAGATCGTCGAGCATCGCCGACCGGACGTCGTCGCGGTCCACCGCGGCCCGGTAGACGTAGCGGCGACCCTGGCGGCGGTGGCGCACCACCCCTTGCTCCTCCAGCCGCGACAGGACGGTGGAGACGGTGCTGACGGCCGGTTTCCGCTCCGGGGCGAGCACGTCCCGGACGTCGGCCACCGTGGCCTCGTCCCGATCCCACAGCACCTCCAGCACGGCGAGCTGGAGGTCGCCGAAGTTCCGCTTCTCCGCTCCCACGGCGCATCGCCTCCTCGTCCGCTTCGGATCCGGGGTGTGGACTTTTACGCCTGTCGAAGATAAGGCGAGGCTCTTCTCGCCGCGACGGGAAGGGCCGGCGCGATGGTCGCCAGGCGACGACCGGGACCGGGACCGGCCGCCGCCGGCGCTCGGCGCCCCGACGCTACGAGGTCAGCTCGTCGTAGGTCTCCGCCAGCAGCTCGCGGACCCGCCGGA
>CAYVFM010000028.1:0-14879 GCA_964450995.1 uncultured Gemmatimonadota bacterium | reverse complement strand
AGCGGGCCGTCCAGACGCTCCGGGACAACCGCGAGGGGCTGGACCGGCTGGCCGACGCGCTGCTGGAGAAGGAGGAGCTGACGGCCGACGAGGTCTTCGAGCTGCTGGGGATCGACCCCGCGACGAAGCGGGACGGCGGCCGACCGTCCGACGCGGAGGAGGAGGCCGACGCCGACGACGCCGCCGACCGGGCCGCGGGCGACGGCGGGCCCGACCCGGAGGGCGCCGCCGCCCCGGCGGACGGGGACGAGGACTGAAGGCGTCCGGCCGCTACGAGGCTTCCTCCCGCGCCCCCAGCCCCTCCGGCGCGTAGAGCGTCCGGATCGGGAAGGGGATCTCGATCCCCTCCTCCCGGTAGCGGGCGTGGACCCTCTTCACCAGCTCGTGGCGGACCCCGAACTGGCTGTCGTAGCGGTCGATCCGGATCCGGAGGCGGAAGAGCACGGCGGAATCGCCGAAGCCCTGGTAGCGGAGCACCGGGTCGGGCCAGCGCTCCCCGTCCAGGTCGAAGTCGGCCATCACCTCCCGGGCGACCTCCAGGGTGACCTCCTCCACCTGCTCGAGGTCGCTGTCGTAGGAGACCCCCACCTCGAGCCGCACCCAGAGCGGCCGCTCCGGCAGGTCGAAGTTCGTCACGATGGCGTTGGCCAGCTTGGCGTTGGGCACCACCACCTCGTGGTCGTCCATCCGTGACTTGATGGTGGTGTTCCGCCAGCGGATGTCGGTGACGTAGCCCTCCTCGCCGGTGTCCAGGCGCACGAAGTCGCCGTTCCGGACCTGTCCGGCCAGGATGATCTGGAAGCCGGCGAACAGGTTGGAGAGGGTGTCCTGGAGGGCCAGCGCCACCGCCAGGCCGCCGATCCCGAGGCTGGCCACCAGGGCGCCGACCCGGATCCCCAGGTTCTGGAGGATGAGGAAGCCCCCGACCACGAAGACCAGGATCCGGGCCATGTTCTCGAGGAGGGTGATCGAGGGCAGGGCCCCCTCGGTGTTCCGGGCCCAGGCCTCGAGGCTCTGCGTGGTGAGGCGGGCGGCCACCACGGTGATCGAGAGCCCCACCACGACGATGAGCCCCTTGTCGATGACCTGGCCCCAGAGGCCGGCCAGCTCGACGGGGGCCGTCTGCCGGGCGCCGTACAGCCCCCCGGCCACGAACCACACGAAGGCCATCCCCCGGAGGGCGTCCATGAGGGCGTCGTCGCCGCGCCACCGGGTCCGGTCGGCGGCATCGCGCAGGTGGGCGAAGAGCCACCCCTCCACCAGCAGACCCAGGCCGATCCCGCCGCCGAGCAGGAGGACGGGCAGGAGCCATCCCCCCGAGGGATCGGTCTGGATCAGCTCGTCCACCGGACCTTCCTGGAGCAGCCAGAGCGTCACGCGTCACCTCCGCCGTGGGGTCGCCGTTCGGGCGCCGTTCAACATCCGCGCCGGTCCCCCGGACCGCAAAGCCGCCCGGGCGGCCGGGAGCCCCGGAGAACGGCCCGCCGGCACGATGCTTCCATCCCGTCGCCCCCCGGACCTCCCCTCCGACGGCCGGCGACCGGGCCTCGGACGGAGGCCGACGACGGAGACGACCGACGAGACGCGCGCCGAGGAGGAGACCGATGGCCGAGCCGAGGATCGCCGAGAAGGAACCCGCGGGCGTGGAGCTGGAGCCGGGCACCTACTGGTGGTGTCGGTGCGGCCACTCCGACGACCAGCCGTTCTGCGACGGCTCCCACGCCGGCACCGGGTTCGAGCCGGTGAAGTTCGAGGTCGAGGAGGAGGACACCTACTGGCTCTGCCAGTGCAAGCGCACCGGCGCCCAGCCGATGTGCGACGGGACCCACTCCGACCTGTGAGACCCGGGCCGGCCCGTCGGAACGGGCCGGCCGTGGACCCGACGACGAAAGGCCCGGTCCGGGTGTCGCGCCCGGCCGGGCCTTCGTCGCAGACGGGGTCGGCGCGGATGCGCCGGCCCGGGGACCGGGGCTCAGCTCCCGCCCCCGCCGGACATGCCGTCGCCGGAGTCCGACATGTCGTCATCCGACATGTCCCCGCCGTCGGAGCCGCTCTCCCAGGCCGAGGGCGCCGGGAGGTCGCCGCAGGCCACCGGGGTGCCGCCCGAGCCGTGGGCCTGGACGAAGTGGCTCGTGTCCGCGAAGACCGGGGCGGCCAGCGTGGTCGTGCTGCTGCCGGTCCCGCCGGCCTGCCCCGTCACCGAGCTCAGCGGCTGGTCCACGCCGCCGCCCGCCGAGCAGGTCCCGGTGTGGACGTGGACCGGGTAGCTCTGCCCCTCGGTGAGCCCGGTGAGGCTCACGGCGACGCGGACCGAGTCGCCGGCCGGCATCAGCCGGGCATCGCCGGAGATCCCGCTCTCGCCCACCGCGGCGAGCGAGACCGTGGCCCCGGGCGACTCCATGGTGGCGGCATCAGCCGCAGCGGTGTCGCCGCCCGACGCTTCTTCCATCCCGCCGTTCTCCTGCGTGCCGGTCTCCCCGCACGCCAGGACGGCCAGCGGGAGGAGCAGGCCCAGCAAGGTCGTCGTCTTCCTCCTCATGAGACCCTCCTCGCGGTCTCGAGATAACCGAGGTCTCGCGATGGCCGGACCGATCCCCGGCGCCCGGAGATCGGCGTCCGCCCGGCGCTTCGTGGGATTTCGGGCGCAAGCGGGATGCCATCCGCCGTCGCGTGCCTAGCATCAGACAGGTCGTCCGGTATTATTATGGGTGCACCGACCGGCGGCCCGGCCCCGGCGGACCTCTTACTATCTTCTCAGTTGACAGGGGCGGGCTCCCCTGCTATCGTCGACTACGATCATCGTAGAGAAACGGAGGCGCACGTGAGCGAGGGAGTGAGCTTCAGCGACCGGGAGCTGGACGTGATGAGCGTCCTGTGGGAGAAAGGCTCGGGGACGGTCCGGGAGGTGAAGAACGAGATCGAGGACGATCTCGCCTACACCACCATCCTCACGGTCTGCCAGACCCTGGAGGACAAGGGCCACGTCCGGCACGAGGAGGAGGGCCGGGCCTACCGGTACTATCCCCTCGTCGAGCAGTCCGAGGCCGGGCAGACCGCCCTCCGGAAGATCGTCGAGAAGATCTTCCTGGGCTCCTCCGAGATGGCCCTGGCCCAGCTCGTGTCCGAGCGCGACCTCTCGAGCGGCGAGCTCGAACGGATGCGCGCGATGCTCGCGGAGCGTCTCGAGGACAGGGAGAGCTGACACGGGAGGAGCTGCCATGATCACCGCCTGGGCCGTCTACGCGATCGGACTGGCCGTCCTCCTCGCCCTCGCGGCGAGGGCCGTCGAGGAGACGCTGGAGACGTGGGGGCTGGCGACGCGCTGGGTCTGGGCGGCGGCCGCCGCCGGCTCGGTGGCGGTGCCGGCGGCGCTCAGGTGGGACCTGGCGGAGCGGACGGCCCGCCGGGCGGGCGAGCTGCTGACCGCGGGAGGCGGGACCGGCGGAGGTGCGGCCGAGCTCGGCGCCGCCGGGGTCCCGGTCGCCGCGTCGTCGTCCGCGCCGGGCGGCTGGCCCGACGCCCTCCACTTCCCCGCCGCCGTCGACCACACGGTGCTGCTCCTCTGGATCGCCGGATCGGCCCTGGTGCTGGCCGGCGCCCTCCGGGCCTGGTGGCACCTCCGGCGCGGACGCCGAACGTGGCCCGTCGTCCGCGTCGACGGGACGGAGGTGCGAGTCTCGCGGGAGACGGGGCCCGCGGTGACCGGCCTGCTGGTCCCCGAGATCGTCGTCCCGCGGCGGATCCTGCAACTGCCGGCGGATCGGCGCCGGCTGGTGATCCGCCACGAGCGCGAGCACCGCGAGGCCCGGGACCCGGCGCTCCTGGCCGTCGGCCTCGCGGCGCTGGCCGCCTGTCCCTGGAATCCCGCCCTCTGGTGGACCGTCCGGCGCCTCCGCCTGGCCGTCGAGCGGGACTGTGATCGCCGGGTCGTGGAGGGCGGGGCCGACCCGGCGTCCTACGGCACGGTGCTGGTGGCCGAGGCCGCCGCCCGGTCGAGCCCCCTGCCGGCCGCCGCCCTGGGCCGCGCCGGCGGTCAGCTCGAGCGCCGGCTCCGCGCCCTGACCCGGGAGACGCCCCGCTTCCGGTCCGTTCGCTCCGCGGCGGCCGCGGTCGTCGTCGGGGGCCTGCTGGCCGTGGCCTGCGATGCGCCGACTCCCTCGGACGCCACCCCGGAGACCGCAGACGCGACGGCCGAGCAGGTGGCCAGTCCGCCGGCATCCGCGGAGGGCGCCGAGGATCCCGACACCTTCCCGGAGGACGGGCCCCTCCCCCGGGCCGACGGTCAGCACCCTTCGGACCCGAACACCGCCCTCGACCCGGACGAGCGGCCCGTCTTCGTGCCCCGCGACGTGGATCCGCGGGCCGTCAACGACGATGAGATCCGCCGCCTGCTGAGGGAGCGTTACCCGCTCCTGTTGAAGGAGGCCGGGGTGGACGGAACCGTGTCGCTTTGGCTGTACGTCGACCGGACGGGGGAGGTAGCGAAGGTTCAGGTCCAGGCGTCCAGCGGATACACCTCGATGGACCGGGCGGCCGTCGAGGTGGCGCGCCGGATGGTGTTCGAGCCGGCCCGAAACGACGGCAGGCCGCTGGCCGTGTGGATCTCGCGGGACGTGACCTTCCGCTCCGACGCGGGCACGGGGGCCTCGGAGTCCGGAGAGGGTGACGGGGCCCTCCGGTCGGAGGACGTCCGGGGCGTCGAGGTCGACGCCGAAGAGGGCGCCGCCCGGGTCCGATCGAGCGACGGTCGAGTCCTGAAGATCCGCGGCGACACCATCCTGAACCTCTCGTCGCCCCCCCTGGTCTTCGTGGACGGCGAGCGTGTGGAGGACGAGTCCGTCCTCGACGCGCTGAGCCCCGACGACATCGCCTCCATCGAGGTGATCAAGGGGCCCGCCGCCGAGCGGCTCTACGGCGAGGAGGCCGCCGACGGCGTCATCCGGATCGAGACGAAGGACGGGGGCTGACCGGCCCGGGTCGCCCCCGACGCGTGCCCCGGGGCGCGTCCGCCCCGGGGAGTCCCTCCCGCTTGCGGCCGCCGGCACCTCGCCCCCACCGTGGGCCAGCGGCCCGCCCCGGCGGGCCGCGGCGCCCGGCCCCTCGCAGGGCCCGGCGCCGTCTCGTGCCATCGCCGAACCACGACGGGAGCTCCGCCCCATGGACCGACGTTTCCCGCCCCGAGCATACGCCCTCGCCCTGGTCCCCCTGCTGGCCCTGGCCGCCGCCTGCGGCGGCGACGCCACGGCCGGCGGCGAGGGATCGCCTTCCGACGAAGCCGCCGCGGCCGCCGAAGCCTGCGCTCCCGACGACGGCGGCCTCGAGCTCCCCGACGGCTTCTGCGCCCAGGTGGTGGCGAAGGAGGTCGGTCGGGCCCGGCACATCGCGGTCGACGCCTCGGGCGACGTCTACGTCGCGCTCCGGTCGGGCCGGGGCGAGGACGCCGAGCCGGGCGGGATCGTCGCCCTCCGGGACACCACCGGCGACGGCGTCGCCGACGTGAGCGGCCGCATCGACAGCGATATCGGCGGCACCGGCGTGGCCGTCCGCGGCGGCCACCTCTGGTTCGGACGGGACGACGCCGTGCTGCGATGGGACCTGCCCGAGGGGGCCCTCCTGCCCGAGGGCGAGCCCGAGACGATCGTCCGGGGGCTCCGCCACGAGGGCGGCCACGCGGCCAAGCCGCTGGCCTTCGACGGCGACGGGAACCTGTACGTGAACGTCGGCTCCCCGTCGAACGCCTGCCAGGAGGAGGAGCGGAGCCGCCGGTCGCCGGGCCTCGACCCCTGCCCCCAGCTCGAGACGAACGCGGGCATCTGGCGGTTCGACGCCGACGCCGCCGGCCAGACCCAGGCCGACGGCGGGCGCTTCGCCACCGGCATGCGCAACACCGTCGCCCTGGCGTGGAACCCCGTGGACGAACACCTCTACGCGGCCATCCACGGCCGTGACCAGCTCGCCCAGCTCTGGCCCGACCTCTACACGCAGGAGGAGAGCGCCGAGCTCCCGGCCGAGGAGTTCGTCCGGGTCGAGGAGGGCGACGACTTCGGCTGGCCCTACTGCTACCACGACCACCGGCAGGGCCAGAAGGTGCTGGCGCCGGAGTACGGCGGCGACGGCGAAGAGGTGGGCCGCTGCGCCGAGAAGGAGGACCCGCTCGTGGCCTTCCCCGGGCACTGGGCGCCGAACGGGCTCCACTTCTACACGGGCGACCAGTTCCCCGAGCGCTATCGCGGCGGCGCCTTCGTCGCCTTCCACGGCTCCTGGAACCGTGCGCCTCGACCCCAGGAGGGCTACAAGGTGGTCTTCGTCCCCTTCGAGGACGGCGAGCCGACCGGCGAGTGGGAGGAGTTCGCCCTGGGCTTCCGGGAGGAGGGCCAGGGGCCGCGGGAAGCGGATCACCGCCCCTCCGGGCTGGCCCAGGGCCCCGACGGCTCGCTCTACGTCACCGACGACCAGGCGGGCTGGATCTGGAGGATCCGCCGGGTGGGAAGCTGAGCGCCGGCCCTTCCTCCCCGGGAGGAGCGGCCACCACGACGCCGGAGGAGCGATGAGCGAGGAGTATCGGGTACCCAAGCACCGCATCCCCGCCACCGTGCGGATGACGGAGGGCGAGGTGCGGTCGGTGGAGCTGTTCGCCGGGGAGCACGCCGCGCGCCACGCCGGGGCCGAGCGGCCCTCCGACCTGCTCGGGGCCGACGCCCGGTTCCTGCCCGTCGAGGACGAGGAGGAGGGGTTCCTGCTGCTCCACAAGCCGGCGGTCTCGTTGGTCACCGTGGCGCTGGAGGCCGAGGTGGGCGCCGAGCCCGTGGACGCCGAGGACCGCGCCCTGGTGGACCCGGAGATGGAGGGCGCCCAGCGGACGGACGTCCGGCTGGTCCTGGACGACGGGACCGAGGTCCGGGGCCTGATGGCGCTGGTCCTCCCGCCGGGGGAGCGCCGCCTCCAGGACTTCCTCAACGCGGCCGACCGCTTCGTCCGGATCCGCGACGGCGACCGGGTCCACCTGGCCAACATCGACCGGATCGCCCGGGTGGCGCCCGGCTGACCGCCTCCCGCGGCTCCGCGCCCCGGCCGCTCGCACGCGAACCCGTCCACTCCACCCCCCGGAACCGATGGCCCGACTCGACCGCTTCATCCAGCTCCTCCACGAGGCCGGCGGCCGCCTCACGGTGGCCGACGGGCGCCCCGTGGTCCTCTCCTCGGGCGGCGACGACCGGGCGCTCACCGACGACCCGGCGAGCCGCGACGAGGTCCGGGCGATGCTCGCCGAGCTCCGGCCCGGATCCGACGACCCGGCGGCGGAGGGGCGTCACGAGTTCACCTACCGGTCCCCCTCCGGCCCCGTCCTCGTCCGCGCCCTCGTCAGCCCCGGCACCACCCGCCTCCAGATGAAGCCGGCGGAGGAGCCGGCGGCCAGCGAGAGGACCGGGGGCGAGCCGCGGTCGGACCGGGCCGCGTCGGACACGTCCGTCGAGGACCCGCAGGGCGGGCGAGCGAAGGAGGCCGCGGAGGGCGGCGTCGGGGCGGACCGGGCCGCCGAGGCGCCGGACGGACCGGGGAGCGAATCGGCGGACGAGGCGCCCGCCGAGCCGGCGGACAGGACCCCGTCGGTGGACGTGGAGCCCGAGGGGGACGCCCCCGCCATCGAGCGGCTGTTCCGGAAGATGGTGGACGCGGGCGCGTCGGACCTCCACGTGTCGGCCGGCAACCCGCCGCTCTTCCGCGTGGACGGGGAGATGGTCCGGCTCGAGGGCGAGCCGGCGATGTCGGCGGAGGAGACCCGCCGGATGCTGCTGGAGATCGCGCCGGAGCGGAACCGGAAGGAGTTCGAGGAGACCCACGACACCGACTTCGGCTACGAGCTCCCGGGGCTCGCCCGCTTCCGCTGCAACCTCTTCCTCGACCGGGAGGGCACGGGCGGGGTCTTCCGGCAGATCCCCGCCGAGATCATGACGGCCGAGGACCTGGGGCTGCCCGACTCCCTCCTCGAGCTGTGCGACCTGAAGAAGGGGCTGGTGGTCGTCACCGGCCCCACCGGCTCGGGCAAGTCCACCACCCTGGCGGCGATGGTCGACTACATCAACCGGAACCGCCGGGCCCACGTCATCACCATCGAGGACCCCATCGAGTTCGTCCACGAGAACAAGAAATGCCTCATCAACCAGCGGGAGGTGGGGGTCCACACGGAGGGCTTCAAGGTGGCCCTCCGGGCCGCCCTCCGGGAGGACCCGGACATCGTCCTGGTCGGCGAGATGCGCGACCTCGAGACCGTGGAGATCGCCCTGGAGACGGCCGAGACCGGCCACCTGGTCTTCGGCACCCTCCACACCAACACCGCCGCCTCGACAGTGGACCGGATCATCGACCAGTTCCCGGCCGACCAGCAGAACCAGATCCGGACCATGCTGGCCGAGAGCCTCGAGGGGGTGATCGCCCAGACGCTGTGCCGGCGGAAGGAGGGCGGCCGGATCGCCGCCATGGAGATCCTGATGGTCACCAGCGCGGTGTCCAACCTGGTCCGGGAGGGCAAGACCTTCCAGATCCCCTCGCTGATGCAGACCGGGGCGTCGGCAGGCATGCGGACCCTGAACGACGCGCTGATGGAGCGGGTCCAGGAGGAGATCGTGGCCCCGGACGAGGCGCTGCGGAACGCCGTGGACAAGCCCGAGTTCGAGGAGCTCCTCCAACGGCACGGCTTCTCGGTCTAGGCCCGGGCCGCCCCCCGGCCCGGCCCCCACGGCGACCAGACGGGAGGGGCCTCCTTCAGCCCGCCCCGTCCTCCCCGGCCCGCTCCCGTCCGTCCCGGATCTGGCGCCAGGCCTCCTCGCGACCCTTCCACCCGTGGACCTCGGTCTCCTTGGCCTCCAGGTCCTTGTAGATCTCGAAGAAGTGGCGGATCTCCTTCAGCAGGTGGTCGGGCACCTGGTCCAGCTCCTCGATCCAGTTCCAGCGGGGGTCGCTGACCGGCACGCAGAGGATCTTCTCGTCCGGCCCCTTCTCGTCCCGCATGTCGAAGACACCGATCGGCCGGGCCTCGATGACGCAGCCCGGGAAGGTGGCCTCGTCCAGCAGGACCAGCACGTCGACGGGATCCCCGTCCCGGGCCACCGTGCCCGGGATGAAGCCGTAATCCGCGGGATAGTGGACCGACGAGAAGAGCATCCGGTCCAGGACGAAGCGGCCCAGGTCGGGGTCGTACTCGTACTTGTTCCGGCTCCCCTTGGGGATCTCCACCACCGTCCGGACGGCCTCTCCCTCGACGCCCGCGAACGCGTCGTCGTCGCCCCCCCCGATCCCGGACCGGGGGGTCTCCGCTCCGTCGTCCTCGGACCGTCGCCAGAACATCGGGGCCTCCCCGTGGTTGGAGTCGACACGCAGCGGACAACCTCGCCGGGCGCCCGGGGCGACGCCAGCCAGGGCGTCCCTCGCCGACCCCGGGGCGCGCCTCAGCCCTCCAGCTCCGCCCGGAGCGCCTCCGCGTCCCGGACCGGGGCCCGGCAGGCGAAGTCCGTGCAGACCCGGGCGGACACGTCCGTCTCGCCGGCCGCCTGCTCAGCCGCCAGCGGCGCCAGCTCCTCCACCGCCTCCCCGGCCTCGCCGGGCGGACGGTGCAGGTGGACGGTCCTGGGCCGGAAGCTCTCGCGCAGCACCCGACGCATGGCCTCCAGCTCCGGGTCGTCGTCCGGGCCGGTGAGGACGACCTCGTGCCCCGGCCCCACCCGGAAGTCCACCGCGGCCAGGAGCATGGCGTGGCCGCCCGGCGCGCGCTCGGCGCGGTCGCCCCAGGCCCGCACGGCGGCCCGGCCCCGCTCCTCCAGCTCCGTCCGCCCGGTGAGCCTCGCCAGCCGGAGGGCGTTCCACGCCCCCACCGAGTTCGGCGAGGGAAGCGCCCCGTCGTGGCCCTCCCGGGCCCGCACCGGCAGCTCCTCGGCCCGGTCGTGGGGGCCGCTGTACCAGCCGCCCTCCTCCGCGCCGCAGCGGCCGTCCATCTCCTCCTGCAGATCCAGCGCCTCCCGGAGCCACCGGGGCTCGTGGGTGGCCTCGTAGAGCTCGATCAGGCCCCAGACCAGGTAGGCGTAGTCGGCGGCGCCGGCCTCCACGCCCGCCCGTCCCCGCCGCCACCGGTGCAGCAGGCGGCCGTCCCCGTCGCGCATCTCCTCCAGCACGAAGCGGGCGGTGCGGCGGGCGGCCTCGACCCGGTCGGGCTCGTCCATCGCGGCCCCCGCCCGGGCCAGCGCCGCCACGGCCAGGCCGTTCCAGTCGGCCAGGACCTTGTCGTCGCGGTGGGGGCGGGGGCGCTCCTCCCGGGCCTCGAAGAGCGTCCGCCGGATCGCCTCCAGCCGGTCCCGGAGCTCCTCCACGGGAGCGTCCCGGTCCCGGGCGATCGCCTCCAGCGACCGGCGGCGGTGCAGGACGTTCTCGCCGGTCTTCCGGCCCGTCGCCTCCTCGGCGAAGTTGCCCCCGGCCCGGGTGTTCCAGACCTCCTTCGCCAGGTCGAAGTCCTCCTCGCCCAGCAGCTCCCGCAGCTCGTCCTCCTCCCACACGTAGAAGGTGCCCTCGCCGCCCTCGCTGTCGGCGTCCTCGGCCGCCTGGAAGCCGCCGGCCTCGTCCCGGAGGTCCCGCTCCAGGTAGGTGAAGATCTGCCGCACCGTCCGGCGGAAGCGCTCGTCCCCCGTGACGAGCCACCCCTCCGTGTAGGCCATCGCGTGCATGGCCTGGTCGTAGAGCATCTTCTCGAAGTGGGGCAGCAGCCAGCGGGCGTCGGTGGAGTAGCGGTGGAAGCCGAAGCCCACGTGGTCCCAGATCCCGCCCCGTCGCATGGCCCGGAGCGTCGCCGCCGCCATCTCCGCCGCCCGCTCCTCGCCCGTCCGGTCGGCGTGGCGGAGGAGGAACATCAGGCCGTGGGGGGAAGGGAACTTGGGGGCCGACCCGAAGCCGCCCTCCGCTTCGTCGAAGCGCCGGGCGAAGTCCCGGAAGGTCCCCTCGAGCGCGTCCTCGCCGAGGTCGTCGCCGCCGGGCGCCGCCATGGCCCGCTCCAGGGCGTCCACGGCGTTTTCGGCCGACCGGAGCGCGGAGGCGCGGTCCTCCTCCCACAGCTCGGCGATCCGGCCCAGGATCCGCATCAGGCCGGGCCGGCCGCCCCGGTCGTCCTTCGGGAAGTAGGTGCCGGCGAAGAAGGGTTCGCGGTCGGGGGTGGTGACCACCGTCAGCGGCCAGCCGCCCCCGCCGCTCATCACCTGGCAGGCGGTCATGTAGACCTGGTCGACGTCCGGGCGCTCCTCCCGGTCCACCTTGATCGGCACGAACCGCTCGTTCAGCAGCTCCGCCACCTCCTCGTCCTCGAAGGACTCGTGGGCCATCACGTGGCACCAGTGGCAGGTGGAGTAGCCGATGGAGAGGAAGACCGGCCGGTCCAGGCGCCGGGCCTCCTCGAAGGCCGCGTCGCCCCAGGGCCGCCAGGCCACCGGGTTGTCGGCGTGCTGGAGGAGGTAGGGGCTGTCGGACTCGGAGAGCCGGTTCTCGGCCTCGAAGGTCTCGTTCATGGCAACATCCGGGGGCGGGCGTTCCGGGCTCGCGCGGCGCGAGCGGCCGCGGCTCGTCCGACATGGGGGCAAGATTCCCGCCGGTGGCCTTGCCGCCCCGCCCGGAATCAGCCGTCCTGGGCGTAGGGGGCGGAGCGGGCCCAGGCGAGAAACGCCTCCTCCAGCGTGGGGACGCTGGCGGGCAGCCCGTGGTCCGGACCGTGCCGGCGGAGCCACGTCGGCATTCCGGAGCCGGACCGGAGGGCCCGGGCGATCTCGGCGAACAGCGCCGGCTCACCGCTCCTCTCCAGGAGGAAGTCCGCGAGAGCGCGCGCCTGCGAGTAGAAGTACTTCGCCCGGCCGAGCTCGACGTCGATCTCGTCGCCGCTCAGCACCACCGCCCCGTTGCGCGCGGCGGAGTCTCGCATGGCCCGGAACGATTCCGATCCGTACAGGGGATGGTCCATCGCCAAGAATTCGGACAACGGGATCGTCTCGCCCGCCTCCACCGCGCGCCGGAACACCTTCCGCCGGGTCGTGGTGAGCTCGCGCCCCTCCATCAGGACGGCCGCCGTCTCGTCGAGCCAGTCCGGAGCTCCGGTGCCGTAGCGGTCTTCCTCCCGATCGGGGAACGACCAGGCGGCCTCGAAGAGGGCATGACCGATCTCGTGCCGCAGGACCGTACGGCTGCCCGGCGTCTGTCGGCCGCCGCCCCCGTCCTCGAGGTTCGAGAGCATCCGCTTCACGATCGCGTCGATCTCCGCGTCCGACTTCTCGACGCCCTTCGCCTCCAGGGAGGACTCGATCTGCGACCGGACCGCCGCGGCCTGGCTCTCGGCCGGGTTCGAGGCCCCCTCTCCCGTCTCCGTCTCCCGGGACATCTCCGCCACCCGCTCGAAGGGATAGGCCAGCACCCAGTCCGCGCCAGCCTCCTCGATCGCCTCCGAATGGTCACGGTAGGCGATGTCGATCACCGCACCCTCCGGCGCCGGCCGGCCGAAGTGGCGCTCCCACGCCCGATCCGCGGCCAGCATCTCCTCCGCCGACCGTGCGGCGAAGCCCGTCTCCGGCACCACGATCCAGCCCAGACCGCCCCGATACCACCGCGCATCTTCCAGGGCCCTCACCGGCACGGGCTCTCCCTCGGGCCAGGGATCCGCGGGAGCCGGCTGGCCGCGAGCCGCGGTGCTGGAGACCGCCCCCCCGGCGACGAAAAAAGCGACAAGGACGAGCGAACGGATCGGGCGAGCTGGTGCTTGCACGGGGTGTCTCCTCCGCGAATGGGAAATCTCGTCTGCGATTCGTGCCGGCCGGACGTCGGGGGGACACGTGCCGCGACCGAGCCGTTGCCCGGCCCGCGAGCATGGACGAACTTTCGCCCGCCTTCGTCCACCCACCGAGCAGCGTCACGGGCGATGCTGGAGGTGGCCGGCGAGCCGCTCCCGGCGCACGACCCGCTCTCACGCGCGACGGAGACCCCGATGGCGAAGATCAATCCGGTCCGTGTCCTCCTGGGCGGGGCCCTGGCGACGGTGGTGGTGGTCGCGCTGGGCGCCGCCGTGTGGATGCTGCTCCTCCGGGAGACCGGCCCCGGCGGGATCCTGCTCCGCCCCACCGCCGTCACGATCGCGCTCTGGGCCGCGTCGGTCTACGGGCTCTCCACCGCGGCGGTCTGGATCTACGCGGCCATCCGCCCCCGCTTCGGCCCCGGGCCCCGCACCGCGGCGATCGCGGGCCTGGCGGTCTGGGCGGTCACGGCGCTGACCGACCTCCTCTGGATGACGGTCCTGGCGCAGGGCCCCGCCGGCGAGCCGGGCGGAAGGGCCCTGGCGGCCGTGGCCTCCTACGCGGTGATCTTCCCGCTGGCCACGATGGCGGGCGCCTGGCCGTACCGGGAATCGGACGATCCCCCGTCCGGGGAGCCGGGGGGCGAGGTGGCGTGAGGCGCGGGGCCCTCCCGATCGTGGTCCCGGTCGCCGGCGAGGGCACCCGGCTGCGCCCCTTCACCGAGGACCGCCCCAAGGCGCTGGTGGAGGTCGCCGGCGAGCCGCTCCTCGCCCGGCTGCTCCGGTCGGTGGCGAGCGTCGAGCCCGGCGCGGCCGTGCTGGTGGTCCGGCGCCGGGGCGGACCGATCGAGGAGCGCTTCGGCGACGCCTTCGGGGGGATCGAGCTCCGCTACGCCGTCCAGGAGGAGCCGACGGGGCTGGCCGACGCCGTCCTGGCCGCCCGTCCGGAGGTGAACGGGCCCTTCGCGGTCGTGCAGGGCGACAACGTCCTCCGGGCCGACCTGTCGCCCGCCGCCGACCGCTTCCGCCGGGAGGAGCTCGACGCCCTGGTCCTCACCGAGGAGGTCCCGCCCGGGGAGGCCCGCCAGGCCGTGTGCCTCACCGACCGCCACGGCGACCTCCGGCGCATCGTCGAGCACCCGGGGCCGGCCGAGCGGACCGAGGGGCGGATCGTGGCCGGCGTGACGTTCTTCTCGGAGGCGATCTTCGGGGCCTGCCGGCGGGTGAAGCCCTCGGAGGAGGGCGAGCGGGAACTCACCGACGCGGTGAACCTGCTGCTGGCCGAGACCGGCGCCCGGGTGGGGACGATGCCGCTGCCCGGCGTGCGGGTGAACGTGAACGACCCGGGGGACCTGGAGCGGGCCGGGGCGCTGGTGGACGGGGAGGGCTGAGCTCACGCGGTCGCTCTTCCGTATCGCCTTCCCCGCGCTTAGACTTTCCCGCGGAAGGACCGGGACGACGCCGACGGGGGAGGGAAGATGAGCACGACGGACTCGGGGCGAGGAGACGTGCCGAAGCACCTCTGGATCGTGGGCGGGGTCGCCCTGCTCTGGAACGCGGTGGGAGCCTTCGACTACCTGGCCACCCAGCTCCGGTGGCAATCCTACATGAGCCAGTTCTCGCCCGAGCAGCTGGAATACTTCTACGGCTTTCCCGCCTGGACGGTGTCCGCCTGGGCCCTGGCCGTGTGGAGCGGCGTGGCCGGGTCCGCGGGCCTGCTCCTCCGGCGTCGCTGGTCCGTCTGGATCTTCGGCCTGTCGCTGGTCGGGATGGCCGCGAGCACCGCCTACAGCTTCGGGATGAGCGAGGGCGCCGAGGTGATGGGCACCGGCGGCGTGGTCTTCACGGGCGTGATCGCCGTGGTCGCCGCCTTCCTCTTCCTGTACGCCCGCCGCCTGGCGGCCGCGGGCGTCCTCCGCTGACACGCCCGCCGTCCCCCGGCTCCGGCGCGGGGACGGTTCACCTGAACCGCGTCAACACGGCCTCAATCCTCACCCTTTCCTCAACGGAAACGTTTCCGCGGAAACATCTCCGGTCGCACGGCCGGTGATCGCCCCCCGGGACTGGCCCT
>CAYVFM010000027.1:0-15081 GCA_964450995.1 uncultured Gemmatimonadota bacterium | reverse complement strand
CGTCGTCGGCGAGGTCGGTGAACAGGTACCGGGCGCTCTCGCCGGTGTCGACCAGCGTGAACGGGTCGCCCTCGTCGGCGGCGAAGCTCCGCCGGAAGATCGTCTCCCGCAGGCCGGGCTCGTCCCGCGTGGCACGGGCGCCCGCCACCCGCCATTCCAGCCGGTGGTCGCCGAACTGGTGCTTCCCGGCGAGCTGCCCCCAGGCCATCTCGCGCGAGATGAACCGGAGCCGCTCCGAGCGCAGGATCCCGGTCAGATCCTCCCGGTTCGCCCCCTGGTATCGGCGGGCCTCGTCCTCGGCGTTCCGGTTGTACAGGGTCTTCAGGCTGAGCTGGTGGGAGGGGGAGAGCTGGAGGTGGAAGTTGGCGATCCCGCCCCACTCCACGTCCTGCATCCCCCGGACGAACTCGTAGTCGACGTTGGCGGCGTTGCGGCGCTCGGCCGGGATCGACGGGTCGAAATCGGTGGAGCGCCACTTCCGCTCCACCTCGTCGTCCCGGAAGGTGTACTTGTTGGAGTAGCTGCCGGCGACGAAGTAGCCGAAGGTCTTGCCGAGCAGCTCCGTCCGGTCGCCCACCGAGAAGCCGAAGTCGAGGTTCGCCGGCGTCGTTCCCTGTTCGGGCGTGAAGCGCGAGAGCGGCGTCCCGAGGAACGACTCCCCCAGCCGCTCTCGGGCCGCCGGATCCGAGGGGAGCCGTCGGCCGTCCAGCCCGCCGATCTCGCCCACCAGGTCGGCGGGCAGGTCCCGCGAGCCGTCGTCGATGCCGAGGAAGTCGAGCCCGCCGCCGGCGTAGCTCAGGAAGCCGTCGGCGAACTGGCTCCGCGAGTTGACGCTGCTGCCCACCGACATCCTGAAGGTGAAGTAGTCCGGGAACTCCTTCGTCTCGATCTGGACGGTCCCCCCCGAGAAGTCGCCGCTCTGGTCGGGGGTGTAGGTCTTCCGGGTCGTGATGCTCTCGATGAAGCCCGCGGGGAAGAGATCCAGGGGGACCACGGACTTCTCGGGCTGGGGGCTCGGGAGCGGGGAGCCGTTGAGCTCCGTCTGGCTGTAGCGCTGACCGAGGCCCCGGATGAAGACGAACTTGCCCTCCGAGACCGTGACGCCGGTCATCCGGCGAGCCGCCTCGGCCGCGTCGGAGTCGGGGGAACGGGAGATCTGCTCGGCGCCCACCGCGTCGGTCACCGCTGTCGCGACGCGCTGCTGATCGAGCAGGGCGGCCGCGCTGCTCCGCGCCCGCTCCACCGAGACCGTGAGCTCGTCCACCGCCACGGCGTCGGTCTCGAGCGAGACATCCAGCTTCACCGTCTCGCCCGGCTCCACGGTCACGCCCGTGACCGTCTTCGTGGCGTAGCCCAGCGCCCGGACCCGCAGGTCGTAGGTGCCGGGGGGGACGTCACTCAGGAAGTAGCGGCCGTCCATGTCGGCCAGGGCCCCGATCTCGGTGTCGATCAGCCTCACCCGGGCGGTCTGGACGGCAGCCGCGTCGTCCGTGGCGACGATCTCGCCCTTGATCCGTCCGGGCCGCTCGGCCTGCTGGGCCGCCAGGGCCACGGGGGCGCCCGGCCCCAGGACCGCGATCGCGGCGACCGCCGTCGCCCGGAGCAGGGTGTTCCTTGCCTTGTCTCTCGTCATGTCTCCGTCCGCTCTGATCTGAAAGGATGCCCCGGATCGAGCCGGCTCGTCCGGTCGACCGAGGGACCGTCCCCGGAGAGCCCCGGACGGGGCTTCCCGACTCGCGTGGATGGTACCGGCCCCGAATGACAGCGGCGTACGCGGACGGTAACGCGGCCGTAACGGTTCTCTCCCGGGCGGATCACCGGGCGGCGTCGGTTCCGTCAACGGGGCCGCAACCGCGAGGGTCGGCGGATCGGCATTTTTTCAAAAATCGGATCGCCGCGCTCCGGCGATCGTCACCCCGCCGCGAACGAAAATCCCGACCGCTGCGGGATTTCGAGACGCCCGACGCGAGTCTCCACAATTCTGCACAAGAGAATCCACGCGGAGAACCGGGTTTTCCACAAACAGGGCAAAGGGTTGTATGTAAGCGACTTAGGTTGTCGCGGACTTGTGGAGAAGCCGCGCCCGCTCCCTTGCCGCGCCCCGGGACGGTTCCTAAGGTGGGCCCGCGCCGGCCGAGGGCCGCGCCTTCCGTCCCGAGGGCGCCCCGGCCCGAATACCGGCGACGTATCGTCCTGAATTCGCACACTTTTCGAGGAGAGGACCCCTTCCATGTGGGACACCCGTCCTGTCGAGCTCGTCCTCCACCTGCCCGAGGGGCTGGCGGAGGACGTGGAGGAAGTCCAGCAGCGGGATCCGAATTTCCTCCAGAAGGTGATCCGGTACGGACTCACCCGACGGGCAATGTTCGAAGAGCTGCAGAGCGACACGCAGGAGCGGGAGGCGTCGAGCGGGGCCTGACGCCTTCCCGCCCCGCTCCCCCGCGGCCCGCTCCCGGCGGCGCGTGGCCTCGCGCCCGGGTGCGGGCTTCTTGACACCCCGCGTCATCCGGGCTACATAGCCAGTGGCAGGTCGCACCGGACGACCGGCGGCCCGGCCGGCCGGCGGCCCCCCAGGGGCCCGGCGCGGCCGGCGGCCCCCGCCGGCGACCATGCTCGAACCCTCGGCCCGGGACCGCGCAGTGCAGAACCGCTCGGCGGACCAGGACGGACCCGACGCTTCCCCCTTCGACGGCGAAGACGAGTCCGTCCTCCGGGCCAAGTACCTCGATTACTGCTCGGCCCGCCTCTCCGAGGTCTTCCTGTCGCTCTCCGAGGAGCGCATCTACGATCTGGTCGAGGAGGCCGCCCGCCAGGGGCAGCTCAACGTGGCCGAGCTCGCCTTCGACGAGATGGTGAAGATCGCCACCGAGAAGCTCCGGCGGAGCGTCCCCCTCCCGGATTTCGAGACCTGGGCCCGCGAGTACCGCGAGGATCCGGAGCGCTACGAGCCGTACCTGCTCGGCCTGTGGGAGGCGTCGGAGGGCGAGCCCGAGCGCGACGACGGCGAGGAGGGGCCGTGACCGAGAACGGCCGGGACGGCGAGTCTCAGCTCCAGATCTGGGAGACCGCCGCCCGGCGGCAGGAGCTCGGCGAGCTCCGCTCCGACGGCGTCGCGTGGGAGGTGCACCTGGTGGTCGAGAAGGCCTCCCGCGACCTCTTCCGGGGCCGACTGGCCTTCCGGCGGGGCGACGACCACCTGCTCACCGCCCCCGTCCTGGTGGAGGAGACCGAGGAGGCGGTCGTCCGCCGGGCCGAGGAGCTGCCCGACTCGATGCTGGAGCAGTTCCTGGTCTCCGTCCGGGACTGATCCGGCCTCTACCCGCCGCCCCGGCGCGGCGACGGGCCGCCCGGCGGCGCGAGCGTCTCCCGCGCCAGGGCGCCGAGCATGCCGGCCGCCGCCCGGACCGACCCCCGCACCGTCCCCGAGATCTTCGAGCGCCCCGTCCGCCGTCGGCGATGGGGCACGTCCACCTCCTCCAGCCGCCAGCCGGCCCGGAGGGCGCGGACGTCCATCTGCACGTTCCAGCCGTAGGCCGGGTCGTCCAGGCCCAGCGAGCGGAGGGCGTCGAGCCGGGCGGCCCGGAAGGGCCCCACGTCACGGACCGGGGCCGCCCAGAGGCCGCGCAGGACGGCCGCCACCGCGGCGTTGCCCAGCGCGGCGTGCCCGGGAACCCCCTCGTCCGCCCCGGCCGCCACGCGCCGGCCCCGCACCAGGTCGGCGCGGTCGGCGGCCAGCGGCTCCAGCAGCCGCCCCAGCCTCCGGGCCGCGGTGGGGTCGTCGGCGTCCACGATGGCCACCAGCCCGGGCGGTCGGTCGAGGGCCGCCAGGGCCTCGAGGCCCCGGCGGCAGGCCCGCCCGTAGCCGGGCGAGGGCTCGGTCACCACCTCCGCCCCGGCCGCCCGGGCGGCCCGGGCCGTCCCGTCCCGGGAGCCGTTGTCCACCACCAGCACCCGCTCCACCCGCCGGGGCGGCAGGGCCTCGATCAGGCCCGGGAGGGCCTCCTCCTCGTCCCGCGCCGGCACCAGCACCGCCGCGCGCGTCACGGGCCGCCCGCCGCCGGTCGGCGGCAGCCCCCGGGCGGGAGCCTCCCGTGAGGGTCGTCCTGGCCGTGGGGCTCGTGCTGGAGGTCGGCGCGCTCCTGGCCCTGGGCCTCGTGCCCGGCGCCGACGGGACGCCCGTCCCCGCCCTGGTCCTGTGGGCGGCGGCGTGGGCGGGCCACCTCCTGGTGTGGCGTCGCCTGGCGGCGGGCGGCACGGCCGGGGGGACGGAGCGGGCGCTCCTCTGGGCGGCGGGCGTGGGGATGCGTCTCGCCTTCCTGCCGCTGCTGCCCCACTTCTCGGACGACGTCTGGCGCTACCTCTGGGACGGGTGGGTGGCCCTCCACGGGATCGACCCGTTCGTGCACCCGCCGGCCGCCGAAGCCCTGGACGGCCTGGCCACGGCCTGGCGCCCGCGGATCAACCACCCCTCGGTCCCGACGATCTACCCGCCCGGCGCCCAGCTCGTCTTTCACGCGCTCGCCCTCCTCGGTCCCTCGGTGCTCCTCTTCAAGGCCGCCTGGACCGTCGCCGACCTGGGCGTGGCCTGGCTCGTCGATCGCATCGCCCGGAAGCGAGGCGACCGCTCCGCGGTCCCGCTCTGGCTCTGGCTCGGCTCGCCCCTGGTGGTCGTGGAGGTCGCCTGGAGCGGCCACCTGGAGCCGCTGGCCCTCCTGCCGGCCCTGGCGGCGGTGGCCCTGGCCGACGGGGCGCTCCTCCCCGCCGGGACGGAGGGCCCCCGGCCGGGGCCCGATCGCCGCGGCCTCGCCGCCGGGGCCCTGCTGGGCCTGGGGGCGTCGGTGAAGTTCGCCCCCCTCGCCGCGGTCCCGGCCCTGGGCCGGCGCCGCGGGGCCGCCGCCGTCGCGGCCGCCCTGACCGTCCCGCTCCTGCTCTGGCTGCCCTTCTCAGGCGCCGGAGCCGCGGTCTTCGCCGGCCTCGGCGAGTACGCGTCGCGGTGGGCCTTCAACGGGGCCCTCTTCCCCGTGGCGGCGGCCGCCGCCGGGGAGGAGGCGGCCCGCTGGATCGCCGTCGCCGTCCCGGCGGGGGTGGCCGTGGCGGCCGCCGCGGGCCGCTGGCGCCTCGACCGCGCCCTCCTCCGGACGGCCGGGGCCGCCCTCCTGCTCTCGCCCACGATCCATCCCTGGTACCTCCTCTGGGTCCTGCCCTTCGCGGCGCTGGAGCGGCGCCGGCCCTGGATCTGGTGGACGGCGACGGTCTTCCTCGCCTACGCCGGGCTGGACGTCTTCCGGGCCACCGGCGTCTGGCCCCATCCCCCGGCGCTGGCCGCGGCCGTCCACCTGCCGGTGCTGGTCCTCCTCGCCCTGGACGCCCTCGGCCGCCTCCCCGGCGGCCCCGCGGGTGAGGCCCGCCGCCCCGGTCGCCAGGAAGGCGGCGGCGAAGAGGAGGGTGAAGGGCACCCCGGCGGCCAGGCCCGCGGCGGCCAGCCGGACGGCGGCCACGAGCAGCGCCGCCCCCAGGACCAGCCGGACGGCGGTGCGGCCGGGCCCTGAGTCCGGGAGGTAGCGGCGCCACCTGCGCCCTCCGCCCGCGCCGGACTTCGGCGTCCGGCGGAAGACCCCGCCGCCGCGGTCGACGAGCCCCTTCAGCCCGGCCGCGGCCAGGGGGGGCGAGAGGCCGATGCCCAGCGCCACCGCCGAGAGGATCCGGGCCGCGCCCCGGTCGCCGCCCTTCCCCCGCAGGCCCACGGCCGTCCCGTAGTAGAGGAGGAAGGGCACGACGGCCAGGGCCAGCGCCGCCAGGTGGACCGCGTCCGGGACCAGCGCCGCCGCGCCCCCGAGCCGGGCCGGCCAGGCCAGCGCCGCCGCCAGCGCCAGCGTCAGCGGGTGGATCAGGTGGCCCAGCAGGTGGGCCGACGCCTCCAGCTTCACCCGCGCGGGCCGCTCCGACCGCCACAGCCCGGGCAGCACCCGCCGGGCCGTCTGCAGGCCGCCCCGCGCCCACCGCTCCTGCTGGACCTCCAGCGACGCCAGCTCCTCCGGCAGCTCGGCCGGCACCCGGACGTCGTCCCGGTAGACGCCCCGCCAGCCGGCCGCCTGGGCCCGGTAGCTCAGCTCCAGGTCCTCGGTCAGGGTGGCGCCGCTCCAGCCGCCCGCGTCCTCCAGGCACGACCGCCGCCACACGCCCGCGGTGCCGTTGAAGTTGAAGAAGAGCCCGGCCCGGTGGCGGGCGGCGTGCTCGACGGCGAAGTGGGCGTCCAGCAGGGTCGCCTGGCCCAGGGTCAGCCAGCCGTCGTCCTCGTTGAGGTGGTCCCAGGCGGCCTGGACGAAGCCGACGTCGGGGTCCCGGAAGGAGGGGAGGAGCCGCCGGAGGAGGTCGGGCGGCGGGACGAAGTCGGCGTCCAGCACCAGGAAGAAGTCGCCGCGCGCCCGCTCGACCCCGTGGGCCAGCGCCCCGGCCTTGTAGCCCTCCCGGCTCCCCCGACGGAGGTGACGGACGTCCACGCCGCGGGCCCGCCAGCGGGCGACCCGCCGGGCGGCCAGCCGGGTCGTCTCGTCGTCGGAGTCGTCCAGGACCTGGATCTCCAACCGGTCCCGGGGCCAGTCCAGCCGGCAGGCGGCGTCGACGGCCCGCTCGACCACGGCCGCCTCGTCGTAGACCGGGAGCTGGACCGTGACCACGGGGAGCTCGTCTCCGTCCAAAACCTCCGCGCCCTCGTGCCGCCCCGATCCCCCGCCGCCGGGCCGGAGCCGCAGCCACACCAGCCAGAGGCGGTGGAGGCCGAAGGGCGCGATCAGGGCCAGCACGGCCAGGTAGGCCAGGGCCGGCAACGGGACGCCGTCGATCATGGGATCGAGGACCCTCCTGGAGCTCCGGCGAAGTTCGGGCGGCCGGACGCCGCCCCCGCCGTCAACCTTCCGAACCGGCGGCGCCGGGTCCAGGGTTCCCGGGAAGGCCGCCCGGCGGTTGGCTCCCGGCCCCGGCCCGTCTATTTTGATCGCGTGCGTCTCCCACCGTCCGCCGCGGGCCGGTGACCCCAGCCGAGGCCTCCATGTCAGGCGAGCGCATCCTCGTCGTCGACGACGAGCCCGACATCCTCAGCCTCCTCGTCTACCAGTTCAGCCGCGAGGGCTACCGCGTCAGCACGGCGGTGAACGGCCAGTCCGCGATCTCCACCGCCCGCGACGAGCGTCCCGACGCCGTGGTCCTGGACCTGATGCTCCCGGACGTCGACGGCTACCAGGTCCTGAAGACGCTCCGGGAGGACGAGGACACCCGGGAGATCCCTGTCCTCCTGCTCACGGCCCGGAAGGAGGAGGAGGAGCGGATCCGGGGCTTCGAGCACGGGGCCGACGACTACGTCACCAAGCCCTTCAGCGCCCGGGAGCTGGTGCTCCGGGTCCAGGCGCTGCTCCGGCGCGCCACCTCCGAGCCGGTGGCGCGCCGACGGAAGCTCGCCGTGGGCCCGGTGGAGGTGGACCGCGACGGCCACCGCGTGACGGTGGACGGCCGCGAGCTCGACCTGACGCCGCTGGAGTATCGCCTGCTGACCGTGCTCATGGAGCGCCGCGGACGGGTGCAGTCCCGGCGCGAGCTGCTCAGGGCCGCCTGGAACACCGAGGCCGACATCGAGACGCGCACCGTGGACATGCACGTCGCGCGGCTGCGCTCGAAGCTCGGCGAGGCCGGCGAGCTGGTGGAGACCGTGCGTGGCTTCGGCTATCGCTTCCAGGCCGCCGACCGCCCGGGCTCGGACTGACCCGGCCCGCCCCCGGCCTTCGATGACCTTTCGCCGTCGGATCCTCCTGGTGGCCCTGGCGGCCGCCCTGGTTCCCGCCGCGGGCCTCTTCTGGTGGAGCCAGGCCCGGCTCCAGCCCCTGCTGGTCGACCGGGCGGCCGCCTCCCTGGAAGCCGGCGCCCGGGCGGCCTCGTCGGCGCTGGAGGGCGACACCCTGGACGACGACACCGCCGGCCGCCTGGGCCGGAGCGGGGGGTTGCGGGTGACCCTGATCGGCCGGGACGGGACGGTGCTGGGGGACTCGGAGATCTCCGCCGGGAGGATCGCCGGGGTGGAGAACCAAGCGGACCGTCCCGAGGTCGCCGCGGCCCTCCGGGGCCGCGCGGGACGGGCCACCCGGGCCAGCGAGACGCTGGCCGTGGCCTACCTCTACGTGGCCGTCCCCCACCCCGACGGCGTCGTCCGGGTGGCGATGCCGGAGGAGCGGGCCACCGCGCCCGCCGACCGGGTGGGCCGGGCCGCGGCGGCGACGGGGGCCGGCATCGTCCTCCTCCTGCTGGCGCTGGCCGCGCCCCTGGAGCGCTTCGCCGGCGCCCCCTTCCGCCGGCTCCGACGCGACGCCCGGGCCGTGGCGGAGGGCGAGCTCTCCCTCCGCCACCGCGAGGCGGGCGAGGGGGAGGCGGCCGAGATGGCCCGGGCGCTCGATCGGCTCGCCGAGCGCCTCCAGGAGGCCGAGCGGGAGCGCCGCCGGGAGGAGAACCTGGCCGGCGTCTTCGACCGGCTGGACGAGGGGCTGGCGCTGGTGGACGGCGAGGGCGAGGTCCGGAGGGCGAACACGGCCTTCCGGGACTGGGTGGGGCGCCGGGAGGTGGAGGGCGAGCGGCTGGACTCCCTCTTCCGGAACCCCGAGATCACCGGGGCGCTCCGGGCCGGCGTCGGTGGCGAGCCGACCCGCCGGGAGGTGCGGCTCGGCGAGCGGACGGCCCTGGTCTCGGTGCGGCCCCACGGCGACGGCGCGCTGGTGGTGCTCCGGGACCTGACGCGGCTCCGGCGGCTGGAGGGCGTTCGCCGCGACTTCGTCGCCAACGTCTCCCACGAGCTGAAGACGCCGCTGACCAGCGTCATCGGCTACGCCGAGCCCCTGGCGGACCCCGACCTTCCCCGCGAGCAGGCGGTCGAGTTCGCCGAGCGCATCCTCGAGAACGGCCGCCGGATGCGGCGGCTCGTGGACGACCTGCTGGACCTCTCCCGCATCGAGGCCGGCGCCTGGGAGCCCGAGGACGAGGAGGTGGAGGTGGGGCCCGTCGTCCGGGCCGCCTGGCGGGCGCTGGACCCCGGCCGGCGCGAGGCGGCGGATCTCTCCGTGGAGGGCGGCGAGGCCGCCGTCCGGGCCGACCCCGGGGCCCTCCGGCAGATCTTCTCCAACCTGCTGGACAACGCCGCGCGCTACGCCCCCGGGGGCACCACGGTCCGCGTTCGATGCCGGGCGGCGGACGGCGGCTCCGTCCGGGTGGAGGTCTCCGACGAGGGGCCCGGCATCCCGGAGGCTCACCGCGAGCGCCTCTTCGAGCGCTTCTACCGCGTCGACGCCGGCCGCTCCCGGGCCGAGGGCGGGACCGGCCTGGGACTGTCCATCGTCAAGCACCTGGTGGCGGCCCACGGGGGCGAGGTGGGCGTGGAGAGCGAGGTGGGCGAAGGCACCACCGTCTGGCTCATCCTCCCGGCGGCCTGAGGCGACCCCGGCGGCCTCGCCCCGGTCGCCGACCGTTTCCGGATCGTTACCCGGTCGTGGAGGACCCGTGATGCCGTCCCGCTACGTTGGGCGCTGAACGGATCACGGGGCCCATCCACGGTCGGGCCGGCGGACGGGAGACGCACCCGAGCGACGAACCTCGGCTCGCGGACCGTCGGTGCCGACCGGGCCGCCCCGGGCCGGTCACCGCTGTTTACAGAAACGTTACGTGCGCGTTACCGGACGCTCGCACCTGCGTCGCATCTTTGTCGTTCGAGGCGTCGCTTCCGGCCCGGACACCGGTGCCGGCCGGCCGTCGGCGCCGTCTCGCGACCGTGACTCGCGTGCCCGAGGAAAGGCGGCGATCGATGCGTTCCATCGTGCGGAGGGCGGCCCCGGTGGTGACGGCCGGCCTGCTCCTGGCGGCCGGCGCCGGGGAGATCGAGGCCCAGGACGTGACGCTGGACGCCAGCGCCGTGGAGATCGACCTGTCCGGCCGGGTCCAGGTCCAGGCGGCCACCAGCTCCTGCTCCTCGTTCCCCTTCGAGGCGGACTCGCCGTGCACGGAGCAGGTCCCGTCTCTCGACCTCTTCACACGCCGGATCCGGCTCTCGGCCTTCGTGACGATCGACGACTTCATCTCCGCGAAGGTCGAGCCCGACTTCGGGGGGCTGGACGGCGTGGAGATGCGGGACGCATACGGCCGCCTGACCTTCGGACCGGGGGCGAAGCTCCAGGTCGGCCAGTTCAAGCGGCCCTTCGACGGCTTCAACCTCGTGAGCTCCTCGCAGCTCCTGACCATCGAGCGGGACGTGGACGTCCCCGGTGTGCCGGGGCTGCGGGCCGGCTCGCTCAGCGAGTTCGTCGGCGCCTTCGGCCTGGGCTCCTACGACGTCGGCGCGATGCTCTTCGGGACCGTCGCCGACGGGCGCCTCGACTACCACGCCGGGGTCTTCAACGGCGAGCCGGTGGAGGAGAACAGCGACACCAACGGGGAGAAGCAGCTCGTCGGCCGGCTGACGTACCGCCTGTCCGCCGGGGAGCTGCCGGTGGAGCTCTCGGCCGCCGCCGCCTGGACGGACCGGGCGGTGCAGGACCCCGACGACCGGCCCGGCACCCGGCTCGGCTCGGACCGCTACGCCGACTACCAGCTCTGGGCGCGGCTGGGCGACTACGAGCCCGGCCCGCACGTCCAGGCCGGCCTCGTCTTCGGGGACAACCCGACGCGGACGGCCGGCGGCGCCTCGCCCGGCGACGCGCCGCTGCCGGCCGACGCCGAGTACGCCGCGATGCGGGCCTGGCAGGTGATCGGCGCCTGGCGCTTCGCCGTGCCGGGGGCCGACCGGCTGGAGGCCGTCGAGCCGGTCTTCCGGGTCACCCGGGCCGAGCCGAACACCGACGCGGCCGACGACGAGAACTGGGCCTTCACGCCGGGGGTGAACGTCTACTTCCACGGGCGGAACAAGCTGCAGCTCGGCTGGGACTTCGTGTCCTTCGCCGGCGACCGGTTCGGATCGGTGAGCTCGTTCAAGAGCCAGTTCCAGGTCTACTTCTGACACCTCGACACGGAGCGCACATGAACACGCAAGCACACGGTCCCGTCCTCGCGAGGGCGATCCCCGTCCTGACCGCCTCCCTCCTCCTGGCCGCCGGATGCGGGGGCGGCGAGGCGGGCGGCGGCGACGGCCTCTCCGGCGAGATCGCCGTCGACGGCTCCAGCACGGTCTTCCCCGTCACCGAGGCCATGGCCGAGGAGTTCATGCGGGCGAACCCGGGCACACGCGTGACGGTCAACGTCTCGGGGACCGGGGGAGGCTTCGAGAAGTTCTGCCGGGGCGAGACCGACATCAGCGACGCCTCCCGGCCCATCAAGGAGAGCGAGGTCGAGGCCTGCTCGGCGAACGGCATCGACTTCGTCGAGGTGCCGGTGGCCCTCGACGGGCTCACCGTCGTCGCCCATCCCGAGAACGACTGGGCGCAGTGCGTCACCACGGACGAGCTCGAGAAGACCTGGCGCCCGAACAGCACGGTGGAGCGGTGGAGCGACGTCCGCGAGGGCTGGCCCGACCGGGAGCTGTCGCTCTTCGGGCCCGGCACCGCCTCGGGCACCTTCGACTACTTCACCGAGGCGATCATGGGCGAGGAGGACGCCAGCCGGTCGGACTACTCCTCCAGCGAGGACGACAACGTCATCCTGATGGGCGTCGGCAACAACGTCGGCGCCATGGGCTACTTCGGCTTCGCCTACTACGTGGAGAACCAGGACCGCGTCAGGGCGCTGGCCGTCGACGACGGCGACGGCTGCGTCGCGCCCAGCCGGGAGAACGTGGAGGCGGGCGACTACCAGCCCCTCTCCCGCCCGCTCTTCATCTACGTCAAGCGGTCCTCCTACCGGGAGAAGCCGGTGGTCCGGGAGTTCGTGGACTTCTACCTGGACAGCGCCACCGAGCTGGTGCCCCAGGTCGGCTACGTGCCGTTCCCGCGGGCCCGCTACGACAGCATCAAGGCGGAGCTTGGCGGCGGCCCCGGCGGCGACACGGACGCCGGGGCCGGGACGGAGGAGACCGGAGCGTGACGGCCGGCCGCACCCCGGGATGAGCCCCGGATGAACGGGGAAGCCCTGATCGGTCGCCCCGGCCGGGCGTGGAAGGAGCGCCTGATCGGGGGCGTCCTCTTCCTCTGCGGCCTGATCTCGATCCTCACCACCGTGGGGATCGTGGTGGTGCTCGTGCGCGAGTCGCTGGGATTCTTCGGCAAGGTCCCGGTGGTGGAGTTCCTCACCGGGACCGAGTGGACGGCCCTGTTCGCCGACAAGTCGTTCGGCGTCCTGCCGCTCGTCAACGGCACGATGATCGTGGCGGTGGGCTCGGCGGTCATCGCCCTCCCGGCGGGACTCGCCACGGCGATCTACCTCAGCGAGTACGCCGACGAGCGCGTCCGGAAGTGGGTGAAGCCGGTCCTGGAGATCCTGGCCGGCATCCCCACCGTGGTCTACGGCTACTTCGCCCTGACCTTCATCACCCCGATCCTCCGGACGTTCCTGCCGGAGACCTCGTTCTACAACGCGGCGAGCGCCTCCATCGTGGTCGGGGTGATGATCCTGCCGATGGTGTCGTCGCTCTCGGAGGACGCGCTGAGCGCCGTCCCGGCGAGCCTCCGGCAGGCGGCCTACGGGCTGGGGGCCACGAAGTTCGAGGTCTCCACGAAGGTGGCGGTGCCCTCGGCGCTCTCGGGCATCGTGGCCTCGTTCATCCTGGCGATCTCCCGGGCCATCGGCGAGACGATGGCGGTGACGCTGGCGGCCGGGGCGACGCCGAAGATGACGGCCAGCTTCCTGGAGAGCATCCAGACGATGACCGCCTACATCGTCCAGGTGGCCACCGGCGACGTGCCCCAGGGCGGGGTGGTCTACGAGAGCATCTTCGCGGTGGGGCTGGTGCTCTTCCTGATGACGCTGACGATGAACCTGGCCAGCCAGCGGATCACGCGCCGGTTCCGGGAGGTCTACGAATGAGCGGCCGCGATCGCTTCGAGCCGCGGCGTGAGACCCGCCGCCGGATCGGGACGGTCTTCGAGTGGAGCTGCCGGGTGGCCGTCTGGGCCAGCGTGGCCGTGCTGGCCGTGCTGCTGGTGGACGTCACCGTGGACGGCCTGAGCTGGCTGTCCATGGAGTTCCTCACCAGCTACCCCTCGCGCCTCCCGGCCCGGGCCGGGGTGAAATCGGCGATCCTGGGCACCCTCTGGATGATGGGGCTGGTGGCTGTGATCACCTTCCCCCTGGGGGTGGGTGCGGCGATCTACCTGGAGGAGTACGCCCCGGAGAACCGCCTCAACCGGCTCCTGCAGGCGAACATCGCGAACCTGGCCGGGGTGCCGTCCATCGTGTACGGCATCCTGGGGCTGGCCGTCTTCGTCCGCTACGCGGCCCTGGGCAACAGCGTGCTCTCGGGCGCCCTGACCCTGTCGCTGCTGATCCTCCCGGTGGTGATCATCTCCTCCCAGGAGGCGATCCGGGCGGTGCCCGACTCCCTGCGGCAGGCCTCCTACGGCCTGGGCGCCACCCGCTGGCAGACGATCCGCGGCCAGGTGCTGCCCGCCGCCCTGCCGGGCATCCTCACCGGGACGATCCTGTCGCTCTCCCGGGCCATCGGGGAGACGGCCCCCCTGATCATGGTGGGGGCGGCCACCTTCGCCGCCTTCCCTCCCAGCGGGCCGATGAGCGACTACACGGTGCTCCCGATCCAGATCTTCAGCTGGGCCAAGCGCCCCCAGGCCGAGTTCCACGACCTGGCCGCCGCGGCCATCGTCGTGCTGCTCGTCCTGCTGCTCACGATGAACGCGGCGGCGATCTGGCTCAGGAACCGCTATCGTGTGGAGACGTAGACCGTGACCCCCGAGACGTCCCCCGACCCCGAGGAGAGCCGCCCCGAGACGATGGAGAGCGAAGAGGCGACCGGCGAGGAGAACCTCTCCCCGGCCGAGCGCGCCGTCGGCCCGGCCGTCGGGCAGATCGCCGCCGGGGGCGAGGACGCTCCCGGCGACCGGGACCTGGCGGAGCTGGAGACCGCCCTGGAGGCGGACGGCCTCGGCGTCGCCTACGACGGCGAGGACGCCGTCCGGGACATCTCCCTGCAGATCCCCCGCAACCGGGTGGTCGCCTTCATCGGCCCCTCCGGCTGCGGCAAGAGCACCCTGCTCCGCTGCTTCAACCGGATGAACGACCTCATCCCCGCGGCCGAGGTCACCGGCCGGGTCCTCTTCCACGGGCAGGACCTCTACGAGCCGGGCGTGGACCCCGTGGAGGTCCGCCGCCGGATCGGGATGGTCTTCCAGAAGCCCAACCCGTTCCCGAAGTCCATCTACGAGAACGTGGCCTTCGGTCTGCGGGTGAACGGCTACCAGGGCGACGTCGAGGAGAAGGTGGAGTGGGCGCTGCGGCACTCGGCCCTCTGGGAGGAGGTGAAGGACCGGCTGGGCGAGAGCGCGCTGGACCTGTCCGGCGGCCAGCAGCAGCGGCTCTGCATCGCCCGGGCGCTGGCGGTGGAGCCGGAGATCCTCCTGATGGACGAGCCGGCCAGCGCGCTGGACCCCATCGCCACCGGCCGGATCGAGGACCTGATCGCCGACCTGAAGGAGCAGTACACCATCGTGATCGTGACCCACAACATGCAGCAGGCCGCCCGGGTCAGCGACTTCACGGCGTTCCTCTACATGGGAGAGCTGATCGAGTACGGCGACACCGACCGCCTCTTCACCAACCCGCGGGAGGACCGCACCGAGCAGTACATCACCGGCCGGTTCGGCTGAGGAGACCCCCGATGCCCCAGAAGCAGTTCGACGAGAAGCTGGACGAGCTCACCCGGCGGCTGCTGGACATGTCCCACCGGGTCGAGGAGCTGGTGGACACGGCGGTGGCGCTGGCGGTCCGCGAGAACGGCGCCGACCCCGAGGAGGTCTGGGACGGCGACCGGGAGATCGACGAGGCGGAGGTCGCCATCGAGGAGACCTGTGTCGAGCTGCTGGCCCTCCACCAGCCGATGGCCACCGACCTCCGGCAGATCGTCACGATCCTCAAGATCAACAACGACCTGGAGCGGATCGGCGACCACGCGGT
>CAYVFM010000026.1:0-15251 GCA_964450995.1 uncultured Gemmatimonadota bacterium | reverse complement strand
TCCTCCCACCCGCGCCAGAAGCGGTAGTAGCGCCAGTAGTAGCGCCGCGCGCAGACCTCCAGCGTGTCGTGCCGGGACCGGGACCAGGAGAAGGAGGGCTGGGGGCCGAAATCCATGGTGGCGGCGGGATGGAAGGATGGAGGGAGCGGCTCCGCGGGCCTGAACGTAAGGGCGCGGACGGTCGGCCGTCAGCGGGCCCACGCACGAAGGCGGGCCGACGCCTGCCGGCGCCGACCCGCCTCGCTCCCGCTCGACGCGGGCTCGGAACGTCGGGGCTCCCGCCCCGTCACGCGCTGGCGGTCAGGGGAAGAGTAGACCGCCGGTGAGCACGAACTGCTCGCCGCCCTCGATCTCGAATCGGGCCTCGACGTACGGGGTCGTCGAGGCGTCGGTGGCGAACTTGGCGCCGCCGACCAGGTTGGCGCCGACCTCGGTGTTGCTGGCGCCGTTCGAGAAATTGGCCACGTTCAGACCGCCGCCGGCGTAGGGCCGGAAGCTGTCGTTCCCCTCGATCTGGAAGTTGTACAGCAGGTTGCCGTTGATCTCCCAGTAGTCGCCGCCCTCGGGAAAGAAGTAGTCGAAGCTGCCGGCCACCTCGAAGCCCGCGTAGTCCGGCACGCCGGCCACCACGCGAGCGCCGATGCCGAAGTCGGCGTCGTCGGCATAGCTGACCTGCGGACCGATGTGGACCTGCCCCTCGGCCGGAGCGACCAGCAGCACCGCCAGGAAGGCGGCAGACGCCAGGCTCAGGATCGACTTGCGCATGTGTGCTCCTTTTCACGTGATGAATCGAAGGGTCCTCGATGTGCTCAACGTACTAAAAAGGCAAGTTTCATGAAACATCTCCGCTCCCGTCAGGGGAAGAGGAGACCGCCCGTGATCACGAACTGCTCGCCGCCCTCGATCTCCAGGCGGAGCTCCACGTAGGGCGTCGCCGGGCTCTCGGTGGCGAACTTCGTGCCCCCGACCAGGTTCAGCCCCAGCTCCGTCTCGTCGTCCCCCGGGAAGCTGTCCGGCCGATCGAACCGGGCGAGGTTGAGGCCGCCGCCGGCATAGGGACGGAAGCTGGTGGTGCCCGCGACCTCGAAGTTGTGGAGCACGTTGCCGTTGAGCTCCCAGTAGTCGACGTCGCCGTCGGGGAAGAAGACGTCGAAGCTCCCCGCGAACTCCAGGCCCGTGTAGTTCGGGACGCCGGCCACGATCCGGCCGCCGAGCCCGACGTCGGCGTCGTCCGCCAGGCTCACCTGGGGGCCGAGGTGCACCTGGCCCTCCGCCGGCGCGGTCAGCAGCAGGGCGAAGGCAACCGTCGCGAACGCGCTCGTGATCGTCTTCCGCATCGTCGTCTCCCTCGTTCGACGTCGTCGGAGGTGCTTCCTCGACTCGGGGGAGGACGAGGCGACCGTGCTTCCCGTCACGCGTCGCCCGGGTGCGGCCGGCCGCCCTCCGTGGTTACCCTCCGGGACACGGACTCCGTCGCACCGGGGAAGGAGCGAGCGCGAACATGGCCGGAGGATCCCGCACCGAGCGGCGCGGCTGGGTGGGAGGCGTCCTGCTCGCCCTGGTCGTCGCCTTCCTGCTGGCCCGGGTGATCCCGGACGGGGGCGGTGAGGCGAGCGGCGACGCCGACGCGCCACCGGTCGGCGCGGACCTGCCCACCTACGAGGCCGGCGAGGCCGCCGACCACGTCGGCGAGGTCGCCCGGGTCTGCGGCACCGTCGAGAGCACCGCCTGGGCCCGGGAGATCGGCGGCCGGCCCACCTACCTGAACCTGGGCCGCCCCTACCCCGACCAGCTCTTCACCGTGGTCGTCTGGGGCGAGGACCGGCCCCGGTTCGACGCCCCGCCCGAGCGCCGCTGGGCCGGCCGCCGCATCTGTGTCGCCGGCCGGATCCGGACCCACGAGGGGAGGCCCCGGATCGTCGTCGACCGCCCGGACCAGATCGGGCCGCGGACGGCGCTGGCCGACAGCCTGTGAGGACGCTAGCCGGGAGCGGCCTCCCCCGCCCACGGGCCTCCGCGGGCACGCCTCGGCGCGGGGCCCCGGCTCCGGCTCCGGGAGGAAGGTCCGGGTCGTTCGCTATCTTCGGACCGGGGAAATATACTGGCGCCCGGATGAAGCTGGGTCGGATAACTCGTTTCCTTCCGCCGAGGAGACTCTCATGCGTCGCTACGCAGGTGCACTGTGTACTCTCGTGATGTTGGCGCTCGCCTCCCCGGTCGCTGCCCAGGAGGGCACGATCGAACTGGGCCTGGACACCGGCCTCAACTTCACGAATCCGGACGGCGGGGAGACCGTCACGAGCTTCAGCATCCCCAGTCAGCGGATTCGCGTGGGCGGCTTCATCTCCGACAACATCTCCCTGGAGAGCTCGCTCTCGCTGAACCTCGTCGACGTGAACGGCACCAACTTCACGACGGAGTTCACCGGAGGCGTGGGGCTGCACCTGCCGCCGGCTCCGATGTCCACGAGGGTGTTCGTCTCCCCGTTCGGCGCCCTGAGGATCGTCGACGCGGGCAACGTCAGCGACGTGCAGTTCGGCCTCGGGGGACGCTTCGGCCTGAAGATCCCGGCGGGCGACGTCCTCGGCGTCCGGGTCGAGGGAAGCTACACCCGGGCGGTGGCGACCGACGCGATCCCGGGGAGCGACAACTTCGGCGTCACCGTGGGGCTGTCCTTCTTCCTCCGCTGAGGGTCCGGCGGGAAAGTGGGCCCGGCGGGATTCGAACCCGCGACCTTGGAATTATGAGTTCCCTGCTCTGACCAGCTGAGCTACGGGCCCGGGAGGAGGGGGGCGGTCAGGAGACCGCGCCCAGGTCGATGCTGGCCTCCGGCCCTATGAGCAGGACCCGCAGGCTGACCCGCTCGTCGATCTGGACGACCTCCCACACGGAGAGGCAGCGGAGCTCCACGCCGTCGTCGAGCATCCGGGCGACCTCCTCGGCCCGGTCGGAGGGGACGTGTCCCACCTTCATCGTCTCGTCGGCGTTGGTGATGGCGGTGGCGTGCCCCTCCCGGTCGTGGTGGCTGTCGGGCTCGCGCACCAGGGAGAGCCACCGGCCGGGATCGAAGTTCGGCGACTGGAGGTTCTCCTTGTGGTCCAGCTCCCCGGCCACGCCGAGCTGGATCAGCCCCTCCGACCCCTCGGGCGTCCGCCAGCGGAAGACCTTGCCGTCCCGGTTCCGGACGATGATGTAGCCCTGTCCGTAGTGGCCGCTGTCGCGGTACTCGAGCCGGAAGTCGTGCCTGGCGTCCGGCTGCGGATCGGCGGCGTCGACGGCCTGCGTCGACTTCCCGCCGCCGCCCTCCCCTCCCTGCCTCACGGTCCAGAGGACCACCGCTCCCACGACGAGGACGGCGGCCACGATCACCCAGGTCATGCGATGCCTCCTGGCTTTTCGGGGTCGAGACGGGGACGAGCGGACGTCCCCGCCACCAACCTACACCCGGTCCGCTCCCGTTTCACGGTCGTCGGGCGCCTCATCCCACCGTGGCGGAGTACTCGTGGTCGACGCCGTCGGCGTCGGTGTGCACGATCCGGAGGTCCCAGGGCGGCTCCTGGCTCTCCTCCCGGGCCACCAGCAGGTAGCCCAGCGCGGCCCCGGACTCGAAGTCCTCCACCCGGGCCCGGTCGGGCTGGTTCTGGACGAAGGCGGGGTGCTGGTCCACGGGCTCGCCGTCGACCTCCACGGTGAGCTCGGGGATCTCGCTGCCCCCGGTGTTCCGGACGTGCAGCCCCCAGCTCGTGGCGCCCATCTTCTCGACGCGGACCTCGAAGTTCCTCGCCACCTCTGCCTCCCGTCGCGGATCTCCTGGTGTTCGCGGTCCCGGGTCCCTACTCGCGCGTCCCGAACAGACGGTCCCCGGCGTCGCCGAGCCCGGGGAGGATGAAGCCCCGTTCGTCCAGGCCGTGGTCCAGGGCCGCGGCGTAGACCGGGACGTCGGGGTGCTCCTCCTCCATGTGACGCACGCCCTCCGGCGCCGCCACGATGCAGGCGAACCTGAGGTCCCGCGCGCCCGAGTCCTTCAGGTAGCGGACGGCCTCGACGGCCGTGCCCCCGGTGGCCAGCATCGGGTCCACCACGATGAAGGCCCGCTCCTCGGCCCGGGGCGGGATCTTGAAGTAGTAGTCCACGGGCTCCAGGGTGTCCTCCTCCCGCTGGAGCCCGATGTGTCCCACGTTCAGGAACGGCATCAGCCGCCGGAAGCCCTCGACCATCCCCAGCCCCGCCCGGAGGATCGGGACCAGCACGAAGGCGTCCTGGTCCACCTCCCAGCCGGTGGTCTCGACGAGGGGCGTCTCCACGCTCTTCTCCCGCAGGTCCAGGTCGGCGGTGACCTCGTAGGCCAGCAGCATCCCGATCTCGTCCACCAGCTCGCGGAAGAGCTTCCGCTCGGTGGAGACGTCCCGGAGGATCGACATCTTGTGGCGCACCAGCGGGTGACGCACCAGGGTGAGCCGCGGGAACCGGTCCACCGCCCTTCCGGGCCGTGCGTCGGCCCCGCCCGCCGGCGGCTCCGGGGCCTCGCCCGACGACGCGGGACCCGGCTCGGCCCCGCTCACGCGTCCTCCACCCGGATCCGCACCTCGTCGCTCTCCTCCATCTCACCGATCACCTCCGCCGGATAACCGGCCTCCCGCCAGGCCCCGGCCAGCTCGTCGGCCTCGCCCGGGGGGACGGCGGCCAGCAGCCCGCCGGAGGTCTGGGCGTCGCAGAGGAGGAGCCGCAGGGGATCCTCGATCCCCTCGTCCCAGGTGACCACGGTCTCGACGCTCCGGAGGTTGCTCCGGGTGCCGCCCGGCACGCAGCCGTCGGCGGCCAGCTCGGGGGCCCCGGCCAGCAGGCGGGGTGCGCGGGCCGAGACGCGGGCTCCGACGCCCGAGGCCGCGCACATTTCCTTCAGGTGGCCCAGCAGGCCGAAGCCCGTGACGTCGGTGACGGCCCTCGGCTCGAAGGGCCGGAGCGCGTCCATGGCGGCGGCGTTGAGCTGACGCATCGAGGCCACCGCGGCCTCGATCGCCTCCGCCGGGGCGGCCCCGGACTTGATCCCGGTGGTGATGACCCCGGTGCCCAGCGCCTTGCCCAGCACGAGCCGGTCCCCGGGCCGCGCCCCGGACTTCCGCCACATCCGGTCCGGGTGGACCTCGCCGATGGCCACGAGCCCGAACTTCGGCTCCGGGTCGTCGATGGAGTGGCCGCCGCCCACCGGGATGCCGGCCCGACGGCACACCTCGGCCGAGCCCGTGAGGATCTCGGCCACCACCTCCTCGGCCAGCTCCCCGGCCGGGATCGCCAGCACGTTGAGCGCGAACAGCGGCGTCGCGCCCATGGCGTACAGGTCGCTCAGCGCGTTGGCCGCGGCCACCGCCCCGAAGTCCCTCGGGTCGTCCACCAGGGGCGTGAAGAAGTCGAGCGTGGCCACCACCGCCCGGTCTTCGGTCAGGCGATAGACGGCCGCGTCGTCGGGCGCCTCCAGGCCGACGAGCAGGCCCTCGGCGGTGTCGACGGGAACGTGCTTCAGGACGGAATCCAGGTCCTCCGGACCCAGTTTACATGCTCAACCGGCGCCGTGGCTGTACTGGGTGAGTCGGACGCGTTCGGTGGTCGGTGTGTTCATGGCGCGGGGCCGATCGTAGGTTGAGAGAGCACGCTGCTGGGCGCGCGCCGCCCGCCGCGGGGCGGCGTCCCCGCCGCGTCGACGGCGGAGCGTCCGAAAGCTACCGGCGCGCGGCCGCCTGCGACAACGGATTCCGATGGGATGGTTCGGCCGTTCCGACGCCTCCGACGACCCCGAGCGGCTCCGCCGGGAGATGGTGGAGGGCCAGATCGAGCGCCGCGGGATCGCCGACCCCCGGGTGCTGGACGCGATGCGTGAGGTGCCGCGCCACCTCTTCGCCGGCGAACGGGGGCTCCGGGAGGCCTACGCCGACCGGGCCCTGCCCATCGGCCGGGGCCAGACCATCTCCCAGCCCTACGTCGTGGCGCTGATGACCGAGGCGCTGGAGCCCGAGCCGGGGCTCGAGGTCCTGGAGGTCGGCACCGGGTCGGGCTACCAGGCGGCCGTGCTGGCCGCCTGCGGCCTCAGGGTCTTCACCGTCGAGCGGATCGCCGAGCTGCAGGAGGAGGCCCGACGGCGGATCGAGGAGGCGGGCCACGGCGACCGGGTCGTCTACCGGGTGGGCGACGGAGCCCTGGGCTGGCCGGAGGAGGCGCCCTTCGACCGGATCGTCGTGACCGCCGCGGCCCCGGAGGTCCCGGACGCCCTGCGCGAGCAGCTCGCGGCGGGCGGGGTCCTGGTGGCGCCGGTGGGCGGGAGCTCCTTCCAGGAGATCGTCCGCCTGCGGAAGGGGGAGGACGGGAGCTGGGAGCGGGAGACGCTGGAGGGCGTCCGCTTCGTCCCCCTGGTGTCCGACGAGACGTAGCCGGCGGGGCGAGGCCTCGCCCTACCGCTTCATCCGCTCCCCTTCGTCCTCGATCCGGAAGACCCAGCCCGCCAGCACGCCGGGCCGGATGCGTCCGCTACGGCCCCGGACGTCCAGGTCGGTGCGCGAGCCGGCCTCGGGGCCGGGGGCGCGGATCTGCTCGTCCAGGTAGCCCCGGCAGCGCTCCGCCCATCGCTCCCAGGCGGCCGGCCGGAGGTCGATCCAGCCCCGGGCCGCCCAGCGGTCGATGTCCCGCTCGTCGCCGGGCTCCGGCGCGACCTTGACGTCGGGTCCCCGCAGCAGCCGCTCGCCGTCGGCCATCAGCACCGGGATCCCGATGGAGAGGGCGTCCGAGCGGAGCCGCCGGTCCTCCCGGACCAGCGCCTCGGCCCGCTCCGCTGTCTCGTCGGGGTCGAGCCCGGCCGCGGACTCCAGGTCGCCGTAGAGCCGCTCCAGGATGGCGCCCTCGAAGAGCAGCTTGCTGAGCCGCGGAGGGCCCAGCATCTCGAACGCCACCGAGCGGACCCCGTGCTCCTCCTCCAGCGCCTCCATCTCCCGCAGCGCCGCCTCCCGCAGGACGCCGCCTCGGTAGGTGGGGCCGTAGCTGGCGGCGTCCATGGCGCCGACGATGTCCCGGCCGGTGGGACGGCCCTCGATCTCGGCCAGGGCCGTGTCGGCGATCTCCTCCGGCGTGACCAGCTCCATCATGTCCAGCGTCGAGATCGCCTCGAACTCCCCCAGGCTGAACAGGCCGTTCTCGCCGGCGTCCAGGTAGACCGACTCCAGCACCTCGCCCGTGTCCTCGTAGGCGTCTTCCGGCGGGGCGCCCAGGGCCCGGTCCACCGGCAGGGCCTCGGCGGCGTCGTACCGGGGCAGCGGCTCCCCGCCCCGCTCGATGGGGCCGAAGGCGATCCGCTTCCAGGCCACGGCCGCGGTCGGCTTGATCTCCTTGACCGCCGGAGCGCCGGGCGTCCGCGCCATCAGGTAGAGGAGCATGGTGTGGGCGCCGGCGACGCTCGACTTGGCCAGCAGGGTCGCCGAGGGCCGCTCCTCGGAGTGGGTGAAGGGGATGTTGAGCCCCATCCCCCCCGTCCCGGAGGTGCCGATCTTCAGGTAGACCCGGGTGCCGACCCGGCTCGTCGCGGCCAGCAGGACCTGGATGTGGCGGATGAGCTGGGGAAGGTAGAGGGAGGAGAGGTGGGACTCGATCTCGGCCCGCGTCGGGCCCTCCTCCTCCTCGAGCGACCGCCGGAGCTTCTCCACCGAGGTGAAGACGTCCTGGTAGGCGATGGCGGTGGCCGTGTTGACGCAGTCGATCAGCACCTCGGGCCGGTGGCGCTCGAGGAGGCCGGCCAGCGCCGAGCGCTCGTAGGCCTCCTCGTCGAGCGAGCCGAAGATGTCGTCCAGGAGCTGGTCGCGGCCCTCCTGGCCGGAGAGGATCTCCGAGCGGGAGCGGCCCTGGTGCTCCTCCCGGAGGAAGAGGTCGCCGTGCTCGCCGACGATCTCGGTCTCCCCGCCCGCGTCCCGCTCGCGGAGCGCCGCCACCGCCTCGTCCACCTCGGCCTTCCTGAGGCCGCCGACCACCAGGCGGTCCGGCGACCGCTCCAGGGCGCGCCGGGCGATGGCCATCCCCACCAGGCCGGTCCCGCCCAGCAGCACCACGTTCCGTCCCGTGACTTCCATCTAGGCGCTCCTCTCCTTCCCGATCGATCGCAGCGATTGCACCTCGTCCTCCGACAGGTCCCGCCACGCCCCCGGCTCCAGGTCCCCCAGCTCCACCGGCCCGAAGGCCAGGCGCCGGAGACGCCGCACGTCCACGCCCAGCGCGTCCAGCATGCGCCGGATCTCGCGGTTCCGGCCCTCCCGGAGCGTGAGCAGAAGCGTCGGCCCGGCCTCCTCCGGGCCCTCCGGCAGGAGGCTGGCGGCGTCGGCCGCGGCCGGTCCGTCGTCCAGGTCCACCCCGGCCAGCATCTGCTCGGCCAGGTCCCGGGGCGCCTCGACCAGCTCGACCTCGTATCGCCGCGGCACCTCGCCGGAGGGGTGCAGGACGCGGTGCGCCACGTCGCCCTCGTTGCTCAGCAGGAGCAGGCCCTCGCTCAGGAAGTCGAGCCGGCCGACGTGGAAGAGGTCCTGCAAGGGTCCGTCCGGCAGGAGGTCGTAGACGGTGGGCCGCCCTTCCGGGTCGTCCCGGGTGCAGAGGTAGCGCGGCGGCTTGTGGAGGGCGACCCACCGGGCGGGACGCCTTTCGACGGCCTCGCCGTCCACCTCGACCCGGGCGCGGCCGGGCACCACCTTCGAGCCCAGCTCGGTGACGGTCTCGCCGTCCACCGTGACCCGGCCCTCGCGGATCAGCTCCTCGCTGGCCCGCCGGGAGGCGACGCCGGCCCGGGCGAGGAACTTCTGGAGGCGGACCGGCTCACCCATCGGGGGCCGGTGGCTCCTCCGACTCGGCGGCGGCGCGCTCGATCCGGCGCGCCGCCTCCTCCGGGTCCAGCTCGGGAGCCTCCGGCCCGGCGGCGTCCTCTCCTTCCTCTCCTTCCTCCTCTTCGCCGGTGGCCCGGGCCGCCGGCCCCCGCTGGCCGGTCTCCGGCGCCTCCTCCCCGTCCCCCTCGTCCTCCTCGTCGAGCTCCACCGGCTCCTCCCGGAGGCTGACGGGGATCTCCTCGGTGGCCGGGAGGTCGGAGAGGTCCTGGAAGCCGAAGTGATCCAGGAAGCGCTCCGTCGTGCCGTAGAGGAGCGGCCGGCCGAGACCCTCGCCCCGGCCCACCACCTCCACCAGCTCCCATTCCTGGAGGGTCCGGAGGACCGAGGAGGACCCCACGCCCCGGATCTCCTCGATCTCGACCCGCCCGATGGGCTGCCGGTAGGCCACGATGGCCAGGGTCTCGAGGGCCGCGTCCGAGAGGGTCGGCGAGCGGGGCACCGAGTCGAACCGCTCCAGGTAGGGGGCGTACTCGGGCCGGGTGAGGAGCTGGTACCCGTCGCCGAGCTGGTAGACCTGGAAGGCCCGCTCCTGCTCGTCGTAGCGCCGCCGCAGCTCGCGGAGCGCCTCCCGCACCCGGTCGGGCTCCAGGCCCTCGTCCGCCCGAGCCAGCTCGGCGGGGGTCAGCGGCGACTGGCTCGCGAACAGGGTCGCCTCGACGATCTGCTCCGGGCTCATCGCTCCTCCTCGGGCGCCGCCCCGGCCGCCGCCGGCTCGCGCGGCTCGTCCCCGGCCTCGTCCGAGGTCTCCTCGCCGCCGGCCTCGGCCTCGTCCGGATCCTCGTCGGCCCGCTCGCCGGGGAAGATCCAGATGCTGCCGAACATCTCCACCTGCTCCAGCCGGACCACCTGCTGGCGGGCGGTCTCCAGGCAGGCCAGCAGGGACGCCACGGCGTGGGGGCGCGTCCCCCAGGGCTCGTTCAGCTTGTCGAAGGTGATGCGCCGCACGGTCCGCACCACCCGGCGCAGCAGCGAGATCTTCTCCTCCACCGTCACCTCGCGCACCGGCGCGGCGTGGGTCGTCTCCCGGATCGGCTCCGGCACGTTCCGGGCCGCCTCCAGGAGGGCCTCCCGGTCGGTCTCCAGCTCCGGCAGCCAGGGCTCGGGCGCGGGCCGGGGCTCGCGGTAGCCCTTGCCGAAGTGGCGGGAGCGATCGGCCTCCTTCGAGCCCAGCAGCTTCGCCACCTCGTGGAAGTGCTCGTACTCCAGCAGCCGGCGGACGAGGTCCGATCGCGGGTCCTCGTCCCAGTCCGGCTCGCCGGGACGCGGGAGGAGGAGCTGGGCCTTGATCCGGACCAGCGTGGACGCCATCTCCAGGAACTCGCCGGCCTCGTCCAGCGCCAGACGGTCCAGCCCGGCGTCCAGCGCAGCCTGGAACTGGGCCGTGATCTTCCGGATCGGGATGTCGAAGATGTCGATGTCCTGGGACCGGATCAGGTGGAGCAGGAGGTCCAGGGGACCCTGGAACCGGTCGAGCTCCACCACGAAGGGCTCGGTCTCCAGGAACTCGGGGCGGCGCGGGGCGGGGCTCACGGTCGCCTCCTCAACCCAGCGTCCGGGCCAGCTCCATGGCCCACCCGTGCAGCGACAGGACCGGGCGGAAGACCACGTCCAGCAGGCCCGGGAAGAGGAAGACCGCCAGCAGGAGGACGGGGCTGAACCGTCCCAGGCGCTCGTACGCCTCCGCCGCCCGCCGGGGGAGGAGGTTCCGGACCACGTGGGAGCCGTCCAGCGGCGGCACCGGGAGCAGGTTGAAGACGGCCAGGATCAGGTTGATGAGGATCCCGAAGCCGGCCATCCGCTGGATCCCCTCCGCCAGGGGCGCGCCGCCCCCCAGCCGCGCGGCCAGGGCCCAGACGGCCACGCAGGCCGCCGCCAGCGCGAAGTTGGCGGCGACCCCGGCCAGCGAGACCAGCACGTCGCCCCGCTTCCGGTCCCGGTAGTTGTCCGGGTTCACCGGGACCGGCTCGGCCCAGCCGAAGATGAACCCGCCGGGCATCAGCCAGAGCGCCACCGGGACCACGAGGCTGCCCATGAGGCTGAGGTGCGGGAGCGGGTTGAGGGTGAGCCGCCCGGCCCGGAGGGGGGTGTCGTCCCCCTGGGCCACGGCGACCCGGGCGTGGGCCCACTCGTGGAGCACCACCGAGAGGAGGAGCACCGGCAGCAGGAGGACGAGCGCCCCCACGGCGTCGCCGTTCACGCCGGCGTCCCCCGGCCGGCCGCGGAGAGCGTCGACTTGAGCCCCCCGCTCGCGGCGCGTATCTTGTAGGGCTGTTGGCCGCACCGACGAGAGCCGATACAGACCTTCACCGAAGCGTACGGAGCCACAACGTGCCCACGATCAAGAGCGCCGAGAAGCGCCTCCGGCAGTCGCGCAAGCGGCGCGAGCACAACCAGTCCATCAAGTCCGGCGTCGCCACCCTCTTCCGCCGGATCGAGGAGAGCGACTCGGCGGACGAGGCGGAGGAGCTGCTGCAGGAGCTGTACGCCCGCCTGGACCGGGCGGCCGGCAAGGACGTGATCCACCCGAACAAGGCGGCCCGGAAGAAGTCCCAGGCGGCCCGGATGGTCGAGGAGCTGCGGGACTGACGTCCCCGCGGTCCCCCGTTCCCCTCGCACCCGGCCGGCGGGGCTCCCCCCGCCGGCTTCGTGCGTCCGGACGGGCTCAAGCACCTCCGTCCCCGTCCCGCGGCTCGCCCGCGTCCCCCTCTTCGCCGCCCTCCTCGTCCTCGTCCTCCAGGTCCATCGAGAGGGTGTCCAGGCCGTCCGGGTCGTCCAGGGACAGCGACTCCAGGAAGTCCAGCTCGTCTTCCTCCCCGGCGTCGGATCCGTCCCCGGCGTCGGGCGCCCCGCCTTCCCCGCCCCGCTCCGGCCGGCCGGGCTCCGGGTCCGCTCCGGGCTCCGGACCGGTCTCCTCCTCCGGCTCCTCCGCGGCCGGCTCGCGCTCCTCCGCCGGCGGGGCCGGCGGGCCGTCGCGTCCGGGCGCGCCCTCGTCCCCGGCCTCCTCCGCGTCCCCCGCGCGCCTCGGGGGCGGGCCCTCGCCCGCCTCGCCGGCGGACGCCTCGGCCGCCCCCTCCAGGCCGGCCAGCTCGTCCAGGACCTCCCGGAGGCGGTCGGCGGACGAGCGCTCCGCCTCCAGCTCCTCGTCCAGCTCCGAGAGGGCCCGCCGGTGCTCGGCGGCCTCCTCCTCGAAGGCCTCCTCGTCCAGCTCCCCGACGTCGTGGCGCAGCTCGACCTCCTCCATCTCGGCCGCCCGCTCCTGGCGCTCCTCCTCCAGGTCCGACACGGCCTCGCGGCGGCGCTCCAGCGACCGCTCCAGGTCCGACCGGTGGGAGGCCAGCTCGCGCTCCACTTCGTCGAGGCGCTCGCGGTAGTCCCCCCGGACGCGCTCGTAGACGGACGCCCGGACGTCGTCGCGGCGGTCCTCCAGCCGGTCCAGCCAGGCCGCGAGCGTCGAGCGGCGGTCGAGCAGCTCGGCGATCTGCGGGGGCACCGCCGGGTCCTCGTCGGGTGTCATCTCCGTGCCTCCTCTGGGGTGCCGGCCGGGCCGGCGGAACGGGGCTCCTCCTCGTCGGCGGCCCATCGGGTCCGGCCGCCCACCAGGGTCCGTCGCACCCGGCCCACCAGCTCCTGGCCGGCGAAGGGCGTGTTCCGGCTCTTCGAGACGAATCGGTCCGGCTCCACCGTCCAGCGCTCCCCCGGGTCGAAGACCACCACGTCGGCGGGGGCGCCCGGGCGGAGCGTCCCCCCCGGCAGGCCCATGGTCCGGGCCGGGGCGCAGGCCATCCGGTCGACCAGCGCCGCCAGGTCCATCAGCCCCGGCTCCACCAGCTCCCGCACCAGGACGCCCAGGGCCGTCTCCAGGCCCACGACGCCGAAGGGCGCGTCGTCGAACTCCCGCTCCTTCTCCTCGTAGTGGTGCGGAGCGTGGTCGGTGGCCACCACGTCGAGCACGCCCTCGGCCAGCGCCTCGCGCACCGCCTCCCGGTCGTCCGCCGTCCGGAGCGGCGGGTTCATCTTGGCCTCGGTCCGGTAGCCGCGGACCGCCTCCTCGGTGAGGGCCAGGTGGTGGGGCGTGACCTCGGCGGTGACCGGGGCGCCCCGCTCCTTCGCCCGCCGGATCTGGTCCACGGCCTGGCGGGTGGAGACGTGGCAGACGTGGAGCCGCCCGCCGGTGAGCTCCGCGAGCAGGCAGTCCCGGGCCACCATCGCGGCCTCGGCGGCCGCGGGCTGGCCCCGGAGGCCGAGCGCCGTGGAGACGACGCCCTCGTTCATCACGCCGGCGCCGGCCAGGCGCCGGTCCTCCGCGTGCTGGAGGACGGAAATGCCGTAGGTCTGGGTGTACTCCAGCAGGCGCCGCAGGAGGCCCGCGTCCCAGATCGGGTGGCCGTCGTCGGAGACGGCCACCGCACCGGCCGCCACCAGCTCCCCGACCTCGGTCATCTGCTCGCCCTCGAGCCCCACCGTCGCCGCGCCCACCGGGTGCACCCGGGCCCCGGCCGCCCGCTCGCCCTCGGACCGGACGTAGCCCACCGCCGCCGGGTCGTCGGCCGGCGGGTCGGTGTTGGGCATGGCCCAGACGGTCGTGAAGCCGCCGGCCGCCGCCGCGCGGGCGCCCGACCGGATGGTCTCCTTGTGCTCGCCGCCGGGCTCCCGGAGGTGCACGTGGAGGTCCACGAAGCCCGGCGCCACCACGCAGCCGGCGACGTCCACCTCCCGGGCGCCTTCCGGGACCCCGTCGATCCGCCCCGCCTCCGCGATCTCGCCGTCGACCACCAGCAGGTCGCCCTCGCCGTCGCGGTCGGTGGACGGGTCCAGCAGCCGGCCGCCGCGGAGGACGAGGGGACGCGGGCCGCTCATTCGACCTCCCGCTTCGCGGCCTCGGCCTGTTCCGGCCGGCCGCCGGCCAGCAGGTAGAGGACTGCCATCCGGACCGCGACGCCGTTGGTGACCTGGGGCAGGATCACCGACCGGGGTCCGTCGGCCACGTCCGAGTCGATCTCCACCCCGCGGTTCATCGGCCCCGGGTGAAGGATCAGCAGGTCGTCGGAGGCGTGGCCCTCCAGCCGCTCCCGGGTGATCCCGAAGACCCGGTTGTACTCGCGTAGCGAGGGGACGAAGCCCGCCTCCATCCGCTCGAGCTGGAGCCGGAGCACGTAGAGGGCGTCGGCCCACGCGACCGCGTCCTCCACCCGGTCGAAGACGCGGACGCCCAGCTCCTCGATGCCCAGCGGGACCAGGGTGCGGGGCCCGCAGACCGCCACCTCCGCGCCGGTGGCCAGCAGGCCCCAGATGTTCGAGCGGGCCACCCGCGAGTGCAGGATGTCCCCGACGATGCAGACCTTCAGGCCCTCCAGCTCACCGAAGTTGTCCCGGAGGGTGAGCAGGTCCAGCAGGGCCTGGGTCGGATGCTCGTGCTGGCCGTCGCCGGCGTTGACCACGTTGGAGGGGATCCGGTCGGCCAGGAAGCGGGCCGCCCCGGCCGCCGGGTGGCGCATCACCACCATGTCGATGCGCATCGCCTCCAGGTTCCGGGCCGTGTCCACCAGGGTCTCGCCCTTCTGCACCGAGGACCCCTTCGCCGAGATGTTCACCGTGTCGGCGCTCAGGCGCTTCTCGGCGAACTCGAAGGAGATCCGGGTCCGGGTGGAGGGCTCGAAGAAGAGGTTCACGACGGTGACCCCGCGGAGGACGGGGACCTTCTTGATCCGACGCTCGCTGATCTCCTTGAAGGGCTCGGCGGTGTCCAGCACCGCCTCGATCTGGTCGCCGGAGAGGTCCTCCAGCCCCACCAGGTCCTTGCCGAGGCCCGGCCAGGCGTCCCCGCGGCTCACGCCCCGGCCTCCTCCACCGGGACCAGGCGGACGGCCAGCTCCCCGTCCTGCGCCGGGACCGAGACGGCCACCTCGCGGCCGGGCTCCACCTCCACGCGACGCCCCACGTAGTCCGGCTGGATCGGCAGCTCCCGTCCGCCCCGGTCCACCAGCACGCAGAGCTCGACCCGGCGGGGACGGCCGAAATCGGCCAGCTCGTCCATGGCGGCCCGTGCCGTCCGGCCGGTGTGGAGGACGTCGTCGACGATGACCACGCGGCGGTCGCCGACCCCGGCCGGCAGCTCGGTGGGGCCGATGACGGGTCGCGGCCCGACCCGGGCGAAGTCGTCCCGGTAGAGGGTGATGTCCAGGGTGCCGGTGTCCACCGTCGAGCCCGAGAGCTCGGCCAGCCGGCCGGCGATGCGCTCGGCCAGCTCCACGCCCCGGCGGCGGATGCCCACGACCAGGAGGTCCTCGCCCGCCGGCTCCCGCTCGTGGATGGCCCGGGCCAGCCGGTCCAGGGCCTCCTCGACCG
>CAYVFM010000025.1:0-15345 GCA_964450995.1 uncultured Gemmatimonadota bacterium | reverse complement strand
TCATGAAGGTGCCGCCGCCGTTCTGGGCGGCCTGCACGGGGAAGCGCAGGAAGTTCCCCAGGCCCACGGCGTTGCCCGCCATGGCGAGGATCAGCCCCACCCGGGTGGCCCACCGCTCCTTCGAGTGCGTCTCGACGCTCACGTGACCCTCTCTTCCTCCTCCGAGTCGCTCCCTCCCGGGCCGGCGGGACGCCGTCCGACGTCCCCGCCTGGAAACGTGGTCGGTGAAGCTGGCCCGGGGCCGCCGGGCCTGTCAAGGAAACAGCAGGCCGGCCGTCGTCCCGACCGCAGGCCCTTCGCGCCGGGAGGCGGGCGCCCGGGCCGGGCGGGTCTGAGGCGCAGGGGGAGCGCTCAGGCCCCGGGCAGGCGCTTCCGGAGCTTCGCCCAGGTGGAGCCCAGATGGACCCAGAGGCCGGAGGCCCGTCCCTCGATCCTCCCCCGTCGGAGGGAGCTCAGCAGCTCTTCGGGGCTCTCGCGGAAGGGCGGGATGCGGACTCGGGCACGCCCCACCTCGGCGAGCAGGTGGGCGTCGCTGCCCGCCCCTACCGGCAGGTCCCGCACCTCCGCCCAGGCCCTGGCCCGGCGGTTCCGGTCCTCGTCGTGGACCCGGGCGTTGAGGCCCTCCACCGCGTCCACGCAGTCGGCCACCCCGTCGAAGAAGTCCTCGTCGGCGCCGCGGTGGGCGTCGAAGGGGTGGGGCAGGTAGACCAGCCCTCCCTGGGCCCGGATGGCCCCGGCGGTCTCCCGGAACGAAGCCCCGGGCGGGACCCGGCGGTGGAGGAAGAGGCCGATGACGTCGAGCCCCTCGGCCGTGCGGACCTCCTCGCCGACGATGACCCGCCGCGCGTCCAGGGACCGGGCCGCCAGCGCCCCCTCGATCTCGTCGTGGTCGGTGACGGCGATCCGGTCGAGCCCGGCCTCCCGGGCCGCCTCGACCACGTCGGCGGGCTCGGAGAGGCAGTCGTACGAGGCGGAGGTGTGGACGTGCAGGTCCACGCTCCAGAGGCCGTCTTCGCCCCCCTCTCCGCCGGTCACGCCTCCGCCTCCGACGCCCGGCGGCGGATCGTCTCCCAGGCGTCGCGCGCCGCCTCCTCCAGCTCCGCGCGGGTGCCGTCGTTCTCGATGACCAGGTCCGCCGCCGCCCGCTTCCGCTCCGCCGACCACTGGGCCGCCTCGATGGCTTCGAAGGTCTCGTCCGGAAGGCCCCGGTCCTCGCGGAGGCGCCGCCGCCGGGTCTCACGGGGCGCGTCCACGGTCACCACCAGGTCGAAGGCCTCCTCCATCCCGGTCTCGAAGAGCAGCGGCACCTCCCCCACCACCACCTCGACCCCTTCCTCCCGTGCGCGGCGCAGCCGCTCCTCCCGGAGGCGGCGCACCTCGGGGTGGACGATGGCCTCCAGCCGCTCGCGAGCCCCGGGGTCGCCGAAGACACGCTCCCGCAGGGCGGCCCGGTCCAGGGAGCCGTCCGCGGCCAGGACCTCCTCGCCCCACGCGTCGACGATGGCCTCCAGGGCCTCCGTGCCCGGCGCCACGGCCTCCCGGGCCAGCTCGTCGGCGTCGATCCGCCGGGCGCCCCAGCCCTCGAAGAGGCGGCCCACGCTGCTCTTGCCGGCCCCGACGGTCCCGGTGATCCCCACGACCAGCACCGCCGTCAGCCCTCCTCCGGGCCCGGCGCGGCCGGACCGACGTCCGGGATGATCTCCTCCGACTCCCGGTCGGCCACGTGGAGGATCTCGCGGAGGTCGGCGAGCACGCCCCGGACGAGGCCCTCCACCTCCCGCTCGTCCATCCCCTTCAGGGGAAGCTGGGCGCCCGCCAGCATCCCGTGTCCCCCGGCCGAGCCGCGGTCGCGGACGGCGCGGCGGACCACCTCCCCGGCGTGGGCGTCCGGGCGGAAGGTCCGGACCGAGAGGAGGAGATCGTCGTGATAGCGGCCGCTGGCCACCGCCCACTCGATCCCCTCGACCCGCATGAAGAGGTCGGCCACCTCGGCCACCATGTCCGGGTAGTCGAGCCGCCCCATGGGGACCATCACCACGTCCCCGAAGCGCCGGGCCTCCTCCAGGGCCTCGTGAATGGACACCAGGTAGCTCTCGGGGACCCGGGCGTGACGGATCCGGGAGATGGAGGCCGGATCCGAGCGGGGGTACAGGTAGAGGCTGGCGCTGACGTCGGCCTCGGAGACCTCGCGGCCGAGGTCCATGGTCTCGGACTGGATGCCGTAGAAGAGCGCCGTGGCCAGCTCCCGGGGCGGCTCCAGCTTCGAGGCCCGGAGGTACTCCACGAGGATCGAGCAGCTCGCCCCGTAGCCCGGACGGACGTCCGAGAAGCCCGCCGCCGAGGTCTCCGACCGGAGGGGATGGTGGTCCACCACGACGCTGGCGATCCGGCCCTCGGGCAGCGAGTTGTTGCCCGTCCGCGGCTGGGTGTCCACCAGCGCCACCGGGGTGGAGGTGGGCACGTCCATGCCGCCGATCCGCTGGAAGTCGACCCCGAGCTCCTCGATGAGCGCCCGGTTCTCCGCCCGGCCCACGATGCCCCCGAAGGCCAGGGTCGCTTCGAGGCCCGCGACCTGCTCGAGCAGGTGCGCCAGGGCCGCCGCCGAGGCGATGGCGTCAGGGTCCGGGTTGTCGTGGGTCAGCACCAGGACGTCGTCGGCGTCCTCCACCGCCTCCAGCAGCTCCTTGAGGCGGAGCGTCTGGTCGGCGCCGGGCGACCGGGGGACCAGGGGGCCGTGCTCGCCGCTCACGGTCCGGTTCCGTGCGGCATGGCGTCAGTCGGAGCAGTCGCCGTGGGGATAGGGATGGCCGCAGTTGGGGCAGTGCCCGCCCTTGCAGCCCATCAGCCGGGCCGGGAGCGGGACGCCGCAGCGCAGGCAGGGCTCCTCGTCGGCCCCCTCGTCCCGCCCGGGCCGCGAGAGGGGCTCCGGCGCCGCTTCGCGGGCGCCGCCGTCCCCGCGGGCGTCCCCGGCCGAAGCCGCCCCGCCGCTCACCGGCCCCACCGGACGGCCCCGGTCAGGAACGGGTTGGAGGAGCGCTCCCGGCTCACCGACGTCTCCGGCCCGTGGCCCGGCCAGAGCCGGGCCTCGTCGGGCAGGGTGAGGATCTGCTCCTCGATGGAGGACCGGAGGCGGGCGCCGTCCCCGCCGGGCAGGTCCACCCGGCCGACCGAGCCCTGGAAGACGCAGTCGCCCACGAACGCTCCCCGTCCGCACACCAGGACCACGCCCCCCGGCGAGTGGCCCGGGGCGTGGCGCACCTCGAACGCGAGCCCGGCGACCTCGACCTCGTCCCCGTCCCGGAGCTCGTGGTCCGGCGGCGGGGGCTCGGGCACCCGGAGCCCGAACTGGAGGGCGTGCTCGGCGGCCCGGTCGTAGAGCGGCCGGTCGTCGGGATGGAGGTGCACCGGCAGGTCCCAGCGCTCCACCAGCGGGGCCACCGCCCCCACGTGGTCCAGGTGGGCGTGGGTGAGCAGGATCGCCTCCGGACGGGCGCCCCAGTCCTCCAGGGCGTCGACGATCCGCCCCGGGTCGAAGCCGGGGTCGACCACCACCGCCTCCCCGGCGCCGGGGCGGCGGGCCAGCCAGCAGTTCGACTCCATGGGCCCCACGGCCACGCGCCGGACCTCGGGCGAGCCCTGGCTCACGGCGTGCGCCTCCCCCCTGCGAGGAAAAGGGGCCCGCCGGCGCGGGCCCGGAGTGCTCCTGTGCCGGCGGCGGAGCTCCCGGCGGCGCTCAGACGGCGAAGGAGCTGCCGCACCCGCAGCCGCCCGTGGCGTTCGGGTTCTCGAAGGTGAACCCGGAGCCCTGGAAGCTCTCCGTGTAGCCGATGTGGGTGCCCTCCAGGTACTGGGCGCTGAAGGGGTCCACGAAGAGCCGGACGCCCCGCGTCTCCAGGAGGATGTCGTCCTCCTCGGCCTCGTCTTCGAGGGTCAGGCTGTACTCGAAGCCCGAACAGCCGCCCGGCACCACCGCGACCCGGAGGCCGGCGACCTCCTCCTCGATCCCTTCCTCCGAGAGGAACTTGCCGACCTCCTCGGCGGCGGTCTCCGAGAGGGTGATCCCCAGCTCCTCGGAGCCGGACGTGCCGGCCTGCTGCGCGGTGGTCTCCATGCGGTGCGCTCCCTGCTCGTGCGAGCCTCGCGGCCGGGCGTGCGGAGCCCGGTCGGGCGGTGCCATGCTAGCCGTCGTCCCGGGGGGCTGCAACCGGCCACCCGGTCCGGCCGCCGGGATCCTCCGGCCGGCGAATCCTCCTACACCGCGGCCGGCCGCGAAGGTCGCCTCAGCGCGGGGCTCCGGTCCGGCCGCCCGCGGCGGCCGCGGCCCCGGCCTCCTCTTCCTCCTTCTCCCGGTCCTCGAGCTCCGCCAGGTACTTCTCGGCGGCGAAGACCGCGGTGGTGGCGTCGCCCACGGCGGTGGTGATCTGCCGGACGAGCTGGGAGCGGACGTCGCCGGCCACGAAGAGGCCCGGGATCGAGGTCCGCATGTCCCGATCGGTGACCAGGTGCCCGCCGGCGTCGTGCTCGATGTGCTCGCCCAGGATGTCGGTGTTGGGCCGGAAGCCGACGAAGATGAAGACACCGGTGACCGGGAGCTCCTCGGTCTCGTCCAGCTCCTCGATCCCGTAGTCCTCGGTGGTCCGGACCTTCCGGAGCTTCAGCGAGGTCACGCCCTCGCCGTCGCCCTGGATCTCCTCGACGACCCGATTCCAGTGGACCTCGGCCTCCCCTTCCTCGACCTTGTCCATCAGCCGGTCCTCCAGCACCGCCTGGGCGCTGAACTCGCTCCGGCGGTGGACGACGTGGACCTTCTCCGCGTAGCGGGTGAGGAAGGTCCCCTCCTCCACCGCCGAATCGCCGCCGCCCACCACGGCGATGGTCTCTCCCTTGAAGAAGGCGCCGTCGCAGATGGCGCAGTAGCTGACGCCCTTGCCCTGGTACTCCTCCTCGCCGGGCACGTCCAGGCGCCGCGGCTCGCCGCCGGCGGTGAAGACCAGCGACGGGGCCCGGTAGACGTCCTCCCCGTCGGTCTCGACCACGAAGGCGCCCTCGTCGTCGCGGCCGATCGAGGTGACCTCGGCCCGGGTCACGCCCACTCCGAACCGCTCGGCGTGCTCGGCCATCTCCCGGGCCATCTCCGCCCCGCCCCACTCCTGCATGCCGGGGTAGTCGTCGACCATGTCGGTCAGGAGGAGCTGGCCGCCGGGGACGCCCTTCTCCAGGAGGACCGCGTCCATCTCGGAGCGGCCCGCGTAGAGGGCCGCGCAGAGCCCGGCCGGGCCGGCACCGACGATGATCATCTCGTGCTCGTGGGTCGCCATCTGGCTGCTCGCTCCCGCTTTCAGGCCTCGTCGCTCTCGCTCGCCGCTCCTCCCCGGCCGGCGGTCGCCCGCTCCAGCCGGTCCATCCAGCTCGCCGGCACCGTCTCGGCGCCCAGGGGCGCCCGGTCCGCGTCCGGGCCGTGCCAGTCGGACCCGCCCGTCCGGAGCAGGTCCAGCTCCCCGGCCAGCTCCTCGAGCCGGCGGCGGACCTTCCGGTGGTTCGACGGGTGGCGGACCTCCACCCCGTCGAGCCCCTCGGCCGCCCAGCGCCGGATCTCCTCCGGCCCGTGGTGCCAGCCGGGATGGGCCAGCACGGCCACGCCTCCGGCCCCGTGGATCAGATCGAAGACCGAGGCGGGAGGGGTCGGCCGCTTCTCGACGTAGGCCGGGCCGTCGCGGCCGAGCCACCGGTCGAAGACCTCCCGCTCGCTCTCCGCCCCGCCCGTCCGGACCACCGCCCGCGCCACGTGGGCCCGGGTGGGGACGCCGTCGCCGGCCTCCCGCTCCACGTCCCGGTACTCCAGTGAAACGCCGAGCTGCCGGAACCGTTCCGCGATCTCCCGGGCGCGCTCCTCTCGGTGCTCCCGGTACTCCCGGAAGAAGCGGACCAGATCGGGATCGGCCGGGTCGAAGCCGTAGGCCAGCACGTGGACGGAGCGGTCCGGCTCGTTGGCCGAGAGCTCGGCCGCCACCAGGAACCGCAGGCCCAGGCGCTCCGCCTCCGCCGCGGCCTCCTCCACCCCGTCGACGGTGTCGTGGTCGGTCAGGGCGATCCCCTCCAGCCCCTCGGCCGCGGCCCGACGGACCACCTCGGTCGGCGGCACCGTGCCGTCGGAGGCGGTGGAGTGGAGGTGGAGGTCCACCCGACCCGCGTCCTCCCCGCTCACGGCCGGGCCCCGCTCCGGGTCCCGCCGCGCGTCGGGGCGCGTCCCGGCGCGCCGATCAGTCGTAGTCCCGGGGGAAGTCCATCGAGGAGGCTTCCCCGAACAACTCCACCAGCTCGCGCTCCGAGAGCGCCTCCAGGTCCCCGGCCCCGGAGACCCGATCCTCGTCGACCCCCACCACCCGGTAGGGGCGCTGGTCGCTCGTCACCGGGAAGAAGAGCACGGTGCGGCGGCCCGGGTCGGGCCGCTCCCGGCTGATGCGGATCCTCCATCGGTCTCCGTCGATGCGCATCTCGCGGGCCATCCTGGCTCCGTGGATCGGGGTCAGCGCTCGGGCGCCGGTCCCGCGGGGGGGAGCGGCGCGTCTTCGGGGCGGTCGCCGGCGGCGCGGGGGCGGACCACCGCCGGGGCGGTCGATCGGCGCCTAGAGGCGCTCCACCGAGATCGCCGCGGCCAGCGCCTCGTCCACCGTCCGGGCTTCGCCGCCCACCCGGACGGTGAGGCCGGTGGACGGCGCCTCCTCGTGGATCACCACCACCCGGGTGCCCGGGAAGAGGCCCAGCGCCCCCGCCTCGCGCAGTCGCTCCGGGTCCTCGTCGGCCACCTCCCGCACGACGGCCGGGACCTCCTCCTGCACCTCGGTGAGGCGGGTGATGGGCCGCTCCTCCATCTTGCCCTCGGCGTCGGGGATCGGCGAGCCGTGCGGGTCGAAGGCGGGATCGCCCATGGCCCCGGCCATCCGGTCGATCAGCTCGTCCGACGCGGCGTGCTCGAGGCGCTCGGCCTCGGCGTGGACGCCGTCCCACGTGTAGCCCAGGCGCTCGATGAGGTAGGACTCGATCACCCGGTGGCGACGGATGATGCGGAGCGCCGCCGCCTCGCCGTCGTCGGTCAGGTGTACGCCGTAGTAAGGGACGTGCTCCACCAGCTCCTGCTCCGCCAGGCTCTTCACCATGTTCGTCACCGAGGCCGCCGACCGCTCCAGCTCGCCGGCGAGGTCGGACGTGGAGACCGAGGAAGAGGCCGTCTGCTGCAGCTTGTAGATGGCCTTCAGGTAGTCCTCGGCGGCCCGGCTGGGCTCCGGCTCCGGCGCCCGGCCGTGTCCCTTCATCGCCCCTCCCCGTGCCGGGGACCGCCCTCCGATCGCCTCACGAGGGCCGGAAGTCGGTCTCCGCGTCGAGCACCGCCAGAAGCTCGGCGATGAGCTCGGCGGCATGCTCGACGTCGTCGGTGGAGACCGTCTGGTTGGGCGTGTGCATGTAGCGGTCGGGGATCGAGACCACCGCCGTCGCCACCCCCGCCCGGGTGGTGAAGATCGCGTCGGCGTCGGTGCCCGTGGTGGACGGGGCCGCCAGCACCTGGTAGGGGATGTCGGCCTCCTCGGCGGCCGCCACGAGGCGCTCGTAGAGGACCGGGTTCACCACCGCCCCCCGGCTCAGGACCGGCCCCGCGCCCAGCTCCACCAGGCCGTGCTCTGTCCGCTCCACCGAGGGGTGGTCGGTGGCGTGGGTGACGTCGATCACCACCGCCGCGTCGGGCTCCAGGCCGAAGGTGCTGGTGGAGGCGCCGCCGCCCGTCTTGTAGCTGATCTCCTCCTGGGTGGTGGCCACCGCGACGCCGTGGGCGCCGGTCCCCTTCTCCGCCGCCCGCCGGAGCGCCTCCAGCGCCACCAGGGCGCCGAGGCGGTCGTCGGCCGAGCGGGCGGCGATCCGGCCGTTGGCCAGCTCCAGCCGGTCGGAGCGGACCACCGCGACGTCGCCCACCGAGACCGCCTCCCGGGCCTCGTCGCCGTCCTCGGCGCCGATGTCGATCCAGAGGTCCTTCAGCTCGACCGCCTTCTTCCGTTCCTTGCGGTCGATGAGGTGGATCGCCTTCCAGCCGATGACGCCGGGAACCGGGCCGTCCTCGGCGAGGATCTCCACCCGCTGGCCCACCAGGACCTGCGGGTCCCAGCCGCCGACGCCCTTGAGGTAGAGGAAGCCGTCGTCGTCGATGTGGTGGACCATCAGGCCGATCTCGTCGATGTGACCGGCCAGCATGATCCGGGGCGAGCCGCCCTCGCCCACCTCGGCGAAGCTGTTGCCGTGGACGTCCAGCCAGACCCGGTCGGCGAAGTCCTCCGCCGCGTCCCGCCAGGCCCGTCCGGCCTCGCGCTCGTGGCCCGAGGGACCGTGGACCTCGAGGAGGCGGTCCATCAGCTCGCGCGTCCGTGGGTTCAAGGCATCCTCCCGCGTTTCGAGGGGCTGCCGGCGTAGCGCGGGCCCGGCCGGCGGACGGTCTCCGCGGCGGGGCACGCCGCTCCCCGGGGTCCGGAGAGCGTCTGTCGTGTGGCGTCGTCCATGAGAGGGGGCGGTGGGGACCGGCGCGTCGGCGCCGTCAGGTTACGGCCGAGCACCCGGGGAGGCAAGGTCCCGCCGGCCCGGCGGCGCGAAGCTCGAATCGGGCAGGGGCGGGTTCAGCCAGACGTCGTCGATGCGCAGCTCCTTGGTCCTCCGTCCGGACGCGTCCACGTACCGTCGCACCCCCACGTACGCCAGCGGCCCCGCCCGGGTGAAGTCGCGCCAGAGGGTACGGGTGCGGTCCTCGGCACCGGCCTCCCGGTAGTGGACCTGCTCCGGCCAGGGATCCTCGTCCAGGAACCGGTACCAGTAGGTGTCGCCCGGGTGCTGGCCCACCCGGTCGCCGAAGGTCACCCGCACCTCCAGGCCCGAGTCGGCCGGCAGGGTCCGGGCGTCCAGGTTCACGCCGGGATCCCGGAGCTTCCAGGGCAGGCCGATCCAGTAGTAGACGTCCCGGCCGACGTACTCGGACTCGGCGGCGGCAGGGTCGTCCGGCGGGAGGGGAAGCCCGTTCAGGGTGGCCCACGCCGTGTCGCCCGTGAAGACCTGCACGTACAGCCCCTCTCCCTCCGGCCGCTCGATCCGGGAGCGGAAGCCCGCGTCGGTCTTCTCGATCTCCACCCGCCGCGGCCGCATCCAGTCCACCGCACCGGTGGAGTCGTAGAGCACGGTGGTGACGGTGTAGCGGAGGGTGCGGACGCTGTCCCACGCCGACGGGCCACCGGCCGCCCGGATCCAGGCGGCCACGGCGGAGTCGGCCGGCGACCGGTCGCCGGCCGTGCCGGAAGCCGACCGGTCGGCCTCCCCGGGCGAGTCCGCGTCGCCGCATCCCGTCAGGGCGATGCCGAGGGCGAGAGCGGCCAGGAGGCTCGGGGTCCGCATGGGGCGCGTTCTCCGTCCGGGGTTCGGGGCGTACAGCGAGCTGCGCACCGGCACCGGGCGTTCAAGTCCCGTGCCCCCGGTCGGCGAGCCGGGCCGGGCGCGGGAACGCCGGCAGGGCCGCCGGCGTAGGTATCCGTGTCCCCGTTTAGAGGAGGACCGTGAGCGTCGAGCTCTCTCCCCCCGTCCGACGTCGCCTCCGCCGCGCCGGCCTGGTCGGACTGGCCCTGGTCGGCGGGCTGGCCGTGGCCTGGCTGGCCGCCGGGCTCCTCTTCCATGCTCTCGCGGACCGGGGGCGGCTGGCCCGGTGGTCGGAGGCCCGGATGGAGGCGGCCCTGAACCGGGACGTCGAGCTGCGCGAGGTCTCGCTCTCCGTCTTCCCCCGCCCCACCGCGGTGCTCTCGGACCTCCGGATCGGCAACCCCCCGGGCTTCGACGCACCCCCCCTCGCCCGGATCGGCCGCGTCCGGCTCCGGGTGGCGCTCTGGCCGCTCTTCCGGCGGCGGGTCGTCGTGGAGGAGGTGCAGCTCTCCGAGGCCGGCCTCCGCCTGGCGACGCTCCCGGACGGCCGCACCAACTTCGGCGACTTCTCGCCCGCCGGCGGGCCGGCGCCCCCGTCCGGCCCGCCGCCCTTCCGGCTCCGGGTCGAGGAGGTCGAGCTGGAGGGCGGGTCGGTCTCCTACCGCGGCGCGGCGACGGGTCCGGAGCTCGAGGCCCGGGACCTCTCGGGCCGGGCGCGCCTGGGCGCCGGTGACGGGGGGACGGAGCTGCGGCTGGCGCTCCGGGCCGGGGACGTCCGCCTCACGCCGTCCCCGGACGGCCCGACGCCGGCGCCGGTGCCGGTGCGCCTGGAGCTGGAGGGCCGGCTGCCCGACGGCGACCTGGTGGTGGAGCGCGGCCGGGCGACCGTGGCGGAGATCGCCCTGCGGATCTCGGGACGCGTGGACTCGCTGGCCCGACCCGCCCGGCGCCTGGACCTGCGGGTGGCCGCCGACACGGTGGAGCTGGCGGACGTGGCCGACCTGGCCCGCCGCCTCCGGGGCGGCGAGCCGGACGGTGGAACCGGCGGCCCCGAGCTCGCGGGTCGGGTCTCGCTCGACCTGGCCGTCCAGGGGCCGTGGGGACCGGGACGTCGGCCCGTCGTGGACGGGGTGGCGAGCCTGAGCGACGGCCGCGTCGCCGGGGAAGACGCGATGCTGGCCCGGGATCTGGCCGCCCGGGCCCGGGTGGACGGCGACAGCGTGATCGTCGAGCGGCTCCGGGGTCGGCTGCTGGACGGCGACCTGGACGCGGACGGCGTCCTGCGGCTGGACTCGGCCCGGAGCTGGCGGCTCCGGGTCCGCGCCCGACCCCGCCTGCGGAGCCTGGCGGCCCGTACGGGCGGCGACACCGCCCTCCTGGACGGCGCGGTGGAGGCCGACCTGGCCCTCCGGGGCCGCGGCGTCGGGCGCGCCTCGATCCGGGCGGCCGGGACGCTCCGGCCCCACGGGGTCGCCCTGGCCCGCCCCGGGTGGGCGGCGCCCCTGCGCGTCCCCTCGGGCACCGTGCGGCTCTCCGGCGACTCGGCCGCGGGGGCGGGCCTGCCGGTGCTGGCGGACGGCGACACCCTCCGGCTCGACCTGGCCGTGGCCGGCGTGCCCTCCCGGCTGCTCGCGGAGGGGCCGGTGCCGACCTTCGAGGCGACTCTCCGCGGCCCGCGTCTGGACCTGGACGCCCTGCTCGGCGTCTCGCCCGGGGACGAGGTCACCCGGACGCGCCTGGCCCTGGCCCGGCTGGGAGGGCGGCCGGTGGACGGCCGTTCGGCCGAGCGGCTCGCCGCGGCCCGGGCCGGGCTCCCGGACTCGGCGCCGGCGTCCGGGACGCTGCGGGTCGAGCTGGACGAGCTGATCCGCCGCCCCCGGCGTCTCACGGACGTCTCCGCCCGGCTCGAGCTGGCGCCGGGCCGCCTGGGCGTGGCGGGGGCCGACTTCGGAGCCCTGGGCGGACGGGTCCGGCTCTCGGGCGAGGCCTCGCTCGGGGCCGCCCCCGCCCCCTTCCGGCTCCGGGTCCACGGAGAGGATCTCGACGCGGAGGCCCTGCTGGCCACCTCCACGCCGCTGGGCCGGCTGGTGACCGGCCGGGCCGAGCTGTCGCTGGAGGTCGCGGGCCGGCTCGATTCCCTGCTCCTCCCCCTGCCCGAGGGCCTGTCGGGCGAGGGGCGGCTGGTCTTCACGGAGGGGCGGATGCGGCCGAACCCGGTGACGTCCGTCCTGGCCGCGTCGCTCCGAGCCCCGGGGCTGGAGAGCCCGGGCTTCAGCCGCTGGGAGCAGCCCTTCACCCTGCGGGCCGACACCCTCTTCCTGGCGTCCTCCGCGCCCGAGGGCACGGCCCTCCCTCTCCGGCTGGGCGGGACCATCGGCCTCGGCGGGGGCCTGGGGCTGGCCGTGGTGGGCGAGGTGCCCGCGGCCGCCGCCCGGGCGCTGGGCGGACGGGTCGGGGGGCTGCCGGGATCGCTCCTGGACCGCGTCGCCGGGGGCGGGCCCCTGCCGGTGGCGCTCCGGGTGGTCGGCACCGTGGAGGAGCCCCGCGTCGAGCTGGACGCGAACGCGCTCCGGGAGGTGCTGGAGGACGCGGCACGCCGGGAGGCCGGCGAGGCGGCCCGGCGGGGGGCCGGGGAGCTGCTCCGGCGGCTCCTGGGCCGGCCGGGCGAGCCGCCCGCCGACACCGCCGCCGGCCGGGACACCGCGGGGACGGCGACCGGCGGCGGCTGAGGGTCGCGGCGGGCCCGGCTACTTCTCGATGGGCGCCCGGACCAGGTTCCCCCACTCGGTCCACGAGCCGTCGTAGTTCCGCACCCGCTCGTAGCCCAGCAGGTAGCGGAGCACGAACCAGGTGTGGCTCGAGCGCTCGCCGATGCGGCAGTAGGCCACCACGTCCGACGCCGGCGACAGGCCGGCCTCCTCCTCGTAGATCCCCCGCAGCTCGTCCGTCGGGCGGAAGGTGCCGTCCTCGCGGGCCGCGCGGCTCCACGGGATGTTGGCGGCGCCGGGGATGTGGCCGCCCCGGAGGGCGCCCTCGTTGGGGTAGTCGGGCATGTGGAGCCGCTCGCCCCGGTACTCCTCGGGCGAGCGGACGTCCACCAGCGGGTCGTCCTCCCGCAGGTGCTCCTCGACGTCGTGGCGGAACGCCCGGATCCGCCAGTCGGCGCGCTCGGGCACCGGGTACTCGGTCTCCGGCACGTCGGGCACCTCCTCGGAGAAGGGGCGCCCCTCCTCCTCCCACTTCTGGCGGCCGCCGTCCATGATCCGCGTGTCCTCGTGGCCGAAGAGCTCGAAGACCCACAGGGCGTAGCAAGCCCACCAGTTGCTCTTGTCGCCGTAGAAGACGACGGTGGTGTCGGGGGAGATGCCCTTCCGGCGCATCAGCTCGGCGAAGGCCTCCTCGTCCAGGTAGTCCCGCTGGACGGGGTCCTGGAGGTCGGTGTGCCAGTCGACTTTCACCGCGCCGGGCACGTGGCCGACGTCGTAGAGGAGCACGTCCTCGTCCGACTCGACGATCCGCACGTCGTCGCGATCGCGATTCTCGGCCACCCATCCGGTGGTGACCAGCTTATCGGGACGGGCGTAGCCCTCGAACTTCTCGGGACGGTCGCTCATCGGTCTGCCTCCGTTCTATCGTCGGTTCGGGGATCCGTTCGCGGGTCGGCGACGGCCGCCGCGGGCCCGCGCGCCGGGCGGATCCGGGCTCGTCGCCGGGGGGCGGTCCGCGGCCCGGGGACCGGGCGGACGGACGGAGGGGCGACCCGGGGGGGCGTCGCCCCCCGGGCGGCCGGGCGGGGGCCCGGCTCAGCCGGGGACGGTGCCGGGGCGTCCGGGCGCCCCGCCGGTACAGCATCCGCGGGAGCCCCGGGAGGCCGGGCGCGGGCCGGTGAGGCGGTGGGACGCCGCTTCGCTCAAGGTCGACGCTCCGGGTCCGTGATCGTGGGGCTCGGGGCTCCGGGGGAGAAACCGGAGCAAGGACGGTTCCGCCGCGGGGGGATCAGGCGGCCTGGACGTACTTGGCCAGCGAGGAGCCGGAGCCGGTCCGGACGAGCCAGTAGATGGCCGCGATCCGCACCTCCGCGTCGGGGTGGGAGCGGGCGATCTGGGTCAGGCTCGACTCCGCCCCGCCGCCGAGCCGGGCCAGGGCCCCCACGGCCCGCCGCTGGACGGCCCGCTCCTCGTCGTGGTAGGCCAGGTGCACCAGCCAGGTGACCACCTGCTCGGGACGGAGCCGCCGGAGCTGGTGGATGGCCTCGGCCCGCACGCCCGGCCAGGGGTTGGTGCGGGCCACCTGGTAGAGGAAGCGCCCTCCCACCTCACGGGGGGCCTCCTGCGCCAGGGTCCGGACCGCCCGGACCCGATCGTCATGGCGCACGGCCCGGAAGGAGACCTCCACCAGGACGGCCAGGGTGCGGGTCGCCCCGTCCCGCGCCGCCTCGCGCAGCAGCTCGCCCCTGCGGTCCGGGTCGGTGGCGACGTCCAGGCGCTCCACCAACCGCCGGGCCGCGTCGCCCACCCCGCCGCTCCCGGACCGGACGCCGGCGTCCGGCGCGGAAGAGGCGTCCGGCCCGCTCCCGGCGACCCCGTTCGGTCCCGTCTCCGGCGACGGCGCGTCGTGCCGGCGGGTCACCAGCGACGGTGCGAGCGCCTCGAAGGCCGGCTCGCCGATCCCGCCGGGGGGGGCGCCGATGGTCCGCTGCGGTCCCGCCGCCATCCCGGCCGCCCCCGCAGGGGCATCGGCGTCGCCGGGGGCGGGCGCGCCGGCCCCGGAGGGACCGGCCCCACCGTCGGCGGCCGGGGACGGCGTCACGTCGTCCCCACCGGCGGCGGTCTCCGGCGCTCCGCCGGGCCCGGCATCGGGATCGCCCCCGACCCCGGAGGCGGGCGACGGGTCCGGGCCGTCGCTCTTCGACGGTCCCGCGGTCTCCCGGTCGCCGGAGGGGGCGGGCCGGTCCACCCGGATGGAGGGGAGCTCCATCCCGGCCGGCCCTCCTCCCGGGGCCGAGACGGCGGTGCCGTCCGCAAGGGCCGGCGCCCCCGCCGCGTCCGCCTCGCCCGCCGTGGCCGCCGTAGCCGGGGCGAGGGCCGCCAGCCCGGTGATCAGCGCGCCCGCTGCGGCCGCGGCGGCCGTCAGCCAGCGCCCCGACAGCGCCCCTCGCTCGCGGCTCGGGGACAGCAGGGCCCGCATGCGGCGGGCGAAGTCCGTGCGCCCGCTGCCGGTGCTCCCGGCCCGGGCGGCGCTGCGGACGCCCTTCAGCACCCGCGCGAGCCCCACCAGGTGGCGGGCGTAATCGGAGGCCAGCGCCCCGGCCCGCAGGACGTGGTCGTCGCAGGCCTCCTCCTGCTCGAGGCGCAGCCGGCGGGCCGCCATCCAGACCAGCGGGTGGAACCAGTAGAGGGCGCAGGCGAGCCGGGCCAGGTGGCGGACCAGCAGGTCCCGGCGCTTCACGTGCGCCAGCTCGTGGAGCAGGACGTTCCGGCGGCACGCCCGGGGCCAGTCGTCGGCCGCGGCGGGCAGGAGCACCCGTGGACGCCCGATCCCCCAGGTCATCGGAACCAGGGGCCGCGGGCTCCGGAGGAGGACGACGGACCGGCGGAGCCCGAGTCGGCCCGCCAGCTCGTCCCGCAGCTCCGTCCACGGGCCGTCCCGGATCCGCCGGGCGTCCCGGGCCAGCCACCAGACCCGGAGCTTGGCCACGGCCAGCGAGCCCATCACGGCCAGGAAGCCCGCGAGCCAGACCAGGACCAGGACGCCCCCGGCGCCCCACGAGGCGACGCGATCCGCCGCGGCCGCGAGCACGCCGGGCTCCGCGTCCGCCGGCACCGGCCCCACCGGGCTCGCCGCGCCCTCGACCGCGTTCCCGCTGCTGTTCACGATCTTCGTCGGGGGAGCGTTCCTCATCGC